>NZ_LT629751.1:1035000-1335555 GCF_900104805.1 Pseudomonas oryzae | reverse complement strand
ACCCGGCCAGCGTCGACGAGGTAATCCTCGGCCAGGTGCTCACCGCAGGCTCCGGGCAGAACCCGGCGCGCCAGGCCGCCATCCAGGCCGGCCTGCCGCATGCGGTGCCGGCGCTGACCCTCAACAAGGTCTGCGGCTCCGGCCTCAAGGCCGTGCACCTGGCCGCCCAGGCGATCCGCTGCGGCGACGCCGAGGTGGTGATCGCCGGCGGCATGGAGAACATGAGCCTGGCGCCCTACGTGCTGCCCAAGGCGCGCACCGGCCTGCGCATGGGCCATGCCCAACTGCTCGACAGCATGATCCACGACGGCCTGTGGGACGCCTTCCACGACTACCACATGGGCATCACCGCCGAGAACCTGGTGGAGAAGTACGCCATCAGCCGCGAGGAGCAGGACGCCTTCGCCGCCGCCTCGCAGCAGAAGGCCTGCGCCGCCATCGAGGCCGGGCGCTTCGCCAACGAGATCACCCCGGTGTCGATCCCGCAGCGCAAGGGCGAGCCGCTGGTCTTCGCCACCGACGAGCAGCCGCGCGCCGAGACCAGCGCCGCCGCGCTGGCCAAGCTCAAGCCGGCATTCAGGAAGGACGGCAGCGTCACCGCCGGCAACGCCTCGACCCTCAACGACGGCGCCGCCGCGGTGCTGCTGATGAGCGCCGAAAAGGCCGCCAGCCTCGGCCTGCCGGTACTGGCGCGGATTGCCGCCTACGCCAATGCCGGGGTCGATCCGGCGATCATGGGCATCGGCCCGGTGGCCGCCACCCGCCGCTGCCTGGACAAGGCCGGCTGGAGCCTGGCGCAGCTCGACCTGATCGAAGCCAACGAAGCCTTCGCCGCCCAGGCGCTGGCGGTCGGCCAGGAGCTGGGCTGGGACGCCGACAAGGTCAACGTCAACGGCGGCGCCATCGCCCTCGGCCACCCGATCGGCGCCTCCGGCTGCCGCATCCTGGTCAGCCTGCTGCACGAGCTGCTCCGCCGCGACGCCAGGCGCGGCCTCGCCACCCTGTGCATCGGCGGTGGTCAGGGCGTGGCGCTGGCGATCGAGCGCTGAGCGCCCCGGCTCAGACCTCCCGCCACGGCAACGGCGGCGCCACCAGCGGGGCGCCGTCGTAGCCCGGCACACCGCCGAAGCGCGGGCTGCCGGCCTCCCAGTCGCGCTGCGCCCGGGCGATCTGCGCCTTGCTGTGGCCGACGAAGTTCCACCAGATGAGAATCTCCTCGCCGAACGGTTCGCCGCCCAGCAGCAGGGCGCGGCTGCCCGGCGCCAGCTCCAGGTGCAGGCGCTCGCGACCGCGCCCCAGGTAGGCCAGCTGGTCGGCGGCGAAGCTCTCGGCGCCGAGGCGCACCTCGCCTTCCAGCGGCAGGATGCCGTACTCGAACGCGCTCTCCAGCGTCAGCTCCAGCTGGCTGCCAGCCGCGCTGCGCAGCTCGACGCCGAGCAGCGGCGAATACAGCCGCGTCGGCGCCCGCTGCCCCTCGAAGCGCCCGGCCAGCAGGGTGAAATCGCAACCGTCGCGCGCCCAGCGCGGCAAATCCGGGTAGTGCTCGAAGGCCGGCGCGCACTCGCCGTCGGCGGCCGGCAGGGCGATCCACAGCTGCGCCGCGTGCAGCACGCGCTGGTCGTCCAGGCACACCTCGCTATGGCTGATGCCGCGTCCGGCGGTCATCAGGTTGACCTGACCGGGACGGATTACCTGCTCCGAGCCCAGGCTGTCGTGGTGCAGCACCTCGCCCTCGATCATCCAGGTGAAGGTCTGCAGGCCGATATGCGGGTGCGGGCCGACGTGCATGCCCTGCCCCGGCTCGAAACGCGCCGGGCCGGCATGGTCGAGGAAGCACCAAGCGCCGATCATCCGGCGCTGCCGCGACGGCAGCAGGCGGTTGACCGGGATACCGCCGCCGATCTGCGCCAGCCGCGCGTCGATGCGCTGGATCAGCCGCTCGCCGTCGCGCAGCGGGCAGTCGAAGGACGAGGACAGCTGGCTGGAAGATTCGTGGGTACTCATGGCGCACTCCCTGGAAGTGGTCGGCCGCGGCGTATCCCGCCGGCTGGCCGTGGCTCGGGTTGGCATGACGGGCTATCCGCCCGGACGGCTCACATCGATCGCCTCCGGCATGACATCCATCAGTCTTTATGCACTAAACGCGCAGGCTTTTTGACAACGCCGTTTCCGGTGCAACACTTTCCTGCATTGGTCTGCCTGCAAGGTGCGAGGTGCAAGGCCGGCTAAGCAATGCGCCCGATCAATCGAGGAGAACCAAGAATGAGAATAGTGCGGACTGCTTTACCCCTGGCTCTGGTTAGCGGCCTGCTGTCGGGTTGCGCCGGACTGGTGCAGAGCGACTGGCCGCCTTGCGCGGCAGTCGGTGGCGTGGTCGGCGCCAGCCTCGGCGCCATCGAAAGCTCCAGCTGGGCAGCCGGCGGCCTGGGTATCGGCGCCATCACCGGCGCGGCCTATTGCTGGGTACACGGCGACGCCGATGGCGACGGCGTGGTCAACAAGGAGGACAAGTGCCCCAACACGCCGAAGGGTACCCAGGTGGACGAGCGTGGCTGCCCGCTGCCGGTAGCAGCGCCGGTCGAGCCCGAACCCATGGCTCAGGCACCCGCCGTGGTGCGCGTGGAACTGGACGTCAAGTTCGACTTCGACAAGTCCGTGGTCAAGGAAGGCTACAAGGCCGACATCAAGGCGGTCGCGGACTTCATGAACGAGTACCCGCAGACCAGCACCGTCGTGGAAGGCCACACCGACTCGGTGGGCACCGACGCCTACAACCAGCGCCTGTCCGAGCGGCGAGCCAACGCCGTGCGTGACGTACTGGTCAACGAGTATGGCATCGCGCCCAATCGGGTCGATTCGGTCGGCTATGGCGAGAGCCGCCCGGTGGCCGACAACGCCACCTCCGAAGGTCGCGCCATCAACCGCCGCGTCGAGGCGGAAGTCGAAGCCAAGCAGTAAGCGTCACCCCCTCCCGGAGGTGGCGCCCAGGCGCCGCCTTCGGGAGCCCTTCTCCAGCTGGCCCCGGCCACCACCTCCCATCTTTCGCCAGTCCGGTGCACCGCTCGCCGGATGACGCTCCGTGAGCCGCAGGCGAGGACTAGACTGAAAGCGACGGTGGCGGACCTGCGGGACGCCCCGCAGGCGTGGCTGGCGACTGCATGAGCTCCGCAGCAGTTCGCGAGGAAGGAAAGCGCAGCCCCTTGAGGTCTGCGGAGCCTTCGAAGTCCCATGTACAACGTCAAGGCCCCGCCCGGGACGCGCCAGACAGCGGATGTCGTTGCCCTGTCGAGTCAGCTGGTCGACCCGCCGCTGCTCTGCCTGCGCCTGCTGATCGTGGCGCTGCTGCTGAGCCTTGCCGGTTGCGCCGGCAGGGAACGTCCCCCCCAGCCGCCGCCCCCGCACGTTTCGGCCAGCACCTGGCGCCAGATCGACAGCGACATCTTCGCCGCCTCGCTGAGCGCCAGCGAGCAGGCCTCCAGCTACGCCCAGCAGAACATGCAGCGCTGGATGGACCTGGTCTACCAGCGCACCGAAGCCGAATTCATTCCCTGGTACTCCAGCTACTGGACCCGGCAGTGGCTGACCATGAAAGTCGCCTGGTACAAGATGAATGCCGATGGCGAGAAGGATCCGACCGTGCAGCGCCTGGCGGTCTACCTGCAGGAGCAGTACCACGACCTGGTGCTGGAGCCGGTCGCCAGGCAGGTCGATCCGGACCAGGTGATGGAGCAGGCCACCCGCTATTACATCCAGCAACTCGGCCTGCAGGTGCGCAAGCTGCCGCAGCGCTATGGCGTGCCCGCGGATCAGTTCGACCATCATCTGCAGGCCATTCCGGCGATCTCGCTGGGTTCCTCGTCGGGCGGCGCCTCGCTGTACCAGCTCGTGGAGGCGAAGCGGCTGGACGGGATGCCGGCCTACGAGGCGCTGATCGCGCGGATTCAGCAATCGCCCGGACGCAGCAAGGACTGGTCCTCGGACCCCGGAATTTCCAACGTGGCGCAGAAGACCAGCGAAAGCCTGGTCAACGAGCTCGCCACCAGCAGTGTCGCCGGCGCCATCTCCTCGGCGATCGGCGGCGCCGCCGGCATGGCGCTGTCGCTGGGCACCGCGGGCATCAGCGCCATCCTGCGGGAAAAGGAGCGCCCGAAGATGGAATCGCGCCTGCGCAACAACCTGCAGGCCGCCTTTCAGGAGGACTGGCTGAACCTGATGCGCAACCATGAGAACGGCGTGCTGGCCGGGGTCTACCACATCTCCGGCCAGATCGAGGGCAGCCTGGCCGCCAGCGTGGCCCGGCCGCTGCGCTACGAGCCGCCCTCGCGCAGCGTGGCGCAACCGCTGCGCCCGCAGGCGCAACCCGTAGCGCCGGGCATTCCGCAGCCAGCGGCTCCCCCCGTCCGCTACCGGACCACCGACCAGGGCACGCCCTACCAGATCTGGTAGCGCCCGCTACAGCGGCAGGCTCACCTCGTCCTTCACCTCCCGGAGCACCACGCTGGTGTGCACGCTGGCCACCCCGGGCAGGCGGAAGATGCGCTGCTGCAGCACCTGATCGTAGGCCTTGATGTCGCTGGTGACCACCTTGATCAGGTAGTCGGCCTTGCCGGTGGTGGCGTAGCAGGCAACGATCTCCGGGGTAGCCGCCACCGCCGCCTCGAACTCGGCGGTCACGTCGCCGGCGTGGCGGCTCAGCGCCACCTCGGCGAACACGCAGTTCTGCAGGCCGACCTTCTCGCGATCCACCAGCACCGTGTAACGGCGGATCACCCCCTCCTCCTCCAGCTCCTTGATGCGCCGCCAGCAGGGCGTGGTCGACAGGCCGACCTTCTCGGCGAGCTGCTGCATGGTCTGCCGGGCGTCGCGCTGCAGTTCGCTGAGCAGCTGGCGGGCGAACTTGTCGAGCATGACATTCTCCTTTTGCCGAAATATCGATTAATTTTTTCTCGAATCTACCGTCTACCAGGGAAAAAGAGAAACAAAAAACCGCCTGCGCTGGGGAACACTATTCCCCACAGAACAACACCTCTCGCAGGACAACAACAATGACCCATGCGACCGAGCGCGCCAGCACCGTGCAGCTGCGCGACGACTACCGCCTGAGCGACAGCCTCGAAGCCACCCGCGGCCAGATCTTCCTCACCGGCACCCAGGCCTTGGTCCGCCTGCCGCTGATGCAGCGCGCCCTCGACCGCGCGCGCGGCCTCAACAGCGCCGGCTTCATCAGCGGCTATCGGGGCTCGCCTCTGGGCATGGTCGACCAGGCCCTGTGGAAGGCCAAGCGCCTCTTGGCCGACAACCAGATCGAATTCCTCCCCGCGATCAACGAAGAACTGGGCGGCACCGCGGTGCTCGGCACCCAGCAGGTCGAATCCGACCCGCAGCGCACCGTCGACGGCGTGTTCGCCTACTGGTACGGCAAGGGCCCGGGCGTCGACCGCGCCGGCGATGCCCTGAAGCACGGCCACGCCTACGGCTCCTCGCCCAACGGCGGCGTGCTGATCGTCGCCGGCGACGACCACGGCTGCGTGTCCTCCTCCATGCCGCACCAGAGCGACCTGGCCTTCCAGGCCTGGAGCGTGCCGACCGTTTCCCCGGCGACCATCGCCGAATACCTCGAGTTTGGCCTGTACGGCTGGGCGCTGTCGCGCTTCTCCGGCGCCTGGGTCGGCTTCACCGCCCTGTCCGAGGTGGTGGAAAGCGGCTCGACCGTCGATCTGGACCGCATCCAGACCCGCTTCGACGCCCCGGTGGACTACACCCCGCCGGCCGGCGGCCTGCACTATCGCTGGCCGGACCTGCCCTCGCTGCAGCTGGAAGCCCGCCAGGCCGACAAGCTCGACGCGGTGCGCGCCTTCGCCAAGAGCAACAGCATCGACAAGACCATCGTCGCCTGCGACAACGCGCGCTTCGGCATCGTCACCTGCGGCAAGGCGCACCTCGACTTCCTCGAGTGCCTGCGTCGCCTGGACATCTCCCTCGACGACCTGGCCCGCGCCGGCATCCGCGTCTACAAGATCGGCCTGTCCTTCCCCATCGAGCCGAACCGCGCGCTGGACTTCGTGCGCGGCCTCGACGAGGTGCTGGTGATCGAGGAGAAGGCGCCGGTGATCGAGCGCCAGCTGCGCGAGCTGCTGTACAACCAGCCGAGCGAGCTGCGCCCGCGCCTGCTCGGCAAGCAGGACGCCGCCGGCAAGCCGCTGCTCTCCGCCCTCGGCGAGCTGCGCCCGTCGCGCATCATGCCGGTGCTGGCCGACTGGCTGGCCCGCCAGACCGCCGATCTCGACCGCCGCCACCTGGTCCGCGACTTCACCGCGCCGTCGCAGCTGAGCAACCTGGCCGACGCAGTGCGCCGCTCGCCCTACTTCTGCTCCGGCTGCCCGCACAACAGCTCGACCAAGGTGCCGGAAGGCTCGCGCGCGCTGGCCGGCATCGGCTGCCACTTCATGGCCAACTGGATGGACCGCGACACCAGCGGCCTGATCCAGATGGGCGGCGAAGGCGTCGACTGGGCGGCGCACTCGCGCTTCACCCAGGTGCCGCACGTGTTCCAGAACCTCGGCGACGGCACCTACTACCACTCCGGCTACCTGGCGATCCGCCAGTCGATCGCCGCCAAGGCCAACATCACCTACAAGATCCTGTTCAACGACGCGGTGGCCATGACCGGCGGCCAGCCGGTGGACGGCACCATCACCGTCGACGCCATCGCCCAGCAGGTCACCGCCGAGGGCGCACGCAAGGTGGTGGTGCTCAGCGACGACATCGCCAAGTACGCCAGCCAGCGCGACCGCTTCCCGGCCAGTACCGCCTTCCACCCGCGCGAGGATCTCGACAGGATCCAGCGCGAACTGCGCGAAACCGCCGGCGTCACCGTGCTGATCTACGAGCAGACCTGCGCCGCCGAGAAGCGTCGCCGCCGCAAGAAGGGCGAGTTCCCCGATCCGGACCGTCGCTTGTTCATCAACCAGGCGGTGTGCGAAGGCTGCGGCGACTGCGGCGTGGCCTCCAACTGCCTGTCGCTGGTGCCGCTGGAGACCGAACTGGGCCGCAAGCGCCAGCTCGACCAGTCGTCGTGCAACAAGGACTACTCCTGCGTCAACGGCTTCTGCCCGAGCTTCGTCTCGGTCAAGGGCGGTCGCGTGCGCAAGGGCGTCGGCGCCCTGCAGGGCGAAGCAGGCCAGCGCGCGCTCGCCGAGCTGCTGAACAACCTGCCGCGCCCGGCGGCCCACGTCTGGAACGCGCCCTACGACCTCTTGGTCACCGGCGTCGGCGGCACCGGCGTGGTCACCGTCGGCGCGCTGATCAGCATGGCCGCCCACCTGGAATTCAAGTCGGCCAGCGTGCTCGACTTCATGGGCTTCGCCCAGAAGGGCGGCGCCGTGCTGTCCTTCGTGCGCCTGGCCGACGTGCCGGAGCGCCTCAATCAGGTGCGCATAGACACCCAGCAGGCCGACGCCCTGCTCGCCTGCGACCTGGTGGTCGCCGCCTCCGCCGACGCCCTGCAGAGCGTCAAGCACGGCCGCACCAGGGTGGTCGCCAACCGCCACGTGCTACCCACCGCCGAATTCGTGCAGAACCCGGACGCCAACCTGCAGACCGAAGGCCTGCTGGAGAAGATCCGCCACGCCGTCGGCGAGGCCGGCCTGGAGCTGTGCGACGCGCAGAGCCTGGCGCAGCGCGCCCTCGGCGACAGCATCGGCGCCAACATCCTGCTGATGGGCTACGCCTGGCAGGCCGGGCTGATCCCGCTGAGCCTGGAATCGCTTGAGCGCGCCATCGAGCTGAACGGCGTCGCCGTACCGATGAACCTGGCCGCCTTCGGGCTCGGCCGCCTGGCCCGCGCCAACCCGCAGGGCCTGCGCCAGCTGCTCAGCCGCAGCGCCGAGATCGACGAGTTCCGCGCCATCGAGGACTTCGACGAGCTGGTCGCCCACCGCGAGCTGCTGCTCACCGACTACCAGAACGCCGCCTACGCCCGCCGCTTCCGCCAACTGGTCGACGAGGTGGCGAAGGCCGAACGCGCCCTGCTCGGCCCGCAGGCCAAGCTGCGCCTGAGCCCGGCGGTGGCGCGCGGCTACGCCAAGCTGATGGCCTACAAGGACGAGTACGAGGTGGCGCGTCTATACAGCGACCCGCAGTTCCGCGCCCAGCTGGAAGCGCAGTTCGAGGGCGACTTCCGCCTGGAATTCCACATGGCCCCGCCGCTGCTGTCGCGCCCGGGCGCGGACGGCCGTGCGCGCAAGATCACCCTGGGCCCGTGGCTTGCCAAGGTCTTCCCGCTGCTGGCCAAGGCCAAGGCCCTGCGCGGCAGCGCGCTGGACCTGTTCGGCAAGACCGAGGAGCGGCGCATGGAGCGCCGGCTGATCGAGGACTACGCCGCGCGCATCCGCGAGCTGCTGCCGCAGCTGACCGAGGACAACCTCGACGCCGCCGTGCGCATCGCCGCGCTGGCCGAGGAGATCCGCGGCTACGGCCACGTCAAGCTGGCCAGCGTCGAGCGCGTCAAGTCTCGCGAGGCGCAGCTGCTGCACGCCTTCTCCCCGCAGCGCTATGCCAAGCCGCAGCCGAAGGTCGAGGCGGTGCCGGTGCAGGTGGTGCACATCCAGCCGGCCAAGGCCCAGCAAATTGCATGAGCATGTTGTGAGCTGATCGGGTTTTCAGAGGCGTTACCCGATCTTGGCCGCCCGTACCGCGAGGTACGGGCGGTTTTTTTATCCGCGCGATGGCGACTTCCGCCCCGGCGCCCGCTCCGGCAACGACGCCCGCGGGCGGCAACGAATCCGACGCACAGCGTTGACATGCTGGATGCCTATACAGATCATCGCGCCATGTCCGCGCCCCTGCCTCCCGAACTCTATTACCTCGGCAACTTCCGCACCGCGCTCGCCTGGGTCGGCGAACGCTATGCCGATCTGCTCAGTGCCGAGGAATCCTCCTTCATCGCCCGCTTCGCCGCGCTGCCGCTGCCCGCGCAGGCGCTGCTGGTGCGCATGGTGATGCGCAAGGGCTGCCACTTCCGCGCCAGCAAGCTGCAGTACGCCGAGATCGGTGCCACCCACGCGGCGGCGGCGACGTTGCTCGAACTGGGCTGGCTCAGCGACCGCGCACCGCTGGAGGCCCGCGAGGTCGCCGCCCTGCTGCGCAAGGACGAGCTGCTCGCCCATCTGCCGCTGGCCGACCGCCGCGCCAGCCAGAAGAAGGCCGAACTGGAGGCGCAACTCGCGGCCCTCGAGCTGCCGGCGCAGCCATTCGCCGCCTGGTGCCCGGGCCTCGACGAGCGCCTGTACAGCCTGCAGGTCGGCGCACTGTGCGACCGCCTGCGCCTGCTGTTCTTCGGCAACCTGAGCCAGGACTGGTCGGAGTTCGTCCTCACCGACCTGGGCATCTTCCGCTACGAAGCGGTGCCGATCAGCCCCGAGTCGCGCGGCTTCCGTTGCCGCGCGGACGTCGACGACTACCTGTTCCTGCGCGAACGGCGCGAGCGCTTCGAGGCTGGCGAGCCAGTCGAGTCCGTGCTGGACGGCCTGCTCGACTTCGCCAGTGCCAACCCCTACCTGCAGTCGCGCCACGCCCGGCTGCTGTTCAAGCTGGCCCAGCAGCTGGAGAAGGACGGCGCGGCCGAGGCGGCGCTGGACCTGTACCGGCGCTGCGCCCACGGCGAGGCGCGCTGGCGGCAGATCCGCGTGCTGGAAAAGCTCGAACGCCACGCCGAGGCCCACGCGCTGGCCGTGCAGGCGAGCGCCAGCCCGCACAACGACGAGGAAGCCCAGCGCCTGGAGCGCGCCCTGCCGCGCCTGGCGCGCAAGCTCGGCCTGCCGGCGCCGAAACGCCGCACCGCCGTCGCCGAGACGAACAGCCAGCTGGTGCTGGCGCGCCCGGCGCATGGCAGCGTCGAACACGCGGTGCGCGAGCATCTGCACCGCGCGGAGGCGCCGGTGCACTACGTGGAGAACACCCTGCTGTGCAGCCTGTTCGGCCTGCTGTGCTGGGAGGCGATCTTCGCGCCGCTGCCGGGGGCCTTCTTCCACCCCTTCCACAGCGGCCCGGTCGACCTGTACAGCAGCGACTTTTACGCACGGCGCAAGCCGCTGTTCGACGCCTGCCTGGCGCGCCTGGACGACGGCAGCTACCGGACGCACGTGCGCCAGCTGCATCGCGACAAGTTCGGCACCCAGTCGCCCTTCGTGTTCTGGGGCCTGCTCGACGAGGCGCTGCTCGAACTGGCGCTGGACTGCATCCCCGCCGCGCACCTGCGCGCCTGCTGCGAACGCCTGCTGGGCGACCTCAGGGCCAACCGCGCCGGCATGCCCGACCTGATCCAGTTCCACCCGGCCGAGCGCCGCTACCGGCTTATCGAGGTGAAGGGTCCGGGCGACCGCCTGCAGGACAACCAGAAGCGCTGGCTGGCCTTCGCCGCCGCGCACGGCATCCCGGTCGAGGTCTGCTACGTGAACTGGGCCGCGGCATGAGCTATGCGGTCGCCGTGCGTGCGCTGTGCGAGTTCACCGCCAAGGCCGGCGACCTCGACCTGCGTTTCACCCCGGCGCCCACCGCCCAGGAGGGCATCGCCGGCCACCAGACGGTGGTGGCGCGGCGCGGCCCGCACTACCGGGCCGAACTACCGCTGGCCGGCGGCTATCCCGGCCTGCGGGTCAGCGGCCGCGCCGACGGCTACGACCCGCTGGAGAACCTGCTGGAGGAGATCAAGACCCACCGCGGCGACGTGGCGCGCATCCCCGACAACCACCGCCAGCTGCACTGGGCGCAGGCCAAGGTGTACGGCTGGCTGCTGTGCCAGAGCGAGGGCCTCACCGAGATCGAGCTGGCGGTCGTCTACTTCAACGTGCTCACGCAGAAGGAGACCGTCCTGCGCGAGCGCTTCGCGGCGGCCGAGCTGGAGGCCTTCTTCGCCCTGCAGTGCCAGCGCTTCATCGCCTGGGCAGAGCAGGAGCAGGCGCACCGCGTGGCGCGCGACGCCGGCCTCACCTGCCTGCGCTTCCCCTGGCCCGAGTTCCGCCGCGGCCAGCGCCAGCTCGCCGAGGCGGTTTACCGTGCCGCCCGCGACGGCGACACGCTGCTGGCGCAGGCCACCACCGGCATCGGCAAGACCCTCGCCACCCTGTTCCCCCAGCTCAAGGCCTTCCCCGGCCAACGGCTCGACCGGCTGTTCTTCCTCACCGCCAAGACGCCGGGCCGGCGCCTGGCCCTGGATGCGCTGGCCAGCCTGCGCCAACAGGAAGCCGAGCTGCCGCTGCGGGTGCTCGAACACGTGGCGCGCGACAAGGCCTGCGAGCACCCGGAGCGCAGCTGCCACGGCGAGTCCTGCCCGCTGGCCAAGGGCTTCTACGACCGCCTGCCGGCGGCGCGGCTGGCGGCGCTCGGGCGGCGCTGGCTGACCCAGGCCGAGGTGCGCGAGATCGCCCTCGCCCACCAGGTCTGCCCCTACTACCTGAGCCAGGAGCTGTGCCGCTGGGCCGACGTGGTGGTCGGCGACTACAACTACTACTTCGACCTCAGCGCCCTGCTCCACGGCCTGACGGTGCTCAACGACTGGCGGGTGACCGTGCTGGTCGACGAGGCGCACAACCTGGTCGAGCGGGCGCGCGGCATGTACACCGCCGAGCTGGACCAGCACGTGTTCATGGACATGCGCAAGTCGGCGCCGGCCAAGCTGAAGAGCCCGCTGGAGCGGGTCGGCCGCCACTGGAACCAGCTCAACCGCGACCAGGACAGCGACTACCAGATCCTGCCCGGCGTGCCGGACCTGTTCGTCGCCGCGCTGCAGAAGGCGGTCAGCGCCATCACCGACCACCTGACCGACCAGCCCGACGGCAACGAGCGCGCCCTGCTGCAGTTCTATCTGGATGCCCTGCAGTTCTGCCGCCTCGCCGAGGCCTACGGGCCGCACTCGCTGTTCGACATCAGCCGGCATGCCGGCAAGGCCAGTCGCAGCCGCTCGACCCTGTGCCTGCGCAACCTGGTGCCGGCGCCCTTCCTCGCCGAACGCTTCGCCAACGCCCACAGCACCACGCTGTTCTCCGCCACCCTGCGCCCGGCCGACTACTACCGCGACCTGCTCGGCCTGCCGCAGGACAGCCGCTGGCTGGAGGTGGAGTCGCCGTTCGCCGCCGAACAGCTGGCGGTGCGCATCGTGCGCAACCTGTCGACCCGCTACCAGCACCGCGCGGCGAGCCTGGCGCCGATCTGCCGGGTCATCGCCGCGCAGTACCGCGCGCGGCCGGGCAACTACCTGGCGTTCTTCAGCAGCTACGCCTACCTGCAGCAGGTGCTGGAGCTGTTCGCCACCCTGCATCCGGACATCCCGACCACGGCGCAGAGCCGCAGCATGAACGAGGGCGAGCGCCAGGCCTTCCTCGACGGTTTCACCGAGCACTCGCGCGGTATCGGCTTCGCCGTGCTCGGCGGCGCCTTCGGCGAGGGCATCGACCTGCCCGGCGAGCGGCTGATCGGCGCCTTCATCGCCACCCTCGGCCTGCCGCAGGTCAACGAGGTCAACGAGGAGGTCAAGGCGCGCATGGCGCAGCTGTTCGGCCCGGACAACGGCTACGACTACGCCTACCTGTACCCCGGGCTGCAGAAGGTGGTGCAGGCCGCCGGGCGGGTGATCCGCACCACCTCGGACGAGGGCGTGGTGTACCTGCTCGACGACCGCTTCGCCCAGCCCGCGGTCCGCGCGCTGCTCCCCGGCTGGTGGCGGCCGGCGCTGGTGAAGTGCTGAGCCCGGCTGCGCGGCTTCAGCCCCGGGCGAAGCTGCGCAGCGCCTCGCCCTCCAGGCGGTAGCGCACCCACTCGTCCTGCGGCTCGGCGCCCAGCGAGCGGTAGAAGCCGATGGCCGGCTCGTTCCAGTCCAGCACGCTCCACTCCAGCCGCCCGCAGTCGTTGGCCACCGCCTCGCGGGCGATGTGGCGCAGCAACTGACGGCCCGCGCCGCTGCCGCGCTGTTCGGGCGTGACGTAGAGGTCCTCCAGGTAGATGCCGTTGCGCCCCAGCCAGGTCGAGTAGCTGAAGAAGTACACCGCGTAGCCGACCGGCCGGCCATCGCGCAGGCACATCAGCGCACGGGCCGGGGCGCCCTCGGCGAACAGGCTGCGGCGGATGTCGTCGACGCTGGCCACCACCGAGTGCTCGGCGCGCTCGTAGATGGCCAGCTCGCGGATGAAGGCGAGGATCTGTTCGGCGTCGGCAGGCTGGGCGGGACGGATCTCGAAGCTCATGGAAACCTCCTGTTGGCGAATGCGCGCAGGTTAGCCAATCCCGCCGGCGCAATGCACGGCATTCCCACGACAGATCGTCCCCGGGCGCCAGCGGGTTCGGCTGCCTGCGCCAGGCGCGAAGCATTTTTCACCCCCGCACCCCAAGCCGGCCGCCCCGCGCGAAGTTCCTTTCGCCCGACGGCCACGCTAACCCCGGCCAAACGCGCCTGCGCCGCTGGCACGCCCCTTGCGATATGCCCTGCAGGCTTCGCCACCCCGCCGGCACCGGCCGCGACAGGAGGATCCAGGCATGACGCGCGCGCTTCTCGACTACCAGCCGCAGTTCGCAGCCCTCGAGCTACAGCAGCCGGCGCTGCGCCCCGTCGCCGCCGAGCAGGACGAACTGGACGAGCTGGAGTTCGCCGCGGCGCTGCTGGAAGTCCGCAGCCCGCCCCAGTTGGCGCAGCTGCTCACCCGCCTGCAGGCGCGCGCCGGTCTGGCGCCCGGCTCGGCGCAGGGACGCGCCCTGGCGGCACTGCTGAGCGCCACCGCGCGGCGCACCCTGCCGGTGCTGGAGCGGGCGCTGAGCGGACGGCCGGGCAGCGCCCGCGCGTCCGGCACCGCGGCGGCGGCCGGGCGCTACTTCGGCCTCGAGCTGGAAGGGCTGAGCCCGGAGGATCAGGAATTCGAGGCGGCCAGGCGTTTCGTGCGCCTGGCCAACAGCGCGACCCGCACGGCGCTACGGCTGCCGGGCGGCAACGCGCAGTCAGTTGCCCGCGCGGCACTGCACAGGGCGGCGCAGCGCCACGCGCCGGGCCTGCTGCCAGCGCAACCGGGCCGCAAGTCCGCAGGCGCCCGTTCGGGCCTGCCGGGCAGTGAGCAAGGGCGCTGGGTTCGCCAGGGCCACCACATCATCGTCGACAACAGCTGATCCCACGCGGACCGGCGCCTCCCCTCATAAGGAGTCAATCATGCACGACATCGATCGCACGCAAATGGAATACATGCCCGAGCTGTCGGCATTCGAAACCGAGAGTTTCGAATATGGCGAACAGGAGTGGTCGGGCGAGATGGCCGACGAAACCATTCTCAGCGAGGCTGACGAACTGGAACTGGCCGGCGAGCTGCTGGGAGTGAGCAACGAGGAGGAGCTCGAACAGTTCCTCGGCAACCTGCTGAAGAAGGCCGGCCGCGCGGTCGGTCAGGTGGTCCGCTCGCCGGTCGGCAAGGCGCTCGGCGGCGTGCTCAAGGGGGTGGCCAAGAAGGCCCTGCCGCTGGCCGGTGGCGCCCTCGGCGCCTACGTCGGCGGGCCGCTGGGCGCCAAGATCGGCAGCGGCCTGGCCTCGGCGGCGGGCCGCGCCCTGGGCCTCGAAGCGGAGACCATGGAGCAGGAGGAGCTGGAGTTCGAGGGCGCCCGCCAGTTCGTGCGCCTGGCCGCCAACACCGTGCAGAAGGCCGCCGCCGCCCCGCCCGGCGCCAACCCGCACAAGGTGGCCCAGGCCGCCGCCATCGCCGCCTCGCGGCAGCTCGCGCCCGGCTTGCTCGGCGCCGGCCGGCAGCCGCTGGGGGCGACGGCGCGAAGCGGCCGTAGCATGAGCGGGCGCTGGGTGCGCCACGGCAACAAGATCGTCCTCTACGGGGTGTAGCGGCCATGTCGCCCTTCGCTGCCTGGATCCTCGCTCAGGAGGCACGCGCGCTGCTGACGCGGCTGGCCCAGGTGCGCCCGTTCGCCCTGCTGGAGCCGATGGTCCCGGCAGCGGCCCTGCTGCCCGGCGCGCAGACTGCCATCGAGCAGCATCTGCTGGCCGGCAAGCGGGATGTCGGCGCGCTGGTGCAGGGTTTCCTCGGCTGGCTGGGCGGCCCGTCGGCCCGGCTGGCCACGGATGCCGAGGCGCAGCGCAGGTTTTCCTTCCTGCGTCTGCGCTTCAACGCCGTGCTCACCCAGTTCGACCTGTTCAACGACGTGATCTCCCAGCGCAGCGAGCACGACACCGGCGTGTGGATGTCCGGCCTCGACGTGGTCTCGGCCGACGCCCTGACCCTGGCGGGCAGCTACTACCCGGTGCCGCCGGTGATCTGCTACCTGGACCGCGGCATCGGCGCCGCCATCCGCCGGGCGCGCACGCGCCTGCCGGGCGGCGGCAGCAACCCGGTGGCGATCATTCGCGTGCCGCGCGAGCGGATGGTCGGCAGCGGCATCGCCTCCTCGCTGATCCACGAGGTCGGCCATCAGGCGGCGGCGCTGCTCGATCTGGTCGACTCGCTGCGGCCGCTGCTGCAGGGCATGCAGCGCGGCAGCGCCGCCGACCGCGAGGCCTGGCAGCTGTGGGCGCGCTGGATCTCGGAGATCGTCGCCGACTTCTGGTCGGTGGCGCGGGTCGGCATCTGCTCGACGCTGGGCCTGATGGGCGTGGTCAGCCTGCCGCGGCCGTTCATGTTCCGCCTGAACCTGGACGATCCGCATCCGGTGCCGTGGATCAGGGTCACGCTGAGCTGCGCCATCGGCCAGGCCCTCTACCCGCATCCGCAGTGGGCGCGCCTGGCGGCGCTGTGGCAATCGCTGTACCCGCCGCAGGGCCTGGATCCGGCGCGCCTGCGCCTGCTCGACCAGTTGCGGGCGACCATGCCGGCGTTCGTCAGCCTGCTGGTCAACCATCGCCCGCCACGCCTGCGCGGCAAGGCGCTGCACGAAGCGCTGGCGGTGCGCGAACGACAGCCGCGGCGCCTGGCGGACCTGTACCGCAGCTGGTGCCGGGCGCCGGCCGGCATGTACCGCGCGCCGCCCACCCTGGTGTTCGCCGTGCTCGGCCAGAGCCGCGTCGACGGGCGGCTGAGTCCGGAGGCGGAGAGCGCCCTGCTGAGCAAACTGCTCACCCACTGGGCGCTGCGCAGCACCCTCGATACGGCATCGGCCTGCCGCACGGCGGTGCTCCAGCGAGCCACCAGCCGAGCCTGGCTGGAATCAGAACATGGCCTGGCTACCCGCTAGCCGGCAGGAGGTTGACATGAAAGCTCACGACTCAGGATCCCACCAGCCCGCCACGCTCGACGTGTTCGTCCACGACGAGGCCGGCAGCAAGGGCGCGATCAGCGGCGCCCCGGTGCGGGTATTCAACGACCGTTTCGACTGGAAGGGCATGACGGGGGCGGATGGCCACTGCCTGGTGACGCTGCCGTGCGCCGGCACCTACCAGGCGAGCACCGAGGCCCATGGCCTGTCCGCCAGCTGGAAGGGCGAGGTGCACGCCGGCTGCCAGGTGCAGGCCTGCTGTGCGCTGCCGTTCGGCTTCGCCGTCGAGACCTTCCGCGCCGGCGACGACTGCACCACGACGCCCTGCAACCAGATTCCCCAGGGCCAGTCGCTGCTGATGCGCCTGTCTTGGCGCAAGGCGCTGGGCCGCGACTTCACCACCGCGCTGATCGCCAGCGGCGGCACGGTGATGCCCGGCTACCAGGAACGCCTGGAGGGCGACCGGCAGGTGCGCGAATACCTCTACCACGCGCATGCCCAAGGCCTGATGAGCTGGACCGCCCAGCTGACCGGCAGCCCGGAACTCAGCGTGCACGGCGAACTCAGCGTGCTGCCCAATGTGCAGAACGTGGCCGGCGAACTGCAGGTCAGCCGCCGACGCACGCAGACCACCTCCACCCCCGACACCGCCTTCTGGCAGGCCATCCTCAACAGCACCGAGGCGCTGTCGTTCAACAACTACCTGGGCTACATGAACTGGCTGTTCTGCGGAGAGGCCAAGCCCACCGACCTGGCGCCCTTCGAGAGCGAGCGCTTCGAGCACAAGGCGGAGGAGTTCGCCGCCCTGCGCAGCCAGCGGCTGCTGCCGTTCGCCGGCGCCGACGCCTACCGGGTGGTCAAGGCCGCCACCGAAGCCTTCGTCATGGTCAACTGCGGGGTGCTGGCCGAGCCGCGGCCGTTCGACGCGCAGAAGGACGAGGCCTACTTCGACCGCCGCGACCTGCCCTATCCGGTCAGCGCGGAATACCTGGTCGACGTGCAGGGCAACAAGACCCTGCCCTACCTGGCGGTGATCCGCGCCAAGCTGCCGGACATCCCGCTCAAGCTGAACCGCTTCGAGGATGTCCGCCACGGCCGCGACGGCCAGGGCGACAACTGCTACGGCATCCTCCAGGAAAAGCTGGGCAACCCCTGCCTGCTGGAGCTGATCTGGTCGTACTGGCAGGAGGAAGGCATGCTGGTGCAGACCGTCAACAGCATCACCCGGCGCTTCCAGAACATCCGCGGGCCGGGCGAGCGCGACGCGCTGGCGCACGTCGAGATCGACCCGCTGCGCCCGCTGAACAACCTGCTGTGGGGCTACGTGCAGGACGAGCAGCACCGCCTCAGCGTGGTGCGCCGCAACTACGAGTACGACCACCACTACGGCCTGCGCCTGGACGGCAAGGCGGTGCAGGAGATCCGCGCCGCCGACAGCCGCTCGAAGTTCATCGAGGCGTTCCACAACCTGCTGCGCCTGCTGCCGTCCTTCTACAAGCAGGACGACGACACCAACGTCAAGGCCGACGCCTTCCCGGTGCTCAACGCACTCAAGGAGGTGCACCTGATCCTCTCCCAGGGCGCGCACAACCAGTTCGGCGACCTGCCCTCCACCGCGCGCATCGAGATGCTCATGCAGCAGTGGCTGCTGGCGCGGCCGGAACTGCGCGAGTTCCTGCCGACGCGGGTGATGGTGGCCTATCCGGAGCCGTGGATGGATCGCGTCGACGCGATGAAGAAGCTGCAGGGCTGGAGCGACACCAGCGTGCTGCACTTCCGCAACCTCGCGGTGTTCGGCGAGCAGTTGCTGCTGTCGATCCGCTGGGGGCACTGGAGCGACGTCTACGAGCCGCTGCAGGCGTTCAACTGGGCACGCTTCTTCCGCCCGCAGGTGCAGGGCTACGTGCACGCCTACCGCGCCGCCACCGGGGTCGACCTGGGCGCCGACACGGTGGACGTCACCCTGCCCTCGCTGCTGCTCAGGCGGCGCCTGGAACAGCAACGGCGCAACGCCTGAGGGCCGCCCCATGCTCGACTTCACCTCCGCCCTGTATCTCGGCTGGCGCCACCCCAGCGCCGCTCTCGGCCACTGGGAGGGGCTCAGCCAGGGGCGCCCGGCAGCCCTGCGCGAACCGCCGGGCGCGACGGCGCTGGCCGAGCGCCTGGCGCAGCTGCAGGGCTGCGAGGCGGCACTGCTACTGCCTTCCACCCTGCACCTGTTCTGGGACCTGCTGCGCCTGCTCGCCGATCGTTCGACGGTGATCCTGGTGGATGCCGGCAGCTATGCGATCGCCCGCTGGGGCGCGCAGTGCGCCGCCACCCGGGGCGCCCGGGTGGAGAGCTTCGCCCATCACGATGTCGCCGCCGTGGCGCGCCTGGCCCGGCGGGCGCGGGCGCGGCACGAGCGGCCGATCATCCTCGCCGACGGCTACTGCACCCAGTGCGGCCGCGCGGCGCCGCTGGCCGGCTACGCCAGGGTGGCGCGCGACTGCGGCGGCTATCTGGTGCTGGACGACACCCAGGCGCTCGGCATCCTCGGTGCGCGGCCCACGGCGGCCAGCCCCTACGGCAGCGGCGGCGGCGGCTCCCTGCGCTGGCAGGGGCTCGCGGGGCCACACATCGTGGTCGGCGCCTCGCTGGCCAAGGCCTTCGCCGCCCCGCTGGCGGTCCTCGCCGGCAGCCGGGCGCTGATCCAACGCTTCATCCAGCGCAGCGAAACCCGCCTGCATTGCAGCCCGCCGTCGGTGGCCGCCATCCGCGCGGCCAGCCGGGCGCTGGCGCTCAACCGCGCCTGCGGCGATGCCCGCCGCAGCCGCCTGCTGGCGCTGGTCCGGCGCCTGCGCCGGCAGCTGAAGCCGCTGGGCCTGCAACCGGCCTGCGCGATGCCCTTCCCGGTGCAGTCCTTCGTCGGCGCGCCCGGCCCGCCGCCCGCGTGGCTGCAGCAGCGCCTGCGCGACGGCGGCATCGATGCCCTGCTGACCGGCAGCGGGCAGCACGGCACACCGCGTCTCACCCTGCTCGTCAGCGCCGGGCACCGCCCGCGCGACATCGACCGCGTCGCCGCCGTGCTGACGGCGCGCTGACCGCCCGCCACATGGAGGCACCATGAACGGCTCCAGGATCTTTGCCATCGAACCCTTCCCGGCCACCGGGCAACGCCCGCTCAGCGCCGAGCTGTCCCTCCCGCAGGCGCTGGCCAGCCCGGCCGCCAACGGCCCGGGCATCTACACCCTGCGCAAGCAGGGCAAGCCCTTCTACGTCGGGCGCGCCAGCAACCTGCGCCGGCGTCTGCAGGAGCACTTGCTGTGCCTGACCCGCATGGGCATCTCCCCCGTGGGCTATTCGGTCGACCTGCGCCCGTTGAGCGAGGCGCAGCTCAAGGCCCAGGAACGGGCGGCCATCCGGAAATGGGGGCTGCGCAGCCAGGGCGGGCTGCTGACCAACCGCAAGGCGCGCGAACTGGAACTGGCCCCCGACGCCGAGGGCGCCGCCCCGCACGGCCGCAGCTGCGGCTGCCGGCGCTGCCAGGACGAAGCGGCGAGCTTCGAATTCGCCCCGCCGCGCCGTCAGCCGGGCGGTTCCTGGCGCCGCCGGGGCCGGGTGATCGTGGTGTACGACGCCTGAACGCGCAGCCGCCGCCATGATCATCGACTGCCACTGCCATGCCGGCAAAGGCGACGGCTTCAGCGGCCCCTGGGATACCCATGCGCCGCTGGCCGCCTACCTCGGCCGCGCCCGGGCGGCGGGCATCGCCCGCAGCGTGCTGCTCGCCGCCTTCCATTCCGACTACGCGCAGGCCAACCGCGAGGTCGGCGAACTGCTGCTGCGCCATCCCCGGCGCTTCTACGGCTTCGCCTTCGTGCATGCCGCGCGCGATCGCGGGCGCGTGCGCACCCTGCTGCAGGGCGCCGTCGAACGCTATGGCTTCGTCGGTATCAAGCTGCACCGCCACGACGCGCGGATCAGCCGCGAGGTCTGCGAGGCGGCGCGCGCCCTGCGCCTGCCGGTGCTCTACGACGTCACCGGCGAGGTCGCGGTGTGCGAGCTGCTGGCCCAGGAATACCCGGACGTGCCCTTCATCATCCCGCACCTGGGCAGCTTCGCCGATGACTGGCAGGCCCAGCTCGCGCTGATCGACCATCTGGTGCGCCATCCCAACATCCATGCCGACACGGCCGGCGTGCGCCGCTTCGACCTGCTGGAGCAGGCATTGCGCCGCGCCGGCGCCCGCAAGCTGCTGTTCGGCAGCGACGGCCCCTGGCTGCATCCGGCCGTCGAGCTGGCGAAGATCCGCCTGCTCGGCCTCGCCCCGGCCGACGAGGCGCTGGTGCTGGGCGGCAACTTCCTGCGCCTGATCGGCCAGACGCACGGCTGAGCACCGGCTCAGCGCTCGTGGGCGCGGCGGTACTGCAGGGCCCGGTCGGTCACCCCCAGGCGGCTGGCGGCGCGGTGCAGGTTGCCGTCGGCCTCCTCGATGGCCAGGCGGATGGCCACCTCCGCCGCCGCCTCGCGGATCTCCCTGAGCCCGACGCCCAGGCTCAGCGCCTGGCGTATCGCCGCCTCGAAGCCGCTGGCGAAGCAGTCCTGGCGGCACGGCAACTGCCGTGGACGTTCCTCCTCGGGCACATCGCCGACGGTGATCGGCCCCGGCCCGACATGGCGGTGCTGCAGGCGGGCGACGACGCGGCGCAGGTCGCGCACGTTGCCGGGATAGTCGCGGGTGAGCAGGTACTCGCGCACGGCGTCGTCGAAGTCCGGCGCCGGCTGCTCGGGGTTCGCCTCGGCGATGAAGTGCGTGGCGAGCGGCAGGATGTCCTCGCGGCGCTCGCGCAACGGCGGGGTGCGGAAGATCCAGCCGGCGATGCGGAAATACAGGTCGCTGCGGAAGCGCCCACGGTGGATCTCGGCCTCCAGATCGCGGTTGGTGGCGCATACCAGGCGAAAGTCGGTGAACTGCCAGAGGTTGCTGCCCACCCGCTTGTACTGGTGCTCCTGGATCACCCTGAGCAGCTGCGCCTGCAGCGCCAGCGGCAGCTCGCCGATCTCGTCGAGAAACAGCGTGCCGCCGTTGGCCAGGGCGAAGGCGCCGTCGCGGGCGTTGACCGCGCCGGTGAAGGCGCCGCGCTCGTGGCCGAAAAACTCGCTGCCGGACAGCTCCGCGGTCACCGTCGTGCAGTCCACCACCACCAGCTCGGCCGCGCTGCGGCGCGGATCCAGCTCGTGCACCAGGCCGGCGAGCAGCTCCTTGCCCGTGCCGCTCTCGCCGATGATCAGCACCGGCGCCGGCGAAAACGCCGCGACCTCGATGAGCTGACGGAGCAGGCTGCGCCACGCCTGGCTCTGGCCGACCAGCCTGCCGCGCTGGCGGACCTCCTCGGCCAGCTGCTCGACGACCTGCCAGCGCTGCAGACGGGCCAGCACCGGCTCCATGCTGGCCGGCAACTCCTGCCACACCAGCACATCCGCGGCGCCGGCGTGCAACAGCGCCCACAGCTGCTCGGTGGTCAGGTCGCGCGACCACAGCACGATCACCAGCACGGTGGCTTCGTGGCTGGCCGCGCGCAGCACATCCAGGCAGGCGGCATCGATCTGGGCAAAGATCATCACGCCACATCCCCGCGCCGGTTGCGGCATCGCCGCGGCCGCGATGCCCGCCCGCTGCAGCAGGTCCTCGATGGAACTGCATGTCTGCGTATCCATCTGCCGGCAAAAATGAATCCAGGCTGAGATCAACATGGAATCACGGCTCCATTGCCTTGACGACAGAAGAATCTAGTCCTTCACATCGACAGGCGACGCAACTTCCGGACGTAAGGAACAATGGCAAACTGATGCCATATTTCCCGATCATGCCGACAAATCCGAAAAAAATGCAGAGATAAAGGTGACGATGGTCATGATTCATCCGTTTCCCGGCTGCTTGCCGGCGCCGGCCGAATCGGCCTTGCCAAGGCCGGGATGCCTCGTTCCGGCGCCGCCGCGCTCTTTGCCCAGCCGGCGCTTTGCCGCTCCTCGTCGCTCGCCCGGCACGCCCACTCCAGACCCCGGCGCGCCGGCCTGCCGGCGCAGGCGCCGGCAGGCCGGCAATCCCGCCGGGATGCGCCCGAAACGACAGATTGACCATCAGACTCGTCACTCTGTCGTATCAATTCATCGAAACGCAGCACGTTGCGTCTTATCGACGAACAGACGTCCCTCCTAGACTGGCTCCCGTCCTAACCAGTAACCCGGAGACAACAACAATGAACGTACTCCTGCTCGGCGCCGGCCACATCGGCTACACCATCGCGCAACTGCTGACCAACACCGGCGACTACAAGGTCATCGTCGCCGATCGTGAGCGCAGTTCCCTGAGCGCCATTGCCGAACTGGGCATCGCCACTCTGGAGCTGGATTCGTCCGACAGCGCCGCCCTGGAAAAGGCCATGGCCGGCCAGGACGCCGTACTCAACGCCCTGCCGTACCACATGGCCATCGGCGTGGCCAAGGCGGCGAAGAACACCGGCACCCACTACTTCGACCTGACCGAAGACGTGCACGCCACCAAGACCATCATGGAGCTGGCCAAGGACAGCAAGACCGCGTTCATGCCGCAGTGCGGCCTGGCGCCGGGCTTCATCGGCATCGCCGCCCACTCGCTGGCCGCCCGCTTCGACAGCGTGCGCGAGGTGAAGATGCGCGTCGGCGCGCTGCCGGAATTCCCCACCAACTCGCTGAAGTACAACCTGACCTGGAGCGTCGACGGCCTGGTCAACGAGTACTGCCATCCGTGCGAGGCGATCCGCAACGGCCGCCTGCAACTGGTGCAGCCGCTGGAAGGCCTGGAGCACTTCTCCCTCGACGGCGTCGAGTACGAGGCGTTCAACACCTCCGGAGGCCTGGGCACCCTGTGCGACACCCTGAGCGGCAAGGTCGAGACCCTGGACTACAAGACCGTGCGCTACCCGGGCCACCGCGACCTGATGAAGTTCCTCCTCGAGGACCTGCGTCTGGCCGGCAACCAGGACAAGCTCAAGGACATCCTGCGCGGCGCCGTGCCGAGCACCATGCAGGACGTGGTGCTGGTGTTCGTCACCGTCAACGGCCTCAAGGACGGCAAGCTGGTGCAGGAAGTGTTCAGCCGCAAGATCTTCGCCGACGTGCGCGGCGGCCGCCTGACCAGCGCCATCCAGATCACCACCGCCGCCGGCATCTGCGCCGCCCTGGACCTGTTCCGCGAGAAGCGCCTGCCGCAGTCCGGCTTCATCAGCCAGGAGCAGGTGTCCCTCGACGACTTCCTCGCCAACCGCTTCGGCAAGGCCTACGAGGAGCAGACCGACGAAGCCCGCGAAGCGGCCTGAGCCTGACCACCTGCCCGCGCTCGCGGGCAGGTTCCGTTTTCACTCTTCGTTTTACCCGCAGGGGGCGTACGGCGCCCCGGGGGATGGGCTGCGCCGCGCGCACCCTGCGGGCCCTACGCACCAGCATGCCCCGCTCCGACAAGAACAACGCCAAGGAGATTCAAGGATGTTCAAGCGCAGCACCCTCGCCGTCGCGGTAACCCTCGCCCTGCTGGCCGGCCACGGCCAGGCCGCACCCACCCTGATCAACGCCAGCGCCGCCGCCGACGCCGCCAGCGCCACGGCGCAGGCCGCCAACGCCTGGATCGAGATCGACAAGGTCGCCTTCGAGCACAATATCGCCGAACTGAAGAAGCAGGTCGGCGCCAGGACGCAGATCTGTGCGGTGATGAAGGCCGACGCCTACGGCCACGGCATCGACCTGCTGATGCCCTCGGTGATCGCCAGCGGCATTCCCTGCATCGGCGTCGCCAGCAACGAGGAAGCGCGCATCGTCCGCGAGAACGGCTTCGGCGGCCGCCTGATGCGTGTCCGCACCGCCACCCTCGGCGAAGTGCAGGACGCCATGCGCTACGACATGGAAGAGCTGGTCGGCGACCTGGAGTTCGCCGAAAAGGTCGCCGCGGCGGCGCGTGCCCAGGGCAAGACCCTGCGCATCCACCTCGGCCTCAACTCCGCCGGCATCAGCCGCAACGGCCTGGAAATGAGCACCGCCGAAGGCAAGCTGGCCGCCGTGGACATCGTCAACATGCCGGGCCTCAAGGTCGCCGGAATCATGACCCACTTCCCGGTCGAGGACCGCGCCGAGGTGCTCAAGGGCCTGGAGAAGTTCAAGGAGGAATCCGCCTGGGTGATCAAGCACGGCAGGCTGGAGCGCAGCCAACTGCTGCTGCATTGCGCCAACTCCTTCACCACTCTCGAGGTGCCCGAGGCGCACCTCGACATGGTCCGCCCCGGCGGCGCCCTGTACGGCGACACCGTGCCCAGCCACACCCAGTACCAGCGGGTGATGAACTTCAAGTCGCGGGTCGCCTCGGTCAACGAGTACCCGGCCGGCAACAAGGTCGGCTACGACGGCACCTACACCCTGACCCGCGACTCGCGCCTGGCCAACATCTCGGTCGGCTACTCCGACGGCTACCGCCGCCTGTTCACCAACAAGGCCGCCGTGCTGATCAACGGCCACCGCGCGCCGGTGGTCGGCAAGGTGTCGATGAACACCCTGATGGTCGACGTCACCGCCATCCCCGACGTGCATCCGGGCGCCGAGGTGGTGCTGTTCGGCCGTCAGGGCGACGCGGAGATCACCCAGGGCGAGCTGGAGGAATTCAACGATGCCCTGCTCGCCGACCTCTACACGGTGTGGGGCAACTCCAACCCGAAGTTCCTCAAGCCGCAGCAGGCGGCGCAGTAACCAGCCACTCGCGGGCGCCTCAGCGGCGCCCGCTTCGTTTCCGAGGAGCGATCAGTGAATTCAGTCATCAAACCTCGCAGCGGCGGCCAGATCCTGGTCGACGCCCTGCTGCTCAACGGCGTGCAGCGCGCCTTCTGCGTGCCCGGCGAAAGCTACCTGGCGGTGCTCGACGCCCTGCACGATGCCCGCGAAAGGATCGACCTGGTGGTGTGCCGCCAGGAAGGCGGCGCCGCCTACATGGCCGAGGCCCACGCCAAGCTCACCGGCCAGCCGGGCATCTGCTTCGTCACCCGCGGCCCCGGCGCCACCAACGCCTCGGTCGGCGTGCACACCGCCTTCCAGGACTCCACGCCGATGCTGCTGTTCATCGGCCAGGTGGCCCGCGACCAGCTCGGCCGCGAGGCCTTCCAGGAGGTCGACTACCGGCAGATGTTCGCCCCGCTGGCCAAGTGGGTGGTGCAGATCGACGATGCCCGTCGACTGCCCGAGCAGCTCGCCCAGGCCTTCCAGCGCGCCATCAGCGGCCGCCCCGGCCCGGTGGTGGTGGTACTGCCCGAGGACATGCTCACCGACGTGGTCGAGGTGGCCGACGCCCTGCCCAGCCGGCGCATCGACAGCCACCCGGCGCCCGCCCAGCTCACCGAGATGCAGGCGCTGCTGGAGCAGGCCCGGCGTCCCCTGCTGGTGCTCGGCGGCGGCGGCTGGACGGCCGAGGCGGTCGCCGACATGCGCGCCTTCGCCGAGCGCCAGCGCCTGCCGGTAGCATTATCGTTCCGCCGCCAGGACCTGTTCGACAACCGCCACCCGCAGTACGCCGGCGACCTGGGCCTGGCCGCCAGCGCCGAGCTGCGCGAGTCCGTGCAGCAGGCCGACCTGCTGCTGGTGGTCGGCAGCCGCCTGGGCGAGGTCAGCAGCAGCGGCTACAGCCTGCTGGACATCCCCACCCCGCGGCAGACGCTGATCCACGTGCACGCCGGGCTCGAGGAACTGGGCCGCGTCTACCAGCCGGCGCTGGCCATCGCCAGCCACCCGGCCGCGTTCGCCGCCGCGGCCGCCGAACTGCCGGCGGTGGAGCCGCAGCGCCACGCCGAGTGGATCGAGCAGCTCAACCAGCACTACCGCGCCAACCTCGACTGCCCGCCCTCGCCCGGCCCGGTGCAGATGGGCGGGATCATCGCCTGGCTGCGCGAGCACCTGCCCGAGGACAGCATCCTCTGCAACGGCGCCGGCAACTACGCGGTGTGGCTGCACCGCTTCTACCAGTACCCGCGCTTCCGCACCCAGCTGGCACCCACCAACGGCTCGATGGGCTACGGCGTGCCGGCCGCCATCGCCGCCGCGCTGGCCGCGCCCGAGCGCACGGTGCTGAGCTTCGCCGGCGACGGCTGCTTCCTGATGAACGGCCAGGAACTGGCCACCGCCATCCAGCACGACGCGCGGCCGATCTTCATCGTGGTCAACAACGGCATGTACGGCACCATCCGCATGCACCAGGAGCGCCACTACCCCGGCCGGGTCAGCGGCACCGCGCTGCACAACCCGGACTTCGCCGCCCTCGCCCAGGCCTATGGCCTATACGCCGAGGTGGTCGAGCACACCGCCGACTTCCCCGGCGCCTTCTCCCGCGCCCGCGCGGCCGGCAAGGCGGCGCTACTGGAAATCCGCGTCGACCCGCAGGCGCTGACGCCGCGCCAGAGCCTCGACCAGATCCGCGAGCAGGCGCTGCAAGGGCGCTGAAACACAACGGGCGGCCTTGGCCGCCCGTCTACCACACGGATCACTCGGATGCTGGCTCCCCGCGAACTACCGGTTGGCGGTGGCAACGCCCAAGAATCATATTGAAACCCCAGGCACGCTATTCGCCGCCTCACTCATCAGATACAAACCGCCCCGAGCGCATGGCCATGTGTACGCCCACGGCACAAAATGCAATGGCGGAAAGCTGCGCCAGGAACGACAGCTTCACTTCCAGAAAGATACAACCAATGACCATAAACAGCATGGCGAACGGCAAGCAAAGCCACTTCGAGTCGGCCATGGTGTTCCTGACCAGGCGGTTGCACTGCGGGCAGGCCTGCTTTGACGCCGGCGTCAGCTCGTACCACCTCAGCGATCCGGCGAAAGGGACTTTCCGCAGACCTCTGATACTTATGACCGACTGACAGTGCGGGCATTTCCCTTCTTGTGGCAGTAGCTTCATGGCAATGATCCCCTCATCACAGGCATTGCATTTTCTTGAAGATTGATCGAGCCATCCTCAGCGGCGACTGGCAGAGCAGCAAGCCCGCCTGACGGCGGGCCGGTGTAAGCAGGAGCAGGTTTTCTTGTGGCAGTGGTGAACAGCGACACTGTCGGAACAGGCGAGTCCTGCAACGGAGCAAGGCCGATAACAATCATGATACCCGTGATCGATGGAACGCTTGGCCCCCGCTGCACGAACTACAGAGTGGCCGGGCGGCAACGCCCAGCGAAGGCCGGATATACGAATGCAACCGCACTGACGACAGGGTTGGCAAGGCTTTGCTCACTACTTGTGGGGGAGAGTCCATATACGACTTGTTAGCATTTTAGCTTCTGTCTGGCAAACATGATAAAGGCCTGGTGCAGTTCGTAGCATTCTGTGGCTTTTTCATTTAGCTCTCTCAGTTTTTGCTCCACGTGCTCAGGGTAGTTCCATGCGCCTTTGTAAGCATCAGGAATGCAAGAGAACATAGGTCCGCCATGAATATCATATGAGTGCATAGCTAGAAGATAAGTAAAAGCACGACATTTTTGCCACAGATCTGCGCGCCTCTCTTCGAGCTCTTTGTCGAGAAAGTGATATTCAACATCATCCCAAGAGTCTACGAATTTATTGATATCCGTAAGGCTTCTGTCGTGGTATGTCCCGCCTAAGTCGTGATCTCGTAGAAATGGAATGGTGTAACCATTAGAAGGGAAGTCATCAAGGAATTTCTGGAAGAGGTGGGTATCAACCCGTTGTCGTTTTTTGCTGTCTTCGAGGGCAAATTCTGATGCTTTTTGTGTAAGAAATTTGTTGGCCAAATTGTGTATTAGGGCGAGAGCAATCAATCCTAAACCCGTTAGTGGCTCAACAGTGCTTGCTTGAAGCTCGGCGAGGGTGAAATGGCTGCCACTATTAAGGTTAAATGTATCCACTAAGAAGTTGCAGAATATTTCTTTAAAGGCTGTTGGGGTTGCCAGAATGGCTCCCCCAAGGATGGCTATATACCAAGTTAATTTGTTTGTGAAATCAGGGAATAGCCAGCAGTTGCTTGCTTTGATTATTAGTTCTTTTGCTTCTTGTCCTGAGAACACCTGGGGCTCAACTCCTTGTTGGTGCTAACGTTCAGGCTAAGGGGCAGGCAAGCGCGTAGCGTTTGACTGCCCCAGTGAGCGAAGCGAACGGCTTGTACCGTATATTAGAGCGGTACACGATGATGGAACCCTATGTAGAAATCTTTGAGCGGCTCAGGTAATACCTGCCAGTAGGGCGCTGCCTTTTCGGCTGGCACCTGCCAAAACAGATTTTCAGTGAATGAAACATCGATACAGCTGTGAATTTCATTGGAACCATTTTCAAGGCTACTGCTGATGAATGCGAATAGCTTTGCGTGGCGCTCAGGATTTGTACCTTTACACATCTCTGCGTTGAGAGCGTTGGCAAGGCTGGTGAACCAAGAGCATGCAAACTCAGCATCTAACTCGCCCCAAAGCCGAACATGCTCGCGATCAGCTTTCGCAGTGATTTCGGGAAAGTTTGATCTGACTGCGATGTATAAATCTAGGATTGCTTCCATGCTTTTAGCTCTAACTATAAATAGCCACCAAATAGCGTATAACATCCCGAACGGGACTGGTGGATAACATTCCAGCCCTTGAGGTCCAGAGTGCTCTGAAATGCGCTTTTCGGAAGTGGTTTGGTGGGATTTGGCGGTTATACACCATGGCAGCAAGTCCTTCTGCAAGAGAGATTCGGCTGGCGTCGAGATTAGCGCGACACGCGCTGGAAAGACAATCGGGAGCGCACCTGCATCCCAGACGAATGCGGCCGCCGCCCTTGCCGGTTTCGACTTCCCCCGTTTGTCCTCGGGGTCATGCCTGACTCGGTGCTGTACTTCCACGCAGAAAACCCGGGAGTAGCTGCCGAAGCACCGCGCGACATGCCCGGCGCCGGCCGTTGGCGCTGGGCAGAAGACGAAAAAGCGCAGGAGTGACCGCTACAGCCGGCCGCCGCGGTCGATCTTGGTGGAGAGGATGATCGAGGTGTTGGTCTTCTCCACCCCGTCCACCGCGCTGATCTCGTCGAGCAGTTGGTCGAGGCGCTCGGGGGTCTCGGCGTGCAGCCAGGCGACGAAGTCGAATTCGCCGCTCACCGTACACAGCTGCTGCACCTCGGGCATGTTGCTCAGGCGGCGCAGCACCTCCTTGCCCGAGCGCGGCTGCAGGGTGATGCCGACGTAGGCTTGCAGGCCGCCGTCCAGCACGCGCTGGCCGAGGCGCACGCCGTAGCCGGTGATGACCTTGCTCTTCTCCAGGCGGGCGATGCGCGAGATCACCGTGGTGCGGGCGATGCCGAGCTTGCGCGCGAGCATGGCGGCGCTCTCGCGGGCGTCGACCTGCAGGGCGGCGATCAGCTGGCGGTCGATCTCGTCGAGGCGGATGTTGGTGAGCTCGGTCATCGGCAAATCATCGCAAACGGGAAAGGGGCATCTTAACAAACGGCCGGGCCGGCTTGCGGTCGCCGGGGGCGCTCCCGGCGGCAATCGCATGGATGGCTTCCGAGCCTGGTCGATCCGTTGTGGGGGCGAATTCATTCGCCAGCACACCCTCTCAAGGCGAATGAATTCGCCCCTACAGGCCGGGATATTGGCGGCATGCGAGTGCCCGAGCGCGGCCACCACACAGAAAAACCCGGCCGCCTCGCGGCGACCGGGCAAGGGCATCGCGCCGGCTCGCGGCTGACGATGCCAAGCACCACACGCTCAACTCAACGGCCCTGGCACAGCTCCACGCGCAGGCGTTGCTCCAGCAGACGGAACATGCGCACCAGCGCATAGGAAGCCAGCAGGTAGAACACCCCGGCCATCAGGAAGATCTCCACCGGCTGGTAGGTGCGGGCGATGATGGTGCGCGACATGCCGGTCAGCTCCAGCAGGGTGATGGTGCTGGCCAGCGCGCTGGCCTTGAGCATCAGGATCACCTCGTTGCTGTAGGCCGGCAGGGCGATGCGCGCCGCGCGCGGCATGACGATGTGCAGCACGGTCTGCACCCGCGACATGCCCAGCGCCCGCGCCGCCTCGATCTCGCCCGGCGGGATGGCGGCGATGGCGCCACGCAGGATCTCGGCGATGTAGGCCGCGGTGTGCAGGGTCATGGTGATCACCGCGCACCAGTAGGGATCGCGCAGCACCGGCCACAGCGCGCTCTGGCGGATCGCCTCGAACTGGGCCATGCCGTAGTAGACCAGGAACAGCTGCACCAAGAGCGGCGTGCCGCGGAAGAAGAAGATGTAGCCGTAGGGCAGCGCGCGCACCCAGGCGTGCCGCGAGCTGCGCGCCAGCCCCAGCGGGATGGCGAGCAGCAGGCCAGCCAGCACGGCGATGGCCACCAGTTCGAGGGTCAGCCAGGCGCCCTCGAGCAGGCGCGGCGTCCACTTGATCATCAGTTCCCAGTTCATGCGTAGGCCCTCCGGAAGCCGCGTGCGGCGCGCTTCTCCATGAGCGCCAGACTGCTCATGGCGACGATGGTCAGGCACAGGTAGATGCAGGCGGCGATCAGGTAGAAGGTGAACGGCTGCTTGCTGGCGGTCACCGCGATCTGCGAGTGGCGCATGATCTCCTCGAGACCGATCACCGAGATCAGCGCGGTGTCCTTCATCAGGATCATGAACAGGTTGCCGAGGCCCGGCAGGGCGATGCGCCACATCTGCGGCAGGATCAGCCGCCAGAGGATGGCGCAGGTGCCGAGGCCGAGCGCCTGCCCGGCCTCGCACTGCCCTTTCGGAATGGCCAGGATGGCGCCGCGGAACACCTCGGTGGCGTAGGCGCCGAAGCACAGGCCCAGCGCCAGCACGCCGGCGGCGAACGGGCTGAGCTCCAGGCTGTCCATGCCCAGCGCGTCGGCCAGGGCGCGCATCAGGCTGACGCTGCCGAAGTAGATCAGCAGCACCCAGAGCAGTTCGGGCACGCCGCGCACCAGGGTCGAGTAGCTGGAGCCCAGCCACTGCAGCGCTGGGTACTTGGAGGTCTTGGCCAGCGCGCCGCAGAGACCCAGCACCAGGCCGACGGCCAGCGAGCAGAGCGCCAGCTGGATGGTGATCCAGGTGCCCGCCAGCAGGGCGGGACCGAAACCGTGCAAATCGAGAAACATGCTTGTCACCCTCGCCTGCAGGTGCGCCCGGCCGCAGCCGGGCGCGGGCCCGTCAGTAGATGCTGAACGGGAAGTACTTGTCGTTGATCTGCTTGTAGGTGCCGTCGGCGACTATGGCCTGCAGCGCGTGGTTGAGCTTCTCGCGCAGCTCGGCGTCGCCCTTGCGCAGGGCGATGCCGATGCGGTCGTTGTCGTAGACCGGCTCGCCCTTGAACTCGAAGCCCTTGCCCGGCTCGCTCTTCAGCCACTCCCAGTTGACCAGCTTGTCGGCCAGCACGCCGTCGACGCGCCCGGCGGCCAGATCCAGGTAGGCGTTTTCCTGGGTGTCGTAGAGCTTGACCTGCACCACGTCGCCGAGGTTGTCCTCCAGCCAGGTGCCGGCGATGGTGGCGCGCTGCGCGCCGATCACCTTGCCCTTCAGGCTGGCTTCATCGGTCTTGAACTCGGCCCCCTTGGGCGCGATGAACTGCAGCTTGTTGGTGTAGTACGGGTCGGTGAAGTCGACCGCCTGCTTACGCTCGTCGGTAATCGACATCGAGGCGACGATCATGTCGAACTTCCTGGCGTTGAGCGCCGGGATGATGCCGTCCCAGTCGGAGGTGACCACTTCGCAGTCGGCCTTCATCTGCGCGCACAGCGCCTCGGCGATCTCCACGTCGAAGCCGCCGACCTTGCCGCGGGCGTCGACCAGGTTGAACGGCGGGTAGGCGCCTTCGGTGCCGATCTTCAGCTTGTCGGCGGCGACCGCCTGGCCGAGCAGGCCGAGAACGCTGGCGGCGACGAGCAGCACTTTCTTGTAGTCATGCATGGTTGGCGCTCCGATCAGTGATTGCTGGACATGAACTGCTGGCAACGCGCGGACTGCGGGTTGTCGAAGACCTGTTGCGGGGTGCCCTGCTCCTCGACGCGGCCCTGGTGGAGGAACACCACCTCGCTGGAAACCTGGCGGGCGAAGTTCATCTCGTGGGTGACCAGCAGCATGGTGCGGCCCTCCTCGGCCAGCGCACGGATCACGTTGAGCACCTCCTGGACCATCTCCGGGTCGAGCGCCGAGGTCGGCTCGTCGAACAGGATGACCTTGGGCTCCATGCACAGGGTGCGGGCGATGGCGGCGCGCTGCTGCTGGCCGCCGGACAGCTGGCTCGGGTAGCAGTGGCGCTTGTCGGCGATGCCGACCTTGGCCAGCAGCGCCTCGGCGCGCTCGGTGGCCTCGGCCCTGGACAGGCCCAGCACGCGGCGCGGCGCCTCGATCACGTTGTCGAGGATGGTCATGTGCGGCCACAGGTTGAAGTTCTGGAACACGAAGCCCAGTTCGCTGCGCAGGCGGTTGATCTGCCTGGGGTCGGCGGCGACCAGATGGCCCTCGCGGGCGGTCTTCAGCCTGAGCTGCTCGCCGGCGACGTGGATCTCGCCCTTGCAGGGGTTCTCCAGCAGGTTGATGCAGCGCAGGAAGGTCGACTTGCCGGAGCCGGAGGAGCCGAGGATGGAGATCACGTCGCCGTCGCGGGCCGTCAGCGAGACGCCCTTGAGCACCTCCAGCTCGCCGTAGCGCTTGTGCAGGTCGCGGATTTCCAGGGCGGGGGCGGATGCTTGCATGGCTACACCTTTGTTGTTCTTGTCTCGCGTCCGGTCCGGGGCGGCCGGCGCGATGGCCTTGGTCACGCCCCGATGAAAGCAACTCCACGCGCACCGCTCAAACGAAAAGAACGACGCTTTCCATTCCAAAAACTACTGATCAGGCGGCGAATTACCGCGCCCGCAAAACAAAAAATCCCCGGCGCACGGAGGCGACCGGGGAGCGGGTAAACAGGCGATGTGAATGGCCGCGAGCGGCCGGCAAGTCACTTGGCGGGCGCGGTCTTGCCGCCGCGCGTAGCTGCCAGCCGCGTGCGGATGACGCGCGGCAGCATCTACGCCAGCGGCATGCCCAGTTCCTGCGCGCAGGCCTGCAGCGAGACGTTCTGCACGCGGGCGTAGAGCGCCAGCTCGTCGAGCACCGGGCGGCCGAGGGCGCGCTCGAACTCGGCGCGGTTGGCGCTCTGGTCGTAGGCGCCGCGGGTGTTGCCGCCGAGGTTGGACTGGAAGATGCCCGCCGCGCTGACCGGCAGGAAGTCCTCGTAGCGCTGCGGCTCCCAGTGCAACTGGCCGGCCGCCAGCAGGGCCTCGCGATCCCTGGCCAGACAGCCCTCGCGGCGCGCGGCGCGGCCTTCCTCGGTGACCCGGTAGCGGCCGAACACCAGCCCCTCGCGGCGCAGCTGATCGTAGTCGTCGGGGAAGTCGGCGAAGCAGGCGACCAGCGCCTGGGCGTAGGCCTGCGGGTAATCGGCTGCCGGCACGCCCTGACAGCGCTCGCGGGCGGCGGCGAGCAGCTGGTCGTAGAGCGCGCGACCACGCGCGGTCAGTGCGGCGCCGCGCTGTTCGACCTCGCCGAAGCGCGCGCTGTGCGAACCCGGCGTGCCGCAGGCGAACTGCACCGCCTCGTCGAGCGCCTTGAAGCTGGTCTGGCGCAGCAGGATCGGGCAACGCCGCGCCGGCGGGCCTTCCACCAGCTCCTTGGCCGCCATGCCGCGCGCCGGCATCGCCGCCTGCACGGCGTCGATGTCCAGAGTGCAGGGGGTCAGGTGGTTGATGTGCGGGTTGGGGAAGGCCACCACGTCGGCGATCAGCCGGTGCTGCTCGTGCAGTTGTTGGTAGGCCTTGGCGCTGACTCGCGCCTGGCGGTGCCAGCGGAAGGTCTGCAGCGCCTCGCGGATGAACACGCCGGCCTGCTCCTCGGTCAGCCCGCCGGCGCGCTCGCACTGCTCGATCAGCAGCAGCGCCTGGCGGGTGAAGATCTGCCGGCCGGCGAGGATCTCGGCGGCCTGCGCGCGCAGCGCCGGGTCGTCGATCAGCTCCAGGCGCAGCAGCGAGGTGAACACGCGGAACGGGCTGTGCGCCAGCGAGGCCTCGTCGACCGCGCGGAACGCGGTGGCGTGCACCGGCACGCCGGCGCAGCTCAGGTCGTAGTAGGCCACCGGCTGCATGCCCATCACCGCGAACAACCGCGCCATGGTCGCCAGCTCCGCAGCGCTGCCCAGGCGGATGGCACCGTGGCGCTCCTCGGCCAGGCGCGCAAGCTCGCCATTCTCGCGCAGCGTTTCGGCCAGCGCCGGCTCGGCTGCCAGCACCTCGCGGTTGATCCGCCCTACCAGGTCGAGCAGCTCGCCGTACAGCGGCACCTCGCTCTGGTACATGGCGGACATGGCCAGGGAGAAACGCGCGCGGATCGCATCCGGGCTGACAAAGGCATTCTGGTTCATCGCACTGCACTCCTGGAAAGCGGCTGCGGCCCGTGGGGTACGCCGTGCGCACCTCTGGCCCCTCGCTGGTACGCATGGCGCACCCTACGAGTTCATTCTGTTGAGGACTGCTCTGCCGCTCAAACGACAAAATCTCTGAACTTCATTCCACTGCGGAATTCTGAAAGTCATCCGTAGGGTGCGCCATGCGCACCATCGACCACGCGGGTGAGACTACGTCTGCGGGCTTGTGGTGCGCGCGGCGCACCCTACGATCCCCAGCGGCGGCAAGCACGGCATGGTCTGCCCCGACCACAGCGCCGAGGTGCCGAAGACCCGCGCCTCCGTGAAGTGGATTCGCGGGCAGCTCGACGCGCGTAGGGTGCGCCATGCGCACCACCAGCCACGCGGGTGCGACTACGGCTGCGGGCTTGTGGTGCGCGCGGCGCACCCTACGATCACCAGCGACGGCAAGCACGGCATGGCCTGCCCCGAACAGAGCGCCGAGGTGCCGAAGACCCGCGTCCTCGTGAAGTGGATTCGCGGGCAGCTCGACGCGCGTAGGGTGCGCCATGCGCACCACCAGCCACGCGGGTGCGACTACGGCTGCGGGCTTGTGGTGCGCGCGGCGCACCCTACGATCACCAGCGGCGGCAAGCACGGCATGGTCTGCCCCGACCACAGCGCCGAGGTGCCGAAGACCCGCGTCCTCGTGAAGCGGATTCGCAGGCAGCTCGACGCGCGTAGGGTGCGCCATGCGCACCATCGGCCAAGCGGGGGCGACTACGGCTGCGGGCTTGTGGTGCGCGCGGCGCACCCTACGGGCGGGATTCAGAGACTGGCTTCAAGGCTGCGGCCGAAGATCGCCATGCCTTCGTCGAGGATCGCCTCCTCGGCGGTCAGCGGCGCCAGCAGGCGGACGATGTGGCGGTGCTTGCCGCTCGGCATCAGCAGCAGGCCGGCCTCGCGGGCATTGGCCAGCAGGCGGGCGAGGCGCTCGCTGCCCGGCCCGCCGTCGTCGCTGCGCAGCTCGATGCCGCGCATGGCGCCGACGCCGGTCAGGCGCGCCAGCGCCGGGGCCAGCTCGCTGTCCTGCCAGGCGCGGAAGTGGCGCAGGATGCACTGCTCCTGGCGCTCGCCCCAGGTCGCCAGGTTAGCGTCGCTCATCAGCTCCAGGGTGGCCAGCGCCGCCGCGCAGGCCAGCGGGTTGCCCGAGTAGGTGCCGCCCAGGCCGCCCTTGGGCAGCGCATCGAGCAGCTCCGGGCGGCCGACCAGCGCGCCGAGCGGCAGGCCGCCGGCGATGCTCTTGCCGAGCAGCAGCAGGTCCGGCTCGATGCCCAGGCGCGAGAAGGCGAAGCGCTGGCCGGTGCGGCCGAAGCCGGACTGGATCTCGTCGACGATCAGTACGATGCCGCGCTCGTCGCAGAAGCGCCGCAGGTACTGGGCAAAGCCGGCGTCGAGCGCCTGGAAGCCGCCCTCGCCCTGCACCGCCTCGAGGATGAAGCAGCCGACTTCCTCGACGTCGATCTCCACGCTGAACAGGCGTTCCATGGCGGCGCGGGCGACCTCCACGCTGACGCCGTTGTCGGCGCTGGGGTACGGCAGGTGGTAGACCGGGCCGGGCAGGCTGCCGACCTTCTGCTTGTAGGGGGCGACCTTGCCGTTGAGGTTGAGCGCGGCCAGGGTGCGGCCGTGGAAGCCGCCGTCGAAGGCGATCACCGCGCCGCGCCCGGTGGCGGCGCGGACGACCTTCAGGGCGTTCTCGGTGGCCTCGGCGCCACTGTTGGTGAGCATCCCCGAAAGCCGGTAGGACACCGGCACGAAGCGCGCCAGCGCATCCAGCAGCTGGTTATAGCCCTCGTGCGGCAGCGCGTTGAACGCAGAGTGGGTCAGCCGCCCGGCCTGCTCGCGCACCGCCTCGACGATGCGCGGATGGCAGTGGCCGAGGTTGAGCACGCCGATGCCGCCGACGAAGTCGATGTAGCGCTTACCGTGGGTGTCCCAGACCTCGGCGTTGCGACCGTGGCTGAGGCTGATCGGGTGGACGATGGCCAGGGACTGGCTGACGTGGGTCGACGGCATGGCGCGCTGCTCCGCAAGGACTGGTGGTGCGCACCATGAAATCGGCAAGGGCCGGCGGGCGGCAAACGAAAAAAAATCGCTGTTTTATTCCTTTTTTTCCTGCCAGCGCAGGATCAATCCGTAGGGTGGACAACGGCGCAGCCTTGTCCACCAGCCCCGCAGCCAGCGCAGGAGTGTTCCGTAGGGTGCGCCGTGCGCACCGCAAGAGGCCACCGGCTTCATGGTGCGCACGGCGCACCCTACGAGACCGACTCACCCGGCCCGTCATCCCGGTGAGCGCGGCGCACCCTACGCGGCGTCGAGCTGCCCGCGAATCCACTTCACGAAGGCGCGGATCTTCGGCACCTCGGCAGCGTGTTCGGCGTAGGCCATGAAGTGCTTGCCACCGCTCGGCAGTTCGTGGTCCCAGGCGATCACCAGCTTGCCGTCGTTCAGCTCGTCCTCGACCAGGAAGCGCGGCACCAGCGCCACGCCGCAGCCGGCCTGGGCGGCGCGGATGCACATGTAGAAGGTCTCGAAGCGCGGGCCGTGGTAGCTGTGGCTGGTCTGCAGGCCGAGGCTGTCGAACCAGTCGTGCCAGGCCTCCGGGCGCGACACGCACTGCATCAGCACCTGCTCGCCGAGCTGCTCGGGACTGGCGATGCCGCCGGCGAACAGGTCCGGCGCGCACACCGGCACCATGGTCTCGCCGAACAGCTCGATGCACTCGGCGCCCGGCCAGGTGCCCTGGCCGAAGAAGAACACCACGTCGGCCTTGCCCTCCAGCAGGTCGAACGGCTCCAGCACGTTGCGCAGGTCGAGGTGGATGTTCGGGTTGGCCTTGCCGAAGCCCTTGAGATGCGGAATCAGCCAGCGCGCGCCGAAGGTCGGCTGGGTCGCCACCTTGAGCACCTCGGTGTTGCCGCCGTAGGAGAGGATGTAGTGGGTGGACATCGCCACCTGGTTGAGGATCTTGTTGACCTCGGCCAGGTACAGCTCGCCGGCCGGGGTGAGCTGCAGGCGGCGGCGGATGCGGCGGAACAGCAGGTGCTGGAGCATGTCCTCGAGCTGGGCGACCTGCTTGCTCACCGCGCTCTGGGTCAGGTGCAGCTCCTCGGCGGCGCGGGTGAAGCTCAGGTGGCGCGCGACCGCCTCGAAGCACTGCAGCGCGGTCATGGACGGCATCAGACGTTTGGACATGGGATTCTCGGTGACGAGTAGCGAGTCATGAAATAAAGGAATGATAAGGCGAAAAACCCTCGCTTGTGAGCCCGCGAGAGGCGGATCGATACTGACCGGGAGGCCAAATTCCAACAATCCTGCGACAGGAGCCAATCATGGTCGAGCATCTTCTCAGCCGACTGGGCGTCAGCGCCGAGGCCGCCAACCAGGGCAGCCACGTCATCCATAGCCCCATCGACGGCAGCCGCATCGGCGCCGTGGCGCTGGAGCCGGCCGCCAGCGTGCCGGCGAAGATCGCCGCCGCCCAGGCCGCCTTCGAGAGCTGGCGCAGCGTGCCGGCGCCGCGCCGCGGTGAGCTGGTGCGTCTGTTCGGCGAGGTACTGCGCGAGCACAAGGCCGAGCTGGCCGAGCTGGTCTCCTGGGAGGCCGGCAAGATCACCCAGGAAGGCCTGGGCGAAGTGCAGGAAATGATCGACATCTGCGACTTCGCCGTCGGCCTCTCGCGCCAGCTGTACGGCCTGACCATCGCCTCCGAGCGTCCCGGCCACCACATGCGCGAGAGTTGGCATCCGCTGGGCGTGGTCGGCGTGATCAGCGCCTTCAACTTCCCGGTCGCCGTGTGGGCGTGGAACGCCACCCTGGCACTGGTGTGCGGCAACGCCGTGCTGTGGAAGCCGTCGGAGAAGACCCCGCTGACCGCCCTCGCCTGCCAGGCACTGTTCGACAAGGCACTGAAGGCCTTCGGCGACGCCCCGGCCGGCCTCAGCCAGCTGATCGTCGGCGACCGCGACGCCGGCGAGGCGCTGGTCGCCGACCCGCGCGTGGTGCTGGTCAGCGCCACCGGCAGCACCCGCATGGGCCGCGAGGTCGCCCCGCGCGTCGCCGCGCGCTTCGGCCGCTGCATCCTCGAACTGGGCGGCAACAACGCGATGATCCTCGCGCCCAGCGCCGACCTGGACATGGCGGTGCGCGCCATCCTGTTCAGCGCCGTCGGCACCGCCGGCCAGCGCTGCACCACCCTGCGCCGCCTCATCGCCCACGAGTCGGTCAAGGACGAGATAGTCGCCCGCCTCAAGGCCGCCTACGCCAAGGTGCGCATCGGCCACCCGCTGCATGGCAACCTGGTCGGCCCGCTGATCGACCGGCAGGCCTTCGAGGCCATGCAGAACGCGCTGGTCAAAGCGCGCGACGAGGGCGGCCAGGTGTTCGGCGGCGAACGCCAGCTGACCGAGCAGTACCCGAACGCCTACTACGTCGCGCCGGCGCTGGTGGAAATGCCGGCGCAGAGCGAGGTGGTGCGCCACGAGACCTTCGCGCCGATCCTCTACGTGCTGAGCTACCGCGACTTCGACGAGGCGCTGCGCCTCAATAACGAGGTGCCGCAGGGCCTGTCCTCGTGCATCTTCACCACGGATGTGCGCGAGGCGGAAGCCTTCCAGAGCGCGGCCGGCAGCGACTGCGGCATCGCCAACGTCAACATCGGCCCGAGCGGCGCGGAGATCGGCGGCGCCTTCGGTGGCGAGAAGGAAACCGGCGGCGGCCGCGAGTCCGGCTCGGATTCGTGGAAGGCCTACATGCGCCGGCAGACCAATACCGTCAACTACTCGCGCGAGCTGCCGCTGGCCCAGGGCATCGTGTTCGACTGAGGGGGTGTGACGCTGGACAGCCGCTCCATCCATCCGGGTGCAGCGGCTTGTCGGCGGCATCGGCCTGACGGTCCGATGCCGCCGATGACCGCCAGCGCAATAGCCACACGTTTTAAGGGTGGATTCAGCGAGACTGCGCAGGATAGCGCCTCACCGCTATCTGAGAGTCCGCCATGAAACGATTCGGCATCGCGCTGCTGCTCGGCCTTTGCAGCCCACTCACACTGGCAGCGGGCAGCGAACTCCCCCCTGCAACAGGCTCTGGGAGTGGCAAGAACCAGCGGCCGATCACACCAGCCATTGCCGCGGATGCCGCGCAGCTATGGCGACGCGAATGCAGCGGCTGCCACATGGCCTTCCCTCCGGGCCTGCTACCCGGCGCAGCCTGGGCTGCGCACATGGATACCCTGGACAACCACTTCGGCGTGAATGTCGCGCTGGGGCCGCGCGAGGAAGAGAAGATCCGCGGGTTCCTGATGCTGGTCTCCAGCAACAATCATCTCCCCCTGCAAGGGGAGATCACAGCCGGCAGGCAACCGCGAATCACCCAGACCGATTGGTTCGGACGCCGACACCGCCAGGTCGGCGCAGATGCGTTCACCCAGGGGGCGGTGAGAAGCCCCGCCAACTGCGCCGGCTGCCACATCGCGATCGAGCGCGGCTCGTATCGCAGGGCAAAGACCCGGCGCTGAAGGAAAGTCCGCAGGGCAGCAGGCCATCCCTGACCGCGTGGACGCCGATGGCCTTAGCCCTTCTCCGCGCCGATCCCGTACTGGCGCAGCTTGTTGGCGATGGTGGTGTGCGACACCCCCAGACGCTTGCCGAGCTGACGGCTGCTCGGGTGGTCGTGGTACAGGCTTTCCAGCACCGCCTTCTCGAAACGGCCGACGATCTCGTCGAGGCCGCCATCCAGGCTGAACGCGCCCAGCGGCTGCGGAGCGTCGTAGTCGGGCAGGCGGATGTGCTCGGGCTTGATCAGCTTGCCGTCGGATAGCGACACCGCTTGGAACAGCACGTTCTCCAGCTGGCGCACGTTGCCGGGCCACTGGTAGTGGCGCAGGCGCTCCAGCGCGCGCGGGGCGAGCTGCGGCAGCGGGCAACCGATCTGCCGGCTGGCCTGGTCGATGAAGTGCGAGGCCAGCGCGTCGAGGCCGTCCAGGCACTCGCGCAGCGGCGGAATGTGCAGCGACAGCACGTTGAGGCGGTGGTAGAGGTCGCTGCGGAACTCGCCGCGCGCGCACAGCTCGGACAGGTCCTGCTGGGTCGAGCAGATCACCCGCACGTCCAGATAGACCTCCTCGTCGCTGCCGACCCGGCGGAAACCGCCGTCCTGCAGGAAGCGCAGCAGCTTGCCCTGCAGGCGCGAGCTCATCTCGCCGACACCGTCGAGAAACAGGGTGCCACCGGCGGTCAGTTCCAGCAGGCCGAGCTTGCCCTCCGGACGGGCGCCCTCGAAGGCGCCCGGGCCGTAGCCGAACAGCTCGGTCTCGGCCATCGACTCCGGCAGGCCGGCGCAGTTGAGCGCCATGAACGGCGCCTTGCCGCGCGGGCTGGCCAGGTGGCAGGCGCGCGCCAGCAGCTCCTTGCCGGTGCCGGTCTCGCCTTCGATCAGCAGCGGCGCATCCAGCGGCGCCATGCGCCGCGCCTCGCGGACCACGGCGGCGAGTACCCTGGAACTCTGGAAGATGCTGTCGAAGCCGCGCAGCTCCTGGCGGCGCACGTTGTAGATGTGTTCGCCGATGCGGTCGGCGCGCTGCAGGGTGAGCACCGCGCCGGCCAGCGCCTCGCTCTCCTCGCCCTCGGATTGCAGCGGGGCGATGTCGGCGAGGAACACGTCGCCCTTGACCTTGACCCGCAGGCCGTTGATCCGCGCCTTGTTGGCGCGCACCAGCGCCGGCAGGTCGAAGTCCTCGGTGTAGCGCGACAGGGCGATGCCCGGCACCTCGTCCACGCGCACGCCGAGCAGCTGCGCGGCGGCGCGGTTGGCGGCGACGATCTGCCCGGCCATGTCCACCGACAGCACCGGGAACTCCAGGGCGCCGAGCAGTGCGTTGAGCTCCAGGGCGCGCCGCTCGCTGGGCATCAGGCCGACGCGCTGCACGTTGAACACCCCGGAAATGCTTTCCAGCTTGGGGCGCAGGGACTGGAACTGCAGGTTGATCAGGTTGGGGCAGAGCAGAAAGATGGCATTGCCTTGCTCGCCGCCGACCTCGCCGCGGGCGACGTTGACGCCGTACTCGACCAGCAGGTTGAGGATGTCGCGCAGGATGCCGACGCGGTTCTGGCAGAGGACCTTGAGGCGCATGGGGGAGAGCCTGTTGTACTTGTCACAGGGACGGAGGCGCCCGCGGGCGCATTCTTGCGTCAAGAATATTTGACGATCGTCGGCAACGGAAGAGCCAGAAAGCCGCCTGATGCGCACCTTGTGCGCGATTTGTAACGGAATCCTTACGCAGGCGTGAAATACCCGCGGCTCCGGCAGCCGCAATTGCCGCCCGCGCCGGTCCGCCCTGCGGTATCCATGACGCTCCATAACTCCAAGAACCGGCCGCGCCATGAGCGCCGGCCGCCCGTGCAGAGGAACGTCAATGCGCCATTTCCAGTCCGTCGCCCGCGTGCCCGATGATCCCATTCTCGGCCTGATGGAGGCCTACCGCCGCGATCCCAACCCGGCCCGCCTCGACCTGGGCGTCGGCGTCTACAAGGACGACGCCGGCCACACGCCGATCATGCAGGCGGTGAAGCAGGCCGAGCAGCGCCTGGTGTCCTGCGAGACCACCAAGATCTACAGCAACGGCCACGGCGACCCCGAGTTCGGCCAGCAGTTGCTGGCGCTGGTGCTCGGCAACGACTCGCCGCTGCTCGCCGGACAACGCGCCGGCGCCACTCAGACTCCCGGCGGCACCGGCGCCCTGCGCCTGGCGGCCGACTTCCTCAGCCACTGCCTGCCCGGTCGCGGCATCTGGCTGAGCGATCCGACCTGGCCGATCCACGAGAGCATCTTCGCCGAGGCCGGCCTGCAGGTTGCGCACTACCCCTACGTCGGCGCCGACAACCGCCTCGACGTCGAAGCCATGCTCGCCGCGCTGGAGCGCATCCCGGTGGGCGACGTGGTGCTGCTGCACGCCTGCTGCCACAACCCGACCGGCTTCGATCTGTCCCAGGACGACTGGCGCCAGGTGCTGGAGATCGTCCGCCGCCGCGAGCTGCTGCCGCTGATCGACTGCGCCTACCAGGGCTTCGGCGACGGCCTGGACGAGGACGCCTGGGCGGTGCGCCTGTTCGCCGCCGAGCTGCCCGAGCTGCTGGTCACCAGCTCCTGCTCGAAGAATTTCGGCCTGTACCGCGAGCGTACCGGTGCGCTGCTCGTCTGTGCCGACAGCCACGACAAGCTGCTCGACGTGCGCAGCCAGCTGTCCTCGCTGGCCCGCAACCTGTGGTCGACGCCGCCCTCGCACGGCGCCGCGGTGGTCGCCAGCGTGCTCGGCGACGCCGGCCTGCGCGCGCAGTGGATGACCGAGCTGGAGCAGATGCGCGTGCGCGTCCTGCAGCTGCGCCATGGCCTGGTCGAGGCCCTGCAGCCGTTCGGTCTGGCCGAGCGCTTCGCCCACATCGCCCGCCAGCGCGGCATGTTCTCCTACACCGGCCTGTCCATCGAGCAGGTGCGCCGCCTGCGCGAGGAATGCAGCGTGTACATGGTCGGCCGCGGCCGCGCCAACATCGCCGGCCTCAACGGCCGCCGCCTCGGCGATCTGGCCGCCGCCATCGCCCGGGTCTGCGACTGACCCCCTCCAGCGGGGCGCGCCGACGCCCCGCTGTTCCCCTCTTCCCACCGGCTGGCTCCCTCGCTCGGCGCATCCCCCGATCCGTCCGCTGCGGGTCGCTTCCGCTACAGTCCGGGGCGTTGCCAGACAGATCCGCCAGCCGGCGCCCGGCCACACTGTACTCGCACGCGCTGCTGCATCACGGGTCCGCATGCGGGCCGTGAACCACGCGCGCGAACGCTACGCCGCCAGCGCAGGTCGCAGGATGGGCGCAGGAACGGGAAACCCAGACAGCACAAAGGGGAGCCCGTGGGCTCCCCTTTCGAGTAGGTCGTGCTTTGTTCTTGTTGTGCTGACGGGCTTGTTGTTGTTTTTGGCAGCCCGCCCGGGCCAGTGGCCCGGTGGTAGTCCCAGGTCGGGACCTCAAGAGCAAACATATTCTTTTGGACGCTGATATTGCCGCACGCTCGCGGGTTCAACCGGTACTGGCGCTGCCTCGGGGCAGTTTTATCGTTCTCGGTCCGGTCGATGGAGAACCCTTGCGGGCAACTCCTCTCCAAAAGAATCGGTTTGCTGCGCCTCCATCCTGTTGTTCTTGTTGTTATGGAGTCGGTACGTGTTGTTTTTGTTGTGGGGGTTCAGCGTTCTTGTTTTTGTTGTGCCATAAACAAAGCAGGCGGCATGCCAACTTTAAAATATCCTTTTAAATCAATAGCTTAAAAAACACATCCTCAGAAACCGAGCTACCGTCGGGGCTTTTCCGTTACCGGGACGCCCAGCGGCCGTTACGCCATGCTGGCCCGGTAACACCCCGCACCGCGTTTCCTTGCGCGCATCGTCCCCCTCGCCGGCCGGGCACCGCCGCACTCACGGCCAAGCCCGCCGCCCTTCACGCCTGGCGGCAAGCCGAACCCCGGAAATGCAAACGCCCCGAACCAGTCGGGGCGTTTGCGCGTGTGCCTGGCGGGCGGGCCCGCCAGGGGAGCCAGGCTGCGCCGATCAGCGCGCGGCGAACTCCAGGCGTACCCGCGGGGCGAACAGCTCGCCGAGGATGGCCAGGGTGCCGATGGCGCCGGCGATCCAGTACCAGCGCTCCAGCGGGTCGAAGCCCAGCCAGCCGAGGGCGTGCAGGAACACCATGACGATCATCACCGGGCTGACGTAACGCACCATGAACAGCCACAGGGCGTAGCCGGCATTGGGCAGCTGCAGCTCGTCGCGCATGATGTCGCTGCGCAGGCAGTAGCCGGCGAGGATCACCATCAGGATGCCGCCCAAGGGCATCATCCAGCGCGAGGTGATGTAGTCCAGACCGTCGAACAGGGTGGTGCCGAACAGCTTCCACTCGGCGCCGACGTTGAACGACAACATGGCCAGCAGGCTGATCACCAGCAGCACCGCGCCCGAACCGATGGCGGCGCGGCCGCGGCTGATGCCGTGCTTCTCGTTGAGGTAGGCGACCACGGCCTCGATCATCGAGATGGCCGAGGTCAGCGCGGCGACCGAGACCATGGCGAAGAACAGCACGCCGAACAGGCTACCCAGCGGCATCTGCTGGAAGGCCAGCGGCAGGCTCATGAAGATCAGGCCGGGGCCGGCGCTCGGGCTCATGCCGTTGGCGAAGATCACCGGGAAGATGGCCAGACCCGCCAGCAGCGCCACGCAGGTGTCGGCGATGGCGACCACGATGGAGGTGCGGGTGATCGACTGGCCGTCCGGCAGGTAGGAACCGTAGGTCAGGATCGCGCCCGAGGCCAGGCTGAGGGTGAAGAAGGCGTGACCGAGGGCGGCCAGCAGCGCCTCGCCGGTGATCTTCGAGGCATCGAAGGAGAACAGGAAGTCGAAGCCCTGGCTGAAGCTGCCGCTGGTCCAGGAGTAGCCGACCAGCACCAGCAGCATCACCGCCAGGCCCGGCATCATCCAGCGGAAAGCCTTCTCGACACCGGCCTGCACGCCCTTGCCGACGATCCAGATGGTCAGCAGGGAGACCACGATGCTCCAGCCGCCCAGCTGCCAGGGACTGGCGTTATGCGCCTCGAACACGCCGGCCAGCGCGTCGACGCTGGTGGCGGCCAGCGAGCCGTCGAGCATCTTCCACGTATAGGCGAAGGCCCAGCCGGCCACCACCACGTAGAAGCACAGGATCATGAAGCCGCAGAGCATGGCCATGCCGCCGACGCCTTTCCACAGCGGATGGCTGCCGTTCTCGCGGGCCACACGGGCGATAGCATCGATGGGGCTGCCGCGGCCGCGGCGGCCGAGGGCGATCTCGGTCATCATCACCGGGATGCCGATGGCGAGGATGCACGCCAGGTACATCAGCACGAAGGCGCCACCACCGTACTCGCCGGTGATGTAGGGGAATTTCCAGATGTTGCCCAGGCCAACGGCCGAGCCGGTTGCAGCGAGGATGAAGCCCCAGCGGGATTGCCAGAGGTTCTTCGGTTTTTCACGGGACATGCGTCACCTGCTTGTTGTTATCGTGACGGAAAACACCCGCCACGCTTGTGGAGTGGCGGAATTCGGCAAGGCGGATAACCTCGGATTCGGATCGCGACGACTCGGGGTGCACCTCCGCTCTCAACTCGGAATCGGCCGCGATCGAACCCTTCAAGATGCGCTCTGGCGCCTTCGGGTCACATCTGGCTGGCGGCCTGCTGGTTCGGATGAACGGGTCGGCGCTGTTCAGCCTCCGGTGTCGGCGATGAACGTCGGCGCAGAACAGGGGAAGCGTTGGGCTAGGGCGCCGCAGGTGGCGACGGGGGAAGTGGCGAGCGCGACGGGCGCGAGGCCGTCGGCGGAGAAAGGGTATTGCCCGGTCTGGGTGAGCGCGATCATGGGCGCCTCCACTTTGTTTTTGTATGCCGCACGCGGCTGGATGGAGGCATATCACCGCGGGCGCGGCGTCCGGACAACCGGGCAGGGCGAGCGCCGGCACGGCCTGAGCGGCTACATCTGGAAGATTTTCGTTACAAGCCGCGAAAAGCCGCGCCACTCAAAGCCGCTGCGCAGCGATGCGTAACGATTTTCTTACGGGCAAATGCGCGCACCCGCCGCCCGGACGCCTAAAAAAGGGAGTCGCGCCGACGCAATGGCGCCGCGCTCGGCAGATAAGGGCGCAGCACCGGCCTCAGTCGGAAACCGACTCTACCAGCGCCGGGCGGCTGACCAGCGCGCGGGCATGCAGGCGGTAGCGGCCCTTGCCGCTGCCCTTGGCCTCGTACATGGCGCTATCCGCCTCGCGGATCAGGCTGTCCACGCTGCTGCGCGGATCGGCCAGGGCGACGCCGATGCTGGCGGTCACGACCACGACCCGCCCGCCCTCGCCCAGCTCGATCGGCCGGGCGATGCTCTCGATCAGGCGCGCCATCACCTCGTCCAGGGCGATGTCGCGCTCCGCCCCGCCGAGCAGCACCACGAACTCGTCGCCCCCCAGGCGGGCCACGGTGTCCGACGAGCGCAGCACGCCCTGGATACGCCTGGCGACCACCTGCAGGACCTCGTCGCCGGCCTGATGGCCGAAGCGATCGTTGACGTCCTTGAAGCCGTCCAGATCCATGACGCACACCGCCAGCTCGCCACTCTGCCAGCGCCAGGCCTCCAGCGCCTGTGCAAGACGCTCGCAGAGCAGCAGCCGGTTGGGCAGCCCGGTGAGGTTGTCGTAGTAGGCGAGGCCATCGAGTTCGCGCTGACGCACGACCAGCTCGTCGTTGGCCCTGGCCAGCGCCACGGCGCTGCGGTGGGAGCGGTCGAGATAGACCAGCAGCACGGCGGTCAGCGCCAGCAGCGCGAGCATCAGCAGCAACGGCTGCAGGCTGGACATGGCAGCGATGCCCTCCTCCCCGGCGACGAACTCGACGACCCACTGGCGTCCGGGCACCTCCAGTACATGGTGGAATACCCCCTCGGAGGGCGCCTGCGGGATGGCGCCGCGCGGATAGATGGCCACCTCGCGGTCGCCCTGCATCTCGTAGAGGCGCACATCGATGCGGGTATCGCGAAAGGACATCTCGCCGAGCAGCAGGCTGGGACGCAGCATCAGCACCAGGTAGCCCTCGAGCGCTTCCCAGCGCTGCACGGGGGAAACCAGCGGCGCCCCCGGACGGTAGACCGGCTGGTAGACCGCCACCGCCAGCGGGCCGTCGGGATCCTGCATCAGCGGGAACACCGAGGTCACCCGCTGGTCGCCGAGGCGCGCGGACTCGCGGGTCACATCCTGGTTGTAGGGACGCTCCAGGGTGTCCAGGCCGATGACCTTGTGGTTGAGCGCCAGCGGTTCGGAAAAGCGGATCGGATAGTAGACGCCGCGGCTGGGCGCCGGCATGGGCTCCCTGGCGTCGGCGTCGACGTCGAAGATGCCGAGCGGCACCTCCTGGAAATGCTCGATCTCGCGCTCGAACGCGGCGCGCTCCGGCTCGGCGACCCGTGCCGCCCAGTGAATGGCGAACGCCTCCGGATAGCTGCCGAGCACCGCGCGGGAAAAGCGCTCGAACTGCTGCCGGTCGACCGTGCCGCTGGCGTGGAAGAAGCCGCGGTAGGCGTGCAACAGCTGGGTGGAGTGCTCCAGCAGGCGCTGCACGTGCTGCGACTGCACATGGGCGAAACGCTCGAACTCGCTGGCGCGCAGCTTGCGCTCCATCGCCAGGCAATAGGCGTAGGCCAGGAGGGAAACCATCACCCCCAGCGTCCCCACCACCAGCAGCCTGGCCCAGTAAGCTCGTACCTTGAACGTCATACCCACCGCTCCGTGCTGCACACCTGAGTTCGACTGCACCTTGCCTGGCCGTCGCGTTGGCGCGGGCGGCCTTCAGGCACCACGAAGGTGAATCCGTGTCGCAGGTCTTATTTTCGGAAAATCATTATGGCTTATCTCTATATTCAATAAAAACCGGGTGTTGGCACGCACCCGCGCGGACCTGAGCGAGACGGCAAAAGGCGTAATATCAAAGTCAACCGCCTTTCCCGCCGGGTATCAGGCGCGACGAGAAGCCTTCGGAGGCCCCTTGATCCAGTTCCTGCTCAACAGCGAGCCGTGCCGCATCGAGCGGCTCGACCCGAACCTCACGGTGCTGCGCTGGCTGCGCGAGCAGCGCCGGCGCACCGGCAGCAAGGAAGGCTGCGCCGCGGGCGACTGCGGCGCCTGCAGCGTGGTGGTCGGCGAGCGGGTGGTGGACGACACCGGCTTCGAACACCTGCGCTACCGGGCGATCAACGCCTGCATCACCCTGCTGGCCAGCCTGCACGGCAAGCAGCTGCTGACCGTCGAGGACCTGCAGCAGGGCGAGCACCTGCATCCGGTGCAGCGGGCGATGGTCGACTGCCACGCCTCGCAGTGCGGCTTCTGCACCCCCGGCATCGTCATGTCGCTGTTCGCCCAGTACAAAAACGCCGCCGGCTTCGAGCGCGAGGCGGTCTGCGCGGCGCTGGCCGGCAACCTGTGCCGCTGCACCGGCTACCGGCCGATCCTCGCCGCCGCCGAGCAGGCCCTCGGCCAGGGCGGCGCGGACCAGTTCAGCGCCCGCGAGGCGGACATCCTCGCCCAGCTGGCGGCCATCGCCGCGCAGGACGTGGCCGAACTGGAGGGCGACGACGCGCGCTGCCGGCTGCCGCGCGACCTCGACGAACTGGCCGCGCTGTACGCGGCCAACCCCGAGGCGCGCCTGCTGGCCGGCGGCACCGACCTGGTGCTGGAGATCACCCAGCAGCACCGCCGCCTGCCGCTGCTGATCCAGCTCGGCCAGGTCGGGGAGCTGAAGACCATCGTCGTCGACGAGGCCACCCTCGATATCGGCGCCGGCGTGGCGCTGAGCGACTGCGCGCCGCTGCTGGCCGCCGATTACCCGGACTTCGGCGCCCTGCTCGCCCGCTTCGCCTCCACCCAGATCCGCAACCAGGCGACCCTGGGCGGCAACCTCGGCAACGCCTCGCCGATCGGCGATTGCGCGCCGCTGCTGATCGCCCTCGGCGCCAGCCTGCTGCTGCGCCGGGGCCAGCGGCGGCGGATGCTGGCGCTGGAGGACTTCTTCCTCGACTACCGGGTCACCGCGCTGCAGCCCGGCGAGTTCATCGAGCGCATCCTGCTGCCGCGCCCGCAGGCCGGCCAGCTGTTCCGCGCCTTCAAGGTGTCCAAGCGCCGCGACGACGACATCGCTGCGGTGTGCGCCGCCGTCCACCTGCAGATCGACGACGGTCTGGTGCGCGAGGCGCGCATCGCCTTCGGCGGCATGGCGGCGATCCCCAGGCGCGCGAACCGCTGCGAGCAGGCGCTGCTCGGCCATCCGTGGAGCGAGACGGCGGTGGAGCGAGCCGCGAGCGCGCTGGAGCAGGACTTCGATCCGCTCGACGACCTGCGCGCCAGCCGCGCCTACCGCCTGCGCGTGGCGCAGAACCTGCTGCGCAAGGCCTGGCTCGAGACCAGCCAGCCCGACCTGCCGACCCGGGTGACCGAGCATGTCTGACTATTCCTCCCGCAGTCCGGAAAACGAGTTCCGCTCCGTCCTGCACACCGGTGTCGGCCAGCCGGTACCCCACGAGAGCTCCGCCCGCCACGTCAGCGGCGCCGCGCAGTACGTCGACGACCACCTGGAGTTCCCAAACCAGCTGCACGTCTACGCGCGCCTCGCCGACCGCCCGCACGCGCGCATCCTGAACATCGATACCGCGCCCTGCTACACGGTGCCCGGCGTAGCCATAGTCATCACCAGTGCCGACGTGCCGGGCGCGCTGGACATCGGCGCGGTGCTGCCGGGCGATCCGCTGCTGGCCGAGGGCGTGGTCGAGTACGTCGGCCAGCCGGTGCTGGCGGTGGCCGCCGACAGCCTGGAGGCGGCGCGCGCGGCGGCCGAGCTGGCGCGGATCGACTACGAGGAGCTGGAGCCGCTGCTGGACATCGAGGAGGCGCTGCGCCGCCGGGACTTCGTCGCGCCCAGCCATACCCAGCAGCGCGGCGACGCCGAGGCGGCACTGGCCAACGCCCCGCACAGCCTGGCCGGCCGCCTGCGCAGCGGCGGCCAGGAGCACTTCTACCTGGAGGGCCAGGCCTGCGCGGTGCTGCCGACCGAGGACGGCGGCATGCTGGTCCACAGCTCGACGCAGAATCCCAGCGAGATCCAGAAGCTGGTCGCCCGGGTGCTTGGCGTGGCGCTGCACAAGGTCGAGGTGGACACCCGGCGCATGGGTGGCGGCTTCGGCGGCAAGGAGACCCAGGCCGCCGGCCCGGCCTGCCTGTGCGCGGTGATCGCCAGCCTCAGCGGGCGGCCGGTGAAGATGCGCCTGCCGCGCCGCGAGGACATGCTGAGCACCGGCAAGCGCCACCCGTTCCTCAGCGACTACGCGGTCGGCTTCGACGACGACGGCCGCCTGCACGGCGTGCGCATCGAGCTGGCCGCCGACTGCGGCTACTCGCCGGACCTGTCCAGCGCCATCGTCGACCGCGCCATGTTCCACGCCGACAACGCCTACTACCTGGGCGATGCCCAGGTGACCGGCCACCGCTGCCGCACCAACCACGCCTCCAACACCGCGTTCCGCGGCTTCGGCGGCCCACAGGGCATGCTGGTCATCGAGGAAGTCATGGAGCGCATCGCCCGCCAGCTCGGCCTCGACCCGCTGGAGGTGCGCAAGCGCAACTACTACGGCATCGGCAGCCGCAACGTCACCCACTACCACCAGACCGTCGAGCACAACCTGCTCCATGACATGACCGCCGAGCTGGAGCAGAGCTGCGAGTACGCCCGCCGCCGCGCCGAGATCCGCGCCTTCAACGCGCGCAGTCCGGTACTGAAGAAGGGCCTGGCGCTGACCCCGGTGAAGTTCGGCATCAGCTTCACCAACAGCTTCCTCAACCAGGCCGGTGCGCTGGTGCACCTCTACACCGACGGCAGCATCCACCTCAACCACGGCGGCACCGAGATGGGCCAGGGCCTCAATACCAAGGTCGCCCAGGTGGTCGCCGAGGTGTTCCAGGTCGAGATCGGGCGCATCCGGATCAGCGCCACCAACACCGCCAAGGTGCCCAACACCTCGGCCACCGCCGCCTCCAGCGGCGCCGACCTCAACGGCAAGGCCGCACAGGCCGCGGCGCTGACCATCCGCCAGCGCCTGGTCGAGTTCGCCGCCAGGCACTGGCAGGTGCCCGAGGAGGCCATCGAGTTCCACGCCGGCCGGGTGCGCGTCGGCGAGCTGGACCTCGACTTCGCCGAACTGGCCAAGGCAGCGCACCAGGGCCAGGTGTCGCTGTCGGCCAGCGGCTTCTACCGCACGCCGAAGATCCACTACGACCGCGAGCAGGCGCGCGGCCGGCCGTTCTACTACTACGCCTTCGGCGTGGCCTGCGCCGAGGTGGTCATCGACACCCTGACCGGCGAATACCGCCTGCTGCGCGCCGACCTCCTCCACGACGTCGGCGCCTCGCTGAACCCGGCCATCGACATCGGCCAGGTGGAAGGCGGCTTCGTCCAGGGCATGGGCTGGCTGACCTGCGAGGAGCTGGTGTGGGACGCGCGCGGCCGCCTGCTGACCACCGGTCCCTCCACCTACAAGATCCCCACCGCCGGCGACGTGCCGGCCGATCTGCGGGTGAAACTGCTGGAGCACCGCCGCAACCCGGAGGACACCGTGTTCCACTCCAAGGCGGTCGGCGAGCCGCCGTTCATGCTGGCCATCTCGGTGTGGTGCGCGATCAAGGACGCCATCGCCAGCCTCGCCGACTACCGCCGGCACGCCGAGCTGGACGCCCCGGCCACCCCGGAGCGGGTGCTGTGGGCGGTGGAGCAGATAAAGAAGATGCCGCGGCAATGACCCGCCCCACAAGGCGAATGAATTCGCCCCTACGCTCGGAAACCGGGCAACGAGGGCGGCCACGGAACTGTAGGGGCGAATTCATTCGCCCTGACGCCGGAGAACGAGCGATGAACAACGCCTGGATCGACGCCCTCGCCGAACTGCACCGGCGCGGCGAACCCTGCGTACTGGTGACAGTGGTCGAGGAGCGCGGCTCCACCCCGCGCAACGCCGGGGCGAAGATGCTGGTCGGCGCCGAGCGTGCCTGGGACAGCATCGGCGGCGGCCATCTGGAATTCCGCGCCCTGCAGATCGCCCGCGAGCTGCTGGCGCGCGGCGCGCAGGCGCCGCAGCTGGAGCGCTTCGCCCTCGGCGCCAGCCTCGGCCAGTGCTGCGGCGGCGCCGCCGTGCTGCTGTTCGAGCCGCTCGGCCGGCCGCGCGCGCACATCGCCCTGTTCGGCGCCGGCCACGTCGGCCGCGCCCTCGCCCCGCTGCTCGCCGCGCTGCCCTGCCAGTTGCGCTGGATCGACGCGCGCGAGGGCGAGTTCCCCGCCGACATCCCGCCCGGGGTGGAACGGCTGGTCAACGACGAACCGCTCGAGGAAGTCGAGCGCATGCCGCCCGGCAGCCACTTCATCGTCATGACCCACGACCACGCGCTCGACCTGCAGCTGACCGAAGCCATCCTGCGCCGCGGCGACTTCGCCTGGTGCGGCCTGATCGGCTCGAAGAGCAAGCGCGCGCGCTTCGAGCATCGCCTGCGCGAGCGCGGCATCCCCGCCGCCCAGCTCGCGCGCCTGCGCTGCCCGATCGGCCTGCCCGAGGTGAAAGGCAAGCTGCCGATGGAGATCGCCATCGCCGTGGCCGGCGAGATCGTCGCCAGCTACAACGGCATGCCGCACGACGAACGCCCGCTGCCGGCGCGAGCCGAGGAACACGTGTAGGGTGCGCCGTGCGCACCACAACGCTGCCGGTGCGCATGGCGCACCCTACGGAGCACGCGCTACAGATCGTCCCAGTGCGGACTGTCGTAGTCCTCGTCCGACACTTCCTCGTCGTCGGGGTCCAGCTCGTCGCGCTCGCCGGCCGCGTCCTCCTCGTCGTCGAACTCGCCTTCGTCGGCGTCCAGCGGCGAAAGCTCCTCGTCGTTGTCGAGGTACTGGTCGTGCTCGGGCTCGTAGCCGTCCGCGTCGAAATCGTCCTGCATGATCGCTCCTGTGCATCACGATGGTGAGGGGCGGCCTGTATACGCAGCGGCCCGCCGGGCGTCAACCGGGCCTCGGGGTTCCCATGCGCCGCCGCGGCGACCATCATGAACGTAGCGCCACCACCCAGGACATCGCCCATGCACGCCTATCGCGCCGCCCTGCTGCACTGCCTGGCCGACCCGCGCGAAGTCGGCAGTGACGCCGCCTGCCAGTACATCGCCGACGGCCTGCTGGTCGTCGCGGACGGCAAGGTCCGGGAAATCGGCCCGGCCGCCGAGCTGCTGGCGGCCCTGCCAGCCGGCACGGCGCTGACCGAGTACCCGGACGCGCTGATCGTCCCCGGTTTCGTCGACACCCACATCCACTTCCCGCAGGTCGGGGTGGTCGCCTCCTACGGCACCCAGCTGCTCGACTGGCTCGAGACCTACACCTTCCCCGCCGAGGCGCGCTTCGCCGATCCGGCCCACGCCCGCGAACAGGCGGCGTTCTTCCTCCGGGAGCTGCTGCGCAACGGCACCACCACCGCGCTGGTGTTCTGCAGCGTGCATCCGCAGTCGGTGGACGCCTTCTTCGAGGAGGCCGCGCGACTCGGCCTGCGCATGATCGCCGGCAAGGTGCTGATGGACCGCAACGCGCCGGCCGAACTGAGCGACAGCGCCGCCTCCGGCTACGACGAGAGCCGCGCGCTGATCGAGCGCTGGCACGGCAAGGGGCGCCTGCACTACGCGGTGACGCCGCGCTTCGCCGCCACCAGCACGCCGGAGCAGCTCGATCTGGCGGCGCGCCTGCTGCGCGAGTACCCGGGGCTCTACCTGCACACCCACCTGGCCGAGAACCATGCCGAGATCGAATGGGTCAGGGAGCTGTTCCCCGCGCGCAGCGGTTACCTCGACGTCTACGACCACCACGGCCTGCTCGGCGCGCGCTCGGTGTTCGCCCACGCCATCCACCTGGACGACGGCGAATGCCGGCGCCTGGGCGAGAGCGGCTCGGCGGTGGCCTTCTGCCCGACCTCCAACCTGTTCCTCGGCAGCGGCCTGTTCGACCTGGCGAAGCTGGACGCCCACGGCGTGCGCGTCGGCCTGGGCACGGACATCGGCGCCGGCACCAGCTTCTCGCAACTGCAGACGCTCAACGAGGCCTACAAGGTGCTGCAGCTGCAGGGCCAGCAGCTCGATCCGTTCCGCGCCCTGTACCTGGCCACCCTCGGCGGCGCCCGCGCGCTCTACCTGGACCAGCACCTCGGCAACCTGCAGCCGGGCAAGGACGCCGACTTCGTGGTGCTCGACCTCAAGGCCACGCCGCTGCTCGAACACCGCCTCGCGCAGTCGCGCAGCCTGGCGGAAACCCTGTTCGCCCTGACCATCCTCGGCGACGACCGCGCCGTGCGCGAGACCTTCGCCGCCGGGGTGTCGGTGCACCGGCGCGCCTGACGCCGGTGCATCGGCTCAGAGCTGCGCCAGCAGGGTGCGCGCCTTGTCGATGGCGATCTGCGCCCGCTCCAGGGCGCCGACGCCCTGCTCATAGAGCTGGCGGGTGGGAATTTCCAGGCTGAGTGGCAGATCGGCCGGCAGCGCGCGCAAGAGACCGAGCAGGTCGCAGTCGCCGTCGCCCGGGAAGCGCCGCTCGTTGCGCGCCTGGCGGAGGATCTCGGCCATGTCGTCCGGCACCGGGCCGGCCACGTCGCACAGCTGGGCGTAGTGGATGCGCGCCGGATCGAGGCGGGCAAGATCCTCCAGGCGCGAGCCGGAACGGTTGAAGTGGAAGGCGTCGACCAGCACGCAGCCATTGGCGCGCCCGGCGTTGTCGACGATGCACATGGCCTGGGTCAGGTCGCGGGCGTCGGTCCAGGGCATGAACTCCAGGTGCGGATACAGGCCGAAGCCGGCGGCGAGATCGCAGAAGGCGGCGAAGTTGTCGGTAAGCCGCGCCTCGTCGGGATCGTTGCCGGCCACCAGCACGGTGCTGGCGCCCAGTTCGGCGCCGACCGCGAGCACCTGCTCGAACTCGGCGACGCAGGTCTCGGGCTTCAGGCGCAGGATCTCCACGTCGAATACCCGGACGCCGCTATCGCGCAGACGCGCCCGGGTCTGGCGCAGCAGGCCGGTGTCGGCCACCAGCGGGAAGTGGTGCTCCTCGGGCGTCGCCGGCACCAGGCGCAGGCCGACATGGCTGTAGCCGGCGCGGGCGGCCACCTCGACCATGTCCGGCGGGGACAGCTCGAGGACGGTCAGGGCGGCGAGGGAAAGGTTGCGTTCGCTCATGGCGGTTCTCTGCTTATTCGATGGAAATGCGGTCGGGGACACAGACGCGGCCGCTGGCGGAGGCGCGCTGGATGGCTTCGATCAGCGCCAGCGTGTTGCCGGCGTCGGCGGCGCTGACCAGTGGCGCGGCTTGCCCGCGCACGACGTGGACGAAGTGCTCGAGCTGGCGGCGCAGCGCCTCGGCGGGCTGGAAACCTTCCTCACGGCTCAGCAACGGCTGGTGCCAGCCGGCCCCGGGCTCGGCGTAGTGCCACAGCCTCAGCTGCGGAATGCTCAGCGCGCCGCGGGTGCCGGCCAGCAGGTAGCACGGCTGGTCGGCCTGGCGCGGATAGACCGGGTTCTCCCCGGAGTCCAGCTCCCAGCTCCAGGGCGCGGCCACCGCATCCGAACCGGTCAGGGTGCCGAGCGCGCCATTGGCGAAGCGCAGCAGGATCGCCGCGCTGTCCTCGTTGGCGAAGCCGCGCACACCGTTGCCGGTGATCGCCTGCACCTCGGCCACCTCGCCGCACAGGTGGCGCAGCAGGTCGAGGTCGTGGATCAGGTTGGTGAACAGCATCCCGGCGCCCGGTTCGCGACGCCAGGCGACGTCGAAGTAGCTGTCCGGCTTCTGCAGCTGCCACAGCGCGGTGACCGTGGTCAGCCGGCCGAGACTGCCGTCCCGCACCAGCTCGCGGGCGCGCACGATCAGCGGGTTGTGCCGGCGATGGTGGCCGACCAGCACCGGCACTGCGGCGTTCCGCGAGGCGGCGACCAGTTCGCGCACCTCGTCGAGGTGCACGCCGACCGGCTTCTCCAGCAGCACCGGCACGCCAGCGGCGATGCAGTCCAGCGCGGTGCTGACGTGCAGGGTGTTGGGGGTGGCGACGATCACCGCCTGCGGGCGGCCCTCGTCGAGCATCCGCCGGTGGTCGGCGAAGTGCGGCACGCCGCATTCGGCGGCAAAGGCCGCGGCCTGCGGGCCGGGATCGGCCACGGCGCACAGTCGGGCCTCGGGCAGGTCGTTGAGGTGCTGGCAGTGCTGACGTCCCATGACGCCGGCACCGATCAGCGCGATTCGCAGTGGTTCGGCCAAGGCGGGTTCCTCTTGTTGTTATGGCTGTCGACCTGGAAGCAGGAGCAGTGCTACTGACTCCGCCCAGGTGCGCCTCGGCTTATTTAGAACCCAGTTCCACTTTTAGACAAGCGGCGACAACCCAAGCCTGTTCGATTAACGAACACTTGCAAAAGGTGCAGTAATACGCGCGGCAACGGTGTCTACCGAACAGGCCACCCCGGACAGCCAGTTTCGATCTGGGCTGGGGCAGTAGACCGGCCCCAGGCATCTGGGGCCCAAACCGGTAGAGGAGTATGAAAAATGACTCAATCCATCAGGTATTTTCTCGCCATCGCCCTCGCGGCCCTCGCCCTGCTCTCGGCCGGTCTGCCGAACAGCGTCAGCGCAGCAACCGCCCAGGACCTGGATACCGACTCCCGGCAGGCTCTGCAGACCCTCTACAGGTCCCATCCCCTGGCCAAAACCATTGGCGGCAATGCCAAGGCGATTCTCGTCTTCCCGAACATCGTCAAGGCCGGGCTGGTATTTGGCGGCAGCTACGGTGAAGGCGAGCTGATACGCGGCTCGCAGGTCGACGGTTACTACAACTTCGTGGGCGGCTCCTGGGGCTTGCAGGCCGGTGCGCAGTCCTACGCCTATGCGCTGTTCCTGATGAACGACAAGGCCATGAACCATCTGCGCGAGACCAAGGGCTGGGAAATCGGCGTGGGCCCGACCGTGGTACTGGTCGACGAGGGCGTCGCGAAGAACCTGTCCACCACCACGCTGCGCGAGGATGCCTACGCGTTCATTTTCAACCAACAGGGCCTGATGGCTGGCATCAGCATCGAAGGGACGAAGATTTCCCTGATCAAGCGCTGAGCTGAAACGGCAGCACCGCCCGCGGGCACGTGAGGAGTAGTCGCCATGAAACTCTTTCACCCACAAAAGTCGGCAGCCACGGTGCTGACCGTGCTACTGGCCTCGTTTCCCGTGCTGCTGCCGACCGCCGATGCGCAGATGATCGACAGCGCGGCCGTGCAGTTGCAGCCGCAGGAGCAGAACGGCATCACCTATCTGTCCGGCGGCATTGGCCGGGACGAATCGGAGGCCTTCAAGCAGATTGAAGGTTACAACCTGCACATGACCTTCTCGACAGGGCCGCTCAATCAGTATCTGAGCAACGTCGATCTGGTCATCCAGGCCGCCGATGGGCGCTCCCTGCTGGAGTTGAACCAGGTGGGGCCGATCGTTTACGTCAAGCTGCCGGCCGACAAGTACTCGATCATTGCCCGACAGAATGGTCAGGAAAAACGCAGCAGCATCGATCTCAAGGCGGTGGCGGTCGGCACGGTGAATCTGCACTGGAGTGATGCCCCCTGAACCAGCGTGGCCGCAGACGCAATTGCAGTGCCGCCTGCGGCCACGCTGGTTGGCGAAGCCACCCGGCGGAGTCGCCTTTTCGTCGCCCATGGGCGACGGCGCCACGACTCACCTCCGGTGACCGGAATCGACGCCGCCCGCCAATGGGCAAGCGTCGCGCCGCGACGCTATGATCGGAGGCATGACCATCCCTTTTCCGATCCGCCAGCCCTGCCCGCCCGGCGCCTGCATCTGCGGGCGCGAGCTGTTGCTGGAGGATCCGGCCGCCGACCTGCGCGTGCTGCGCCTGACCCGTCAGGAGGAAAAGCGCTTGGTCGAGCGCCTGGAAAACATCCAGAGCCTCGACGACCTCGAGCACATGCAGCGGCGCCTGTTCGAGCAACTGGGCATCCGCCTGCACGTCGCCCCCGGCTTCAACGAGGTGCGCACCATGCGCGGCATCGCCATCAACCTCGACGAGCAGCTCGGCCTGTGCCGCAAGACCCGCCAGGCGATTCCGGCGGCGATCCGCCGCGGCCTGGAGAAGCGTCCGGAGATCGCCTGGCGCCTGCTCGACGCGCACGACCTGCTGCGCGACGCCTGACCCCCGCCATCCGCGGCAACCCGGCAACATCGAGGCTATCCGCCGCGAGCGGCCGGCGATCTGCGCCGATCCCGCTGACCGGCGCCGCGATGGCTCAGGAAAACAGCTCCGACGCCTGACTGGCCTGCGACAGCTCCTCGCCGGCCTCCAGCAGGCGCGGCGCCAGCTGGTGCATGCGCGCCTCGCCCAGGCGGGCGCTGGGGCCGGCCAGGCTGAGTACGCCGATGGGATGGCCGTCGCGCGGATGGCGAATCACCGAGGCCATGGCCGCGGTGCCGACCGCCGAGCTTTCCATCACCCAGGCGTAGCCATGCGCGCGGGCCAGTTGCAGGCGCGCGAGCAGCGCGGCCTCGCTGCGCGGGGCGTTGGGGCCGAGTTCGGCGGGATCGACCGGGGTCTGCTGCGCCACCTTGGCCAGCGCCTCGGCGTCGCTCATGCTGGCCAGCCAGGCATGCCCGGAGGCGGTGGAGGACAGCGGCGCGTCGCGGCCCATGTCCGGGTCGTAGCGCAGGCCACCGCGCGCGCCCTGCGACTTGGCGATCCAGGTCAGACGCTCGCCGTCGATCACCCCCAGGCGCACCAGCTCGCCGGTCTCCTCGGCCAGACGGTCGAGGATCGGCTGCACCACGTCGGCGCCGCTGTTGGCCAGGTAGCGGAAGCCCAGCGCCACCAACTTGGTGGACAGTTGATAGCGGCTGGTCTGCGGGTCCTGGCGCACGTAACCGAGACGGATCAGCTCGGCGAGCATGCGGTGGGTGGCGCTCTTGGGGATCTGCAACTGGTCGGCCAGGGCCTGCATCTGCACCCCGCCCGGGTCGGTGGTCAGGCTCTCCAGAAGACTCAGCGCGCGTTCGATTTGACTGCCTGCCATGTTGGGTATCCGTGCGTTAGATGTGACGATTCTAAAAGAGCCGATGCTTCGACGAAAACAGCGCGATTCGCGCCGGGCTCCCGGCTGGGAATAGGTAAAATGTTCCATCCGGTTAGTTTTTGTTCGATTATCGAACGGCTCGGATTGCCATTTGTGAAACCTGGTTCCAATAATCCCAGCACCGGCACCGCCACACCAGCGCTGTCGGGATGCCGATAAATATAAGAATCCAGGTACACCCTCATGCACGATGCTTCGCTCGCACGCCCCGCCGCAGCCGCCGTCCTGACCGATTGCTGGACCGGCCTCGCCCCGCTCGTCTACTTCGACGCCCGGCCCACCCCGCGTTCCGGTCAACCCGCAGCCTCGCGCGGCGCCGCGCCCGGCAGCCTGCGCCGTCTGCTGCGCCTGATCGCCTGACCGCCGGGCCCTGCCCGCTCCCCATCCACGACCATGCGGAGGCGCGTTCGCGTCTCCGGCGGAGAGACTCGCCATGTCAAAACCGCTCGAACAACGCCAGGTCGGCGAACTCGCCTTCGTCACCCTGCTGCTCGCTCTGGCTGCCGGCGTCGCCGTCGAGGCCTGGCGCATCGCCGGCTTCAGCGGCATCAGCTCGCCCGGCGCCTTCCCGCTCGGCGTCAGCACCGTGCTGCTGCTGAGCGGGAGCGTCATTCTCGGCGACGCCCTGCGCAAACCGTCCGCCGCTGCCGGCGGCTGGCTGTCCGCCGCACGGCAGTTCTGCGCGCAGCATTTTCCACGCTGCATTCTGGTGTTCATCGCCCTGGCGGTGGCCTACCTGGCCAGCATCCAGTGGGCCAGCTTCTACCCCGCCACCTTCGTCTTCCTGCTGCTCTCGGTGCTCTACCTGCGCGGCGGTCGGCCGCTGGTGGCGCTGCTGGCCAGCGGCGTGTCGACCGGCCTGATCTGGCTGCTGTTCAGCCTCGCCTTCAGCGTCTACCTGCCCTGAGGAATCCCCCGTGAGCGAAACCTTCTCCTACCTGCTGATGGCCTGGCTGGATCCGCAGCTGCTGATGCTCACCGCGCTGGGCACCTTCGCCGGCATCTACATCGGCGCCATCCCCGGCCTGTCGGTGACCATGGCGGTGTCGATCCTGGTCTCCTTCACCTTCTCCTGGGAGGTCAACAGCGCCCTGGCGCTGATCGTCGGCATCTTCATCGGCGGGGTGTACGGCGGCTCGCGCAGCGCCATCCTGCTCAACATTCCCGGCGCGCCCTCCGCGGTGGCCACCGGCTTCGACGGCTACCCGCTGGCCAAGCTCGGCGATGCCGGCCGCGCCATCGGCCTGAGCACGGTGATGTCGGTGATCGGCGGCCTGGCCGGCACCGTGGTGCTGGCCTGCGCGGCGCCGGTGATCGGCGAGATGGCGCTGAAGTTCGCCCCGCGCGACTACTTCCTGATCGCCGCGCTCGGCCTGCTGCTGGTCGGCAGCCTGGCCGAGGGCTCGCTGGCCAAGGGCGTGTTCGCCGCCGCGCTGGGCACGGTGATCGGTCTGGTCGGCATGGACCCGGTCACCGCGCAGGGCCGCTTCACCTTCGACCAGGTCGAACTGATGGGCGGCATCCACTACGTGGTGGTGATGATCGGCCTGTTCGGCGTCGCCGAGGCCTTCTACCAGCTGCACAGCCTGGACGTGGCGCCGGTGCGCCAGCAGGTCAGCAAGATCGTGCCGTCGCTGGCGATGGTGCTGAAGTTCCTGCCGCTGTCGCTGCGCACCGCGGTGATCGGCGTGCTGGTCGGCGCCCTGCCCGGCGTCGGCGGCGACATCGCCGCGCTGATGGCCTACGACCACGCCAAGCGCACGGTGAAGAAGCCCAGCCGGCCGTTCGGCCAGGGCGCCTACGAGGGCCTGGTGGCGCCGGAAACCGCCAACAGCGCGGCGGTCGGTGGCGCCTACGTGCCGATGCTGACCCTCGGCATCCCGGGCGATGCGGTGACCGCGGTGATCATCGGCGCGCTGGTGATCCACGGCCTCAACCCCGGTCCGATGCTGATGGTGGAAAGCCCGCACATCTTCTGGTTCACCGTCGGCAACCTGGCGCTGGCCAACCTGTTCCTGCTGGTATTCGGCCTGATGGGCATCAAGCTGTTCGCCAAGCTGGTCGAGCTGCCCAAGGCCCTGCTGATCCCGCTGATCCTGGTGCTCTGCGTGGTCGGCACCTACTCGATCAACAGCAGCATGACCGAGGTGTACTGGATGCTCGGCTTCGGCCTGCTCGGCTACTTCCTCAAGGCCTTCGGCTTCCAGATGGGCCCGGTGATCCTCGGCGTGATCCTCGGCCCGATGATGGACAACTCCTATCGCCAGGCCATGGCCTCGGTCGGCGACGACCCGGCCGCGCTGCTCGGCGAGCTGGTCAGCAACCCGGTGTCGCTGATCCTCACCCTCGGCATCACCCTGATCCTCCTCGGCAAGACCCCCGCAGCGGTCTGGCTGAGGAAGAAGTGCACCTCCACCCCTGTCACCCCCTGATCCGAAAACAACAACAAGCGGAGTACCTCCCATGCTCAAGAAAATGCTCGCCGGAATGACCCTCGCCGCCTGCGCCGCCGGTTTCGCCCTCGCCGCCCAGGCCGACTACCCGGAGCGGCCGATCCAGGCGGTGATCCCCTGGGGCGCCGGCGGCGCCACCGACAACGTGATGCGCAGCCTGTCGCCCTACGTCGAGAAGGAACTCGGCGGCAAGCTGATCCTCAACAACCGCCCGGGCGGCACCGCGGTGATCGGCACCACCTACGTGCTCGGCCAGCAGCCCAACGGCTACACCGTGCTGCTCGGCGCCGAGAACCCGCAGCTGTATCCGGTGCTGGGCCTGGCCAAGTTCGACTACAGCGCGCTCTACCCGATCAACCTGATCGGCCAGAACGTCGCGGTGATCGCCACCCACGCCGACAGCCCGTGGAACAGCATGGCCGACCTGATGGCCGCGGCCAAGGCCAACCCCGGCACCCTGCGCATGGGCGGCGCCGGCGCCGGCGCCCTGCCCAACACCGTGCACTCGATGATCAGCGCGGTGGACCAGCTCGAGGTGCGCGAGGTGACCTTCGGCGGCGACGGCCCCGGCATCACCGCGCTGATGGGCAAGCACATCGACTTCATGCCGCTGAGCCTGGCCGCCGCCAAGGAGCTGATCCGCACCGGCAAGCTCAAGGCGCTGGCGGTGGTCAGCACCGAGGCGCACCCCGAGCTGCCGGGCGTCGAGCCGATCAGCAAGACCCTGCCGGGGATCGCCGACTACCTGCCGTGGGGGCCGTTCTGGGGCGTCTGGGTGCACAAGGACACCCCCGACGACATCAAGCAGAAGCTGACCGCCGCCTACAGCAAGGCGGTGGCCAGCCCCGAGTTCCAAGCCTTCCTCAAGGACTACGGCGCCAAGTCGCTGAACCTCAGCGGCGCGGAGGCCAGCGAGTACCTCAGCCGCTGGCAGTCGGTCACCGCCTGGTCGATGTACAAGGCCAAGGCGGTGGCGGTCGCCCCGGACAGCCTGGGCATCGCCAAGCCCTGATCCCACCACTCCCGCACAGGCCCGGCACTTCGCCGGGCCTGTCGTTTTCACGGTCGGCATTTCGTCGCCAGCGGCTTGTGCCTCTTGGCGGCAAGTCTTCCCGGCTCTATTATTGGAACCATGTTCCAAAAACAACACATGGCGCCAAGCGCCCAGCTGGAGTAACTGCGATGCCTGCGAGCCCCCTCACCCCCCGGTGGAATGCGATGTCCTGGTCATAGGTTCGGGCGCCGCCGGCCTGTCGGCCGCGGTGACCGCCGCCTGGCACGGCCAGCAGGTGGTGCTGGTGGAGAAGGACCCGGTGTTCGGCGGCGCCACCGCCTGGTCGGGCGGCTGGATGTGGGTGCCGTGCAACCCGCTGGCGCGCCGCGCCGGCATCGTCGAGGATCCGGAACTGCCGCGCACCTACCTCAAGCACGAGCTGGGCGACAAGTACGACCCCGCGCGCATCGACGCCTTCCTCGAAGCCGGCCCGCACATGGTCGAGTTCTTCGAGAAGCACACCCGCCTGCAGTTCGCCGACGGCAACCAGATCGCCGACATCCACGGCGACAGCCCCGGCGCCGGCACCGGCGGCCGCTCGGTGATCGCCGCGCCCTGGGACGGCCGCGAGGCCGGCGCGCTGATCCACCGCCTGCGCAAGACCATGCGCGAGACCTCGTTCCTGGGCATGCCGATCATGGCCGGCAAGGACCTGGCCGCCTTCCTCAGCGTCACCCGCTCGGCGCGCTCGTTCGTCTACGCCGGCAGGCGCTTCGGCCGCCACCTGATCGACCTCGCCCGCCACGGCCGCGCCATGCAGCTGGTCAACGGCGTGGCGCTGGTCGCCCGCTTGGCCAAGTCGGCCGAGGAGCTCGGCGTGCGCCTGATCGAGTCGGCGCCGGCGCGGCGGCTGCTGATGGAGAGCGGCGCGGTGCGTGGCGCGGTGGTGGAGACTGCGCAGGGCGAAGTCAGCATCCGCGCGCGCAAGGCGGTGGTGCTGGCCGCCGGCGGCTTCCCCAACGACATCGAGCGGCGCAAGCAACTGTTCCCGCGCACGCCCACCGGCCATGAGCACCTCGCCCTGCCGCCGCAGGGCGCCTCCGGCGACGGCCTGCGCCTGGGCGAGTCGGTCGGCGGCCAGGTGGCCACCGACCTGGTCTCGCCGGTGGCCTGGGCGCCGGTTTCGCTGGTGCGCCACCCGGACGGCAGCACCGGCCACTTCCCGCACATCATCGAGCGCGGCAAGCCGGGGATCATCGGCGTGCTGGCCGACGGCAGGCGCTTCGTCAACGAGGCCCACGGCTACTACGACTACACCGCGGCGATGGTCGCCGCGGTGCCACCGGGCCAGGAGGTCGCCTCCTGGCTGGTCTGCGATCACCGCTTCCAGCGCCGCTACGGCCTGGGCATCTCGCGCCCGGCGCCGGTACCGCTGGACGGCTGGCTGCGCAACGGCTATCTCAAGCGCGGCAAGACCATCGAGGAGCTGGCGCGCGCCTGCGGCATCGACCCGGCCGGGCTGGCTAAGACCGTCGCCGAATACAACCGCCATGCCCGGAACGGTGAGGACCCGGCGTTCGGCCGCGGCTCGACCCTCTACAACCGCAAGCAGGGCGACGCCACCCACCAGCCCAACCCTTGCGTGGCGCCCATCGAGCACGGACCGTTCTACGCGGTGAAGGTGCAGCCCGGTTGCTTCGGCACCTTCGCCGGCCTCAAGACCAACGCCAGCGCCCAGGTACTGGACGAAAGCGGCCAACCGATCCCCGGCCTGTACGCCGCCGGCACCGACATGGCCAGCATCATGGGTGGCCACTACCCGGCCGGCGGCATCAACCTCGGCCCGGCGCTGACCTTCGGCTACATCGCCGGGCGGCATATCGCCGGGGCGAGCGATTGGGAGTGATCCGGGGCGCAGCGGAAGAGGCTGTTTGCCACCCTTGCCCACCGCGCCCCGCATGGCCGTCGTCTCACAACTGCAACCCCAGCAACTGCGAGATGCCCTCAGCCGCGTCGCGCAGCAGGCCCGGCTGAGTGGCGACGTAGGGACTGGCGCCGAGCCTTTCCTGCTCGAACCAGGCGGCGAAGCGGCGCACGTCCTCGCGCTGGTGGAAGGCGACCATCAGCTCGTAGTTGAGAAACAGGCTGCGGCTGTCGAAGTTGGCGGAGCCGCTCAGCGCCAGCGTCTCGTCGAACAGCGCCAGCTTGCCGTGCATCATCCCCGGCGCCAGCCAGATCCGTGCGCCGGCGGCGGCCAGTGCCCGTAGCGGGCGCCCACGAGCCAAGTCGGACATCCGGTGATTGGAGCGCGCCGGCAGCAGCAGGTCGACCGTCACCCCACGGCGCGCGGCCAGGCACAGCGCCATCAGCAGCGCCGACTCGGGAACGAAGTACGGCGTGGCAAGGGCGATGCGCTGGCGGGCCTGGTAGGCGCCGGTGATCAGCAGCGCAAAGACGCTGTCGTCGGCCTGATCCGGGCCGGAGGCGACCAGTTGCGCACCCTCGGCGGCCCATCCGGCCGAGGGGGCGCCGGGTTCAAGGGGGCCGCCGTTCGGCAACCCCCTGGCGAACGCCCAGTCGCGCTCGAACAGTGCGCTGGCCTGGGCGGTCAGCGGCCCGCGCAGGTCGAAACTCAGGTCGCGCCAGGGCGCGGCGCCGGGCTTGCCCTCGAAGTATTCCGCCGCCAGGTTGCGCCCGCCACACCAGAGGCGGCATGCGGGGCGGCCCGCATCGGCGATCAGCAGTTTGCGATGGTTGCGCAGGTTGGTCGGAGAGCGCAGCGGAGCGCGCAGCGGCGGCACGAACAGCGCCAGTTCGCCGCCGGCCTCCGTCAGGGGTCGCAGGTTCGGCCGGCGGGCCATCAGGATGCCCATGCCATCCAGCAACACGCGGACGCGCACCCCCGCGCGGGCCTTGTGGCAGAGCCGCTCGAGCACCGTCTCGCCGAGCGCGTCGCGGCCGATGAGGAAGGTGCACAGGTCGAGGGAGACCTGCGCCGCGTCGATGCTGGCCAACAGCGCCTCGCCCGCCTGGCGACCATCGGCGTGCACGTTCAGGTCGCAGTAGCGTGCCGGCGCGGGCTGGCCGAGCGCGACTATGGTGTCGACGGCCCAGCCACCGGCAGCGGATTGCCCGCCCGGCACCGGTAATGCCACGAGAGCCGGACGCGCCAGCTTGCGGGTGCCGAACAGCAGGAAGGCCGGCAGGGCCAGGTAAGGCAGCAGCAGGATGAACAGCATCCAGGCGACCGCCGCGACGGGATGGCGACGCTGGCGCAGCACATGGGAGTTGACCACGTAGACGAGGACGGCCACCACGGTGATCAGGCCATCCAGCGTCAGCCAGTGGATGAGGGACATGTCGGCAAGCATGGACGAGACCTCGGCCAGTGGGAGCGCGGCGACGACGCTCCTTGACTCGACCTGTACCCGTCGCGGGCGCAGCGGTCACAGGCACTCCCTGAAGTGTCGCCGCTACTGGCGGAAGTGCTAGGAAATCGCCCGACTGTCGTTTGCCGCCGTTTCCGCGCAGGCAGGCGTCCAGCTTGTAGATTCCCACCGACGCGGCACAGACCACTTTCTCAACGTGCGCCGAGTGGCCGACAGGCCATCTTTACCAGTGCTTGACCAGCAACTGCACGCCGGCCAGCAGCATGCCGGCGCGGGCGATGCGGTAGAACCACTGGTGGTTGACCTTGTCCTGCAGCCACAGGCCGGCCCACACGCCGAGCGGCACCAGCGGCCCCAGGGCCAGGCTGGCCAGCAGGTTTTCCTGGGTGAACTGGCCGAGCATGCCGTAGGGCACCAGCTTGACTGCGTTGGTGAGCAGAAAGAACACGTTGATGGTGGCCACGTAGCGCACCTTGTCGAGCTGCTGCGGCAGCAGGTGCATCATGATCGGCGGGCCGCCGGCGTGGGCGACGAAGCTGGTGAAGCCGGCCAGGGTGGAGAACAGCGTGCCCGAGCCCTTGGCCGGCGGCTGACCCGGCCGCGCCTTGGGCGGGTGGATCAGGTTGGCCAGCACGAAGGCCACGGCGATGCCGCCGATCATGAGGCCGATGATCCGCTCGTTGAGCATGCCGAAGCTCAGCGAGCCGATCAGCACGCCGATCAGCGCGCCGGGCAGCATGATCTTCAGGTTGGCCACGTCCCACTTGCCGTAGTAGGCGCGCAGGCCGACCACGTCGGCCATGCAGAGGATCGGCAGCATGATCGCCGCCGCCTGGGTCGGCGCCACGCCGAGCGCCAAGAGCGGCACGGCGATGCCGCCCAGCGCCCCGCCGAAACCGCCCTTGGACAGGCCGGTGAGCAGCACCGCGGGCACGGCGAACAGGAAGAACTCTAGAGAAAGCATCGGCACGGTTTCCGGGATTGATCGGGGCGGCGCGGCAGCGGCTGGACGGCGCCTGCGCGAGAGCGGCCTGGCGCGCAGGTTCGGACGAAGGGCGATTGGAGCACAAACCGCCGGCAGGGGCCGTCCCCTTCGCCGGTTACCGCACGCAATCGCTCTGGGCCGGCGATTTCACCGCAAAACGCCGGCTCAATCCAGCACCGGCTTGAGCAGCGCCTGCGCCTCGTAGAGCGGCAGCAGGTAGCGCAGGCGCATCTCCTCGATGCTGACGCGCGAGGCGTGGGTGGTGAGCGACAGGGTCGCCTGCAGCCGCCCGCCGCGCCCGTAGAGCGGCACCGTGAGCACGCGCATGCCCACCTCGAATTCCTGATCGACGATGGCGTAGCCCTCCGCGGCGATCTGCGTCAGCTCGGCGCGGATCGCCGCCTCGTCGGTGCGGGTGTAGGGGGTCAGCTGGCGCAGCGGCGTGCGAGCGAAATAGGCGGCCAGCTCGTCCTCGGGCAAGTGCGCCAGCCACACCCGGCCACTGGCGGTGCAGTACATCGGCACCCGCGAGCCGGGGCGGATCGACAGCGAGGCGATGTGGCTGTAGCGGCTGCGCACGATGTGCACGATGTCGTCGCCGTCGCGCAGGCCCACCGCGACGTGCTCGCCGGTGGTGCGCGCCACCTGCTCGACCACCGGGCGCAGCATGCGCGGCATCTGCGCCGAGTCGACGTAGGCCTGGCCGATGCGCAGCGCCTTGGCGGTCAGCCAGTACTGGCGGCCGTCGGTCTCGGCGAAGCCCTCGTGCACCAGGGTCAGCAGGAAGCGCCGCGCCGCGCTCGGCGTCAGTCCCGACTGGCGGGCCGCCTGCGGCACGCTCAGGCGCGGCTGGTCCTCGCTGAACAGCTGCATCAGGGCGAGGCCTTTCTGCAGCCCGGCGATCAGGTCGCGCGGGTGGATCTCCGTTTGGCTCATCGACGCTCCTCGGGAATTTTGGCCACATAGTGCGATTATCGCAGTGTCGATGCGATTAACAACCTGAATGACCGTCCAGCGCGTTGTTGGCCCGGCGAGGCCCTCGCAATACTCGCCGCACAACAAGCACAACAGCTGGAGGTCAGCATGATCCGCGGTTCGACCGAACTGGTAGCCATCGTCGGCTCCCCCATCGCCCAGGTGAAGTCGCCGGAAAACTTCAACACCTGGTTCGCCCAGCACGACCGCGACCTGGCGATGATCGCCATCGACCTGAACGAGTCGGCGCTGGACGACTTCCTCGCCACCCTGCGCGGCTGGCGCAACCTGCGCGGCTGCGTGGTCACCGTGCCCTACAAGCAGGTGCTGGCCGAACGACTGGACGGCGTCAGCGCCCGCGCTGGCGCGCTGCGCTCGGTCAACGTGATCCGCCGCGAGGCCGGCGGCCGCCTGCTCGGCGACAACGTCGACGGCGACGGCTTCCTCAACGCCGCCCGCCAGCACGGCTTCCGCGGCCACGGCCAGCGCGCTTTGGTGGTCGGCGCCGGCGGCGTGGGCAGCGCCATCGCCTGGGCGCTGGGCGAAGCCGGCGTCAGCGAGCTGACCCTCGCCGATGTCAGCGCCGCTCGCACCGGGGCACTGGCGGCGATCCTGCGCGACGCCTTCCCGCGTCTGGCGGTGCACACCGACTACCCCTCGCTGGCCGGCTTCGACCTGGTGGTCAACGCCTCGCCGGTGGGCATGGGCGGCAGCGGCGAGCTGCCGCTGCCGGCCGAGCAGCTGGAAACCCTGCGCCCGACCACCCTGGTGGCCGATGTGGTGACCGCGCCGGAGATCACCCCGCTGCTCGCCTTCGCCCAGCGCATGGGCTGCCCCATCCAGACCGGCGCGGAGATGGCCTTCGCCCAGCTCGGCAACCTCGGCGCCTTCATGGGCGTCACCCCGCAGCAGATCTGAGCCACGCCAGGGAGCAACCGTCATGACTTCCGCAATCCCCTCCTCCGTTACCCCGGCCAGCGCCGTCCACGAGTACGACGTGGTGGTGCTCGGCAGCGGCGCGGCCGGCTTCGCCGCCGCCACCACCGCCGCCTGCCGCGGCCTGCGCGTGCTGATCGTCGAGAAGGCCGACACTTTCGGCGGCACCTCGGCGATCTCCGGCGGCGCCGTGTGGATCCCCGGCAGCGATCAGGCGCGCGCCGCCGGCATTCAGGACTCGCCCGAGGCGGTGCGCACCTACCTGAAGAAGACCATCGGCGCCGGCTTCGATGCCGAACTGGTGGACACCTTCATCGAACGCGGCAGCGAGGCGCTGCGCTATCTCGAACAGCACAGCGAGCTGGCCTACGCACTGCGTCCGCTCTCCCCCGACTACTACCCGGACGAAGACGGCGCCACCGACCGGGGCCGCGCGCTGGAGATGGTCGAATACGACGGTCGGCGCCTCGGCGAGCGCTTCAAGGACCTCAAGGCGCCGCCGCAGGGCATGCTGCTGTTCGGCGGGATGATGGTGAACCGCGTCGACATCCAGCACTTCCTCAGTTTCCGCCGCTCGCCGCAGTCGCTGTGGCACTGCCTGAAGCTGATGGCGCGCTATGCCCGCGACCGCCTCAAATACCACCGCGGCACCCGCCTGACCGTCGGCAACGCGCTGATCGCCCGGCTGGCCACCACCGCCTTCGCCAAGGGCGTCGAGCTGTGGCTGGACTGCCAGAGCGAGGCGCTGATCGTCGAGGACGGCGCGGTGCGCGGCGTGCAGCTGCGCCGCGGCGGACGCAGCGTGCAGGTGCAGGCGCGTGGCGGCGTGGTCTGCGCCACCGGCGGCTTCGGCGCCGGCGCCCAGGCCGCGGGCGAGCGCCCGAGTAGCGCGGCGGCGCACTGGAGCATGTCGCCGGAAACCAACACCGGCGACGCCCTGCGCCTGGCCGGCGCGGTCAACGCCGCCAGCGGCAAGGACCTGGCCGCCAACTTCTTCTGGGCGCCGGTATCGGTGCTGCGCCACCCGGACGGCAGCCTGGAGCGCTTCCCGCACCTGGTCACCGACCGCGCCAAGCCGGGGATCATCGCCGTCGACAGGAGCGGCCGGCGCTTCGTCAACGAGTCCAACTCCTACCACTGCTTCGTCGAGGCGATGTTCCAGGGCCACGCGCCCTGCTGGCTGATCGCCGACGCCGAGGCCCTGGGCAAGTACGGCATGGGCCTGGCGCGGCCCAGGCCGGTCGACAACTCGGCGCTGCTCAAAGCCGGCTACCTGCACCGCGCCGATACTCCGGAGGCGCTGGCCCGCGCTATCGGCGTCGACCCGCAGGGCCTGCGCGCCACCCTCGAGCTGCACAACGCCGATACCCGCAGCGGCGTCGACCGCCAGTTCGGCAAGGGCGGCAACAGCTACAACCGCCACCTCGGCGATCCGCACCAGCAGCCCAACCCGTGCCTGGCACCGCTGGAGAAGGCGCCGTTCTACGCCATCCGCGTCGACACCGGCGATCTGGGCTCGGCGCGCGGCCTGCGCACCGACCGCCACGCCAACGTGCTCGACCTGGACGGCGTGCCCATCCCCGGCCTGTACGCCGCCGGCAACGACATGAACTCGATCATGGACGGCACCTACCCCGGCCCGGGCATCACCCTCGGCCCCGGCATCACCTTCGGCTACATCGCCGCCAGCCATATCGCCGAGCGCCTGCTGCCGGCCAAAGCCTGACCTTATCCACGGAGCTACCCGCATGTACTACGAACTGCGTACCTACACCATCAAGCCGCCACGCCTCGCCGAGTGGCTGGCGCTGTACCAGAGCGACGCCCTGGCGGTGCAGACCGAGCACCTCGGCCAGCTCGTCGGCTTCTTCACCACCGAGTTCGGCGAGGCCAACCAGGTGGTGCACATCTGGGCCTACGAGAGTCTCGACGACCGCGCCGCACGGCGCGCCAGCATGGCCGCCGACCCGCGCTGGGCCGCCTTCGCGCGCAAGAACCGCGAACTGGATGCGGTGGAGCGCCTGGAGTCGCGGCTGATGAAGCCGACCGGCTTCTCGCCGCTGCAGTGAGTCATCTGTAGGGGCGAATTTATTCGCCATGGGCCGCAACGCGGCCCCGCTGTTGCCAAGGGCAGGCCGCTGGCCTGCTTGGCGAATGAACTCGCCCCTACAACTGCTCGCCAACCACAACAACAAGAGGCAGGACATGCAGACGCCCGACAGGATCGAATGCGACGTGCTGGTGATCGGCTCAGGCGCGGCCGGGCTGGCTGCCGCGGTGACCGCCGCGCACCACGGCCTGAAGGTGGTGGTCGCCGAGAAGGAGCCGCTGCTCGGCGGCACCAGCGCCTGGTCCGGCGGCTGGCTGTGGATTCCGCGCAATCCGCTGGCGGTCGCCGACGGCCAGCTCGAGGAGCCCGGAGCCCCCGAGCGCTATCTGCGCGAGCAGCTTCACCGCGCCGAACTGGACGAACGTCAGCGCGCCTTCCTCGACCACGGCCCGGCGATGGTCGAGTTCTTCCAGCGCCACACTGCCGTGCAGTTCCAGTCCGGCAGCCGCATGCCCGACATGCACGACGGCCCCGGCGCGGTCCTGGGCGGCCGCTCGCTGTGCGCCCAGCCGTTCGACGGCCGCCAGCTCGGCGAGTGGATCGCCAAGCTGCGCCCGCCGCTGGACCTGATCAGCCTGGCCGGCATGGGCATCGCCGGCGGCGCGGACCTCGCCCACTTCCTCGACGCCACCCGTTCCCCGCGCTCGGCGCTGTACGCGGCCGGGCGCCTGCTGCGGCACTTCCGCGACCGCCTGCTGCACGGTCGCGGCCTGCACCTGGTCAACGGCAACGCGCTGGTGGCGCGCCTGCTGCGCAGTGCGCTGGATCTGCGAGTCAGCCTGCTGACCGAAGCGCCGGTGCGCCGCCTGCTCGACAGTGACGGCCGGGTGATCGGCGCCCTGCTCGACCAGCTGGGCACGCCGACCGAGATCCACGCCCGCCGCGGCGTGGTGCTCGCCTGCGGAGGCTTCCCCCACGACCGCGCGCGCATTGCGCAGCTATTCCCCCACGCCCCGGACGGCAAGGGGCACCATTCGGCGGCGCCACCGTGCAATACCGGCGACGGTCTGCGCCTGGCCGAGGCGGTCGGCGGGCTAGTGGCGAACGATCTGGCCCATGCCGGCGCCTGGGCGCCGGTATCCTTGGTGCCGCTCGGCGACGGCAGCCTCGGCGCCTTCCCGCACCTGATGGAGCGCGCCAAGCCGGGCTTTGTCATCGTGCGCCGCGACGGCCGGCGCTTCGTCAACGAGGCGGACTCCTATCACGTCTTCATGAACGCGCTGTTCGCCACCACGCCGGCTGGCGAGGAGCCGGTCGCCTGGCTGATCGGCGATCATCGCGCGCGCAACCGCTACGGCATCGGCGCGGTGCGCCCGTTCCCCTTCCCGGAGGGACGCTGGCTGCGCAACGACTACCTCAAGCGCGGCGACAGCCTCGAAGACCTCGCCCGCCAATGCGGCATCGCCCCGACACAGCTTGCCGCCAGCGTGGCGCGTTTCAATCGCCACGCCGCGTGCGGCGCGGACCCGGATTTCGGCCGCGGCGCCTCGCCCTACAACCGCGCCCAGGGCGAGGCGCGCCACGGTCCCAACCCGTCGCTGGGAGAGCTTGCGCAAGGGCCGTTCTACGCGGTGAAGCTGGTGCCCGGCAGCCTCGGCACCTTCGCCGGATTGCGCACCGACGCCACAGCACGAGTGCTGGACGGGGGCGGGCAGCCGATCGCCGGGCTGTTCGCGGTGGGCAACGACATGGCCAGCGTGATGGACGGGCACTACCCCAGCGGGGGCATCACCCTCGGCCCGGGGATGACCTTCGGCTATCTGGCGGCCCTGGAACTGGCTGGACAGTCCCCCTTTTCTGGCGACAAACAACCAGCGGCTATAGCAAAATTGGACTCGGGTCAAAATGTACTAACCAGTTAGGTTGCGTTCGATTATCGACCTAATGAGCGTTAATCGCATTGACCGGAGAGACTGGCGATTCCACCATTTGCCCATGCCGGAGGCCTCGTCGGTGCAACAGACGCCGATAGCCGGTGAAGCAGCTCAAGCTGTTCCATAACAATTTCAAGAATCGGGTAAACGCTCATGTCGATTTCCACGGCTCGCCCAGTCGTATCGCCCCAGGTGCACTCCGTCCACCCTCATGCGGGTGTCGGCGAGAAGATCCGCGCCGCCCTCGCCGTCGGCAAGATGCGCTGGGGCATGCTGGCCCTGGTGTTCTTCGCCACCACCCTGAACTACATCGACCGCGCCGCTCTCGGCGTCATGCAACCGATCCTCGCCAAGGAGATGAGCTGGTCCACCATGGACTACGCCAACATCAACTTCTGGTTCCAGGTCGGCTATGCGGTCGGTTTCCTGTTGCAGGGCCGCTTCATCGACAAGATCGGCGTCAAGCGCGCCTTCTTCCTAGCCGTGCTGCTGTGGAGCCTGGCCACCGGCGCCCACGGTCTGGCCACTTCAGCGGTCGGCTTCATGATCTGCCGCTTCATCCTCGGCCTGACCGAGGCGGCCAACTACCCGGCCTGCGTGAAGACCACCCGCCTGTGGTTCCCGGCCGGCGAGCGCGCCCTGGCCACCGGCATCTTCAACGCCGGCACCAACGTCGGCGCCATGGTCACCCCGGCCCTGCTGCCGCTGATCCTCTCCGTGTGGGGCTGGCAGGCCGCCTTCATCGGCATGGGCGCACTGGGTCTGGTCTGGCTGGTGTTCTGGGCGCTGAAGTACTACAACCCGGAAGAGCACCCGAGCGTCAGCAAGGCCGAGCTGGAGTACATCCAGAAGGACGTCGAGCCGGAGCCGACCAAGGTGCCCTTCTCGCGCATCCTGCGCATGCGCGGCACCTGGGCCTTCGCCGTAGCCTACATGATCACCGCGCCGGTGTTCTGGTTCTACCTGTACTGGCTGCCGCCGTTCCTCAACCAGCAGTACAACCTGGGCATCAGCGTCACCCAGATGGGCATCCCGCTGATGCTGATCTGGCTGACCGCCGACTTCGGCAGCGTGGGCGGCGGCATCCTGTCGTCCTTCCTGATCGGGCGCGGCGTCAACCCGATCCGCGCGCGCCTGGTTTCCATGCTGATCTTCGCCGCCTGCATCTGCACCGTGGTGTTCGCCGCCAAGGCCAGCGGCCTGTGGATGGCGGTGCTGGCCATCGCCCTGGCCGTGGGTGCCCACCAGGCCTGGACCGCCAACATCTGGAGCCTGGTGATGGACTACACCCCCAAGCACCTGATGAGCACCGTGTTCGGCTTCGGCGGCATGTGCGCGGCGGTCGGAGGCATGTTCATGACCCAGATCGTCGGCTACGTGCTGACCGTCACCAACAACAACTACGCCGTGCTGTTCACCATCATCCCCACCATGTACTTCCTGGCGCTGACCTGGCTGTACTTCATGGCCCCGCGCAAGCTCGAGCAGGCCGCCGAGTGATGCCCGGCGGCTGAGCCCACCCTTCGCATATCCTGACAAGCCGCCCCTGCTCGCAAGAGCCGGGGCGGCTGCGCTTCTGCTCGCACCTCGCTCCGGCTGCCGCGCAATCACGCATCGCCCGGGGCTTGCATTTTTACTGTACACATATACAGTATTGGCAGGCCGGTCGTTTCAACCACACCGGCAAAGTCTCCCGGCCCGCCCGGGAACCCTTCAGCACATGCCAGCATGCAGGAGCCCAACCATGTTTTTGTCGATCCTTGGTCTCGCGCTCTCCACGAGGAAGGCTTCCCCCTACGACCTGAACGACTTCCTGTTCTCCGCCGAGGAGCTACAGAGAAAGTACGAACGCCAGAGTTCGCAAAGCGAACACCCGCACTTCTCCCGCACACGCTGGCTGGACGAGGTCAACTTCAACAACTGCGAACTGGGCTACTGGCTCTGGGTGTTCGAGCAGGTCCAGGCCGACGACGACACCTGGCTCTTGCGGCACTGAATGCCGACGGAGGACGCCGGCTGGGATAGCCCGTCTCCGGGCTTGCGGGGAAAGGTTGGCAGACTGCGGATGGACTGGCGCACTTCGCCAGTCCAGGCAGCGCAACTGTGATAGCTCAGTAGAGCTCCACGTCGTCGCGGATCAGCACACAGTGCAGGCCGTCGTCGTCCTCTTCGCAGTCGTGGACGTAGTACATGGCCACTTCGCCCTGGCCAGTCACGGCAGCCAGGTAGTCGCCCATCTCCGGCACGAAGTAGGCGGACGAAGACGGCTCGGCCTCGCATTCGATGCGCGCGGTGAAGAACTGCTCGGGATCATCGTCACCGAAAAACTCCTCGCGCTCAGCCGGATTCCACTCCGCCGGCGCCTCGAAGGGTCCGGTAAAGACGATGCGCGCCTCGCCAAGGTCATCCTCCTCAGCGTCGGGATCGTTCTCGTCCGGGCGGTATACGGTGCAATCCACTGCCTCGGCGCTGTCGAGCACCGCCCGGCGCGCTGCCAGGCGCTTGTCCGGGTCCACCCCCGCCGCTTCGCACATCTGCAGCCAAACCTTGTCCATCCTGAGCTCCTGATTCTGTAGTGATCTTCCGCAAATCGCCGGTCGGCCCTTGTACCTGCCAGCTTGGCCCGGGATCTGTGTCAGCCTGAAGACAGCGCGCTCGCTGGCCGCGCCATCCGGCCGAATGGCTGCGGATGATAACAAGCTGGGGCCGGGCAGCGCGTAGCGAGCTGGTGGATTACAGCCCTGGGAGCTCTCGCAACGCTGGCGATACCGCTGCGCGCCTCAAGGCGTGACCTGATAACCGCGCTGCTGCATGCAGCTGCTGTACGCGGACGAAGCGTTCGCCGCGCCCTGCCGCTCTTCGCGGCGCCCCTGGCGACGCTCCTGACGCTGCCGCGAGCCACCGACCGCCATGCCGACCGCTGCCGCATCCCTGGCCTCGCTCTGTCGATACTCCTGCTTGATGTCGTCATCGATGCGCTCATACGCCTCCTCATGCTCACGACCGCGGATCTCCGCGGCCGCAGCCCCTGCCGCCGCACCGGCTGCGGCGCCGCGCAGCCGCCCGCCTCCCGAGGTCGTGGCGCTGGGGGTCGAGCCGCCGGCGCTGGCGGCCTGAGCCTGGCAGGCGCTCATGTCGGCCTGCATGGTCTGCTGCGACTGGCCGTGCAAGGGGCTTATCGTCTCCGCCAGCGCAGGCAGACAAGCGAACGACAGCAGTGTGGCGACGAGCAATGAGGAGGATCTGGACATGATCGGGCGACTCCGGCAACGGAAGGCATGCGGAGGCGACTCCGCCCCGGAAAGCATAGCCCTGCCCGCGCCTCCCCGAAGGCCCTGCGCTACCAGGCAGAGCAGCCTCGGGGACCGTCTACCAGCCGGTTTTTCAGGCCCGGAAAGACGAAACCCCGACCAGCATGAGCTGATCGGGGTCTCTGTATAGGTGCTTGACGATGACCTACTCTCACATGGGGAAGCCCCACACTACCATCGGCGATGCGTCGTTTCACTGCTGAGTTCGGGATGGGATCAGGTGGTTCCAACGCTCTATGGTCGTCAAGCAATTCGGTTGGGGCATCGCCGTGGCGCTACCCCGAATCGGGTACGTGATAGTCGTATTCGGTATCTGTCTTGCGGTTCTGCAAGCTTTCGGCCTGTCTCACGCAAACAATCAGATTGTTTGGGTGTTATATGGTCAAGCCTCACGGGCAATTAGTACTGGTTAGCTCAACGCCTCACAACGCTTACACACCCAGCCTATCAACGTCGTAGTCTTCGACGGCCCTTCAGGGAGCTCAAGGCTCCAGTGAGATCTCATCTTGAGGCAAGTTTCCCGCTTAGATGCTTTCAGCGGTTATCTTTTCCGAACATAGCTACCCGGCAATGCCACTGGCGTGACAACCGGAACACCAGAGGTTCGTCCAACCCGGTCCTCTCGTACTAAGGTCAGCCCCTCTCAAATCTCAAACGTCCACGGCAGATAGGGACCGAACTGTCTCACGACGTTCTAAACCCAGCTCGCGTACCACTTTAAATGGCGAACAGCCATACCCTTGGGACCGGCTTCAGCCCCAGGATGTGATGAGCCGACATCGAGGTGCCAAACACCGCCGTCGATATGAACTCTTGGGCGGTATCAGCCTGTTATCCCCGGAGTACCTTTTATCCGTTGAGCGATGGCCCTTCCATACAGAACCACCGGATCACTAAGACCTACTTTCGTACCTGCTCGACGTGTCTGTCTCGCAGTCAAGCGCGCTTTTGCCTTTATACTCTGCGACCGATTTCCGACCGGTCTGAGCGCACCTTCGTACTCCTCCGTTACTCTTTGGGAGGAGACCGCCCCAGTCAAACTACCCACCATACACTGTCCTCAATCCGGATAACGGACCAGAGTTAGAACCTCAAGATTGCCAGGGTGGTATTTCAAGGATGGCTCCACGCGAACTGGCGTCCACGCTTCAAAGCCTCCCACCTATCCTACACAAGCAAGCTCAAAGTCCAGTGCAAAGCTATAGTAAAGGTTCACGGGGTCTTTCCGTCTAGCCGCGGATACACTGCATCTTCACAGCGATTTCAATTTCACTGAGTCTCGGGTGGAGACAGCGCCGCCATCGTTACGCCATTCGTGCAGGTCGGAACTTACCCGACAAGGAATTTCGCTACCTTAGGACCGTTATAGTTACGGCCGCCGTTTACCGGGGCTTCGATCAAGAGCTTCGCTTGCGCTAACCCCATCAATTAACCTTCCGGCACCGGGCAGGCGTCACACCCTATACGTCCACTTTCGTGTTTGCAGAGTGCTGTGTTTTTAATAAACAGTCGCAGCGGCCTGGTATCTTCGACCGGCATGGGCTTACGTAGTAAATACTTCACCCTCACCGGCGCACCTTCTCCCGAAGTTACGGTGCCATTTTGCCTAGTTCCTTCACCCGAGTTCTCTCAAGCGCCTTGGTATTCTCTACCCGACCACCTGTGTCGGTTTGGGGTACGGTTCCTAGTTACCTGAAGCTTAGAGGCTTTTCCTGGAAGCATGGCATCAACCACTTCGCATTCTAAAAGAACGCTCGTCATCAGCTCTCGGCCTAGATTTCCCGGATTTGCCTAAGAAATCAGCCTACCACCTTAAACTTGGACAACCAACGCCAAGCTGGCCTAGCCTTCTCCGTCCCCCCATCGCAGTAACTAGAAGTACAGGAATATTAACCTGTTTCCCATCGACTACGCTCTTCAGCCTCGCCTTAGGGACCGACTAACCCTGCGTCGATTAACGTTGCGCAGGAACCCTTGGTCTTTCGGCGTGGGAGTTTTTCACTCCCATTGTCGTTACTCATGTCAGCATTCGCACTTCTGATACCTCCAGCGAGCTTCTCAACTCACCTTCACAGGCTTACAGAACGCTCCTCTACCGCTCATCCAAAGGATGAACCCGTAGCTTCGGTGTGTGGTTTGAGCCCCGTTACATCTTCCGCGCAGGCCGACTCGACTAGTGAGCTATTACGCTTTCTTTAAAGGGTGGCTGCTTCTAAGCCAACCTCCTAGCTGTCTAAGCCTTCCCACATCGTTTACCACTTAACCACAACTTTGGGACCTTAGCTGACGGTCTGGGTTGTTTCCCTTTTCACGACGGACGTTAGCACCCGCCGTGTGTCTCCCACGCTGACACTTCCAGGTATTCGGAGTTTGCATCGGTTTGGTAAGTCGGGATGACCCCCTAGCCGAAACAGTGCTCTACCCCCTGGAGTGATACGTGAGGCGCTACCTAAATAGCTTTCGAGGAGAACCAGCTATCTCCGAGCTTGATTAGCCTTTCACTCCTATCCACAAGTCATCCCCTACCTTTTCAACGGGAGTGGGTTCGGTCCTCCAGTCAGTGTTACCTAACCTTCAACCTGCTCATGGATAGATCGCCCGGTTTCGGGTCTATACCCAGCGACTAAACGCCCTATTAAGACTCGCTTTCGCTACGCCTCCCCTATACGGTTAAGCTCGCCACTGAATATAAGTCGCTGACCCATTATACAAAAGGTACGCAGTCACCTAACAAAGTAGGCTCCCACTGCTTGTACGCATACGGTTTCAGGTTCTATTTCACTCCCCTCTCCGGGGTTCTTTTCGCCTTTCCCTCACGGTACTGGTTCACTATCGGTCAGTCAGTAGTATTTAGCCTTGGAGGATGGTCCCCCCATGTTCAGACAAAGTTTCTCGTGCTCCGTCCTACTCGATTTCACTTCAAGGACCCTTTCGCGTACGGGGCTATCACCCACTATGGCCGCACTTTCCAGAGCGTTCCGCTAAAATCCAAGAAGCTTAAGGGCTAATCCCCGTTCGCTCGCCACTACTAAGGGAATCTCGGTTGATTTCTTTTCCTCAGGGTACTTAGATGTTTCAGTTCCCCTGGTTCGCCTCTTGCACCTATGGATTCAGTACAAGATACCCGGCTTGTGCCGGGTGGGTTCCCCCATTCAGAGATCTCCGGATCAAAGTCTGTTTGCCGACTCCCCGAAGCTTATCGCAGGCTACCACGTCTTTCATCGCCTCTGACTGCCAAGGCATCCACCGTATGCGCTTATTCACTTGACCATATAACCCCAAGCAATCTGCAATCCGAAGATCCGATTTCCTGCGGTCATTGTGCGTGAATACGACATTCGCCGAAAACTTGCGCTTGAACTCGCAAATTTTACCTTGACGTGGATGAGTGCAGTGAAAACACTCACCCAGTCTACTTCTATCACTTACCCGAATTTTTAAAGAACGTTCTGGCGCAAAGACCAGAAATCAGTATTCCTACATCAGCCGCACCTGGCGAACTGACTGAATACTCATTTCTGAGCTTTCGGCGATTAAATGGTGGAGCCAAGGAGGATCGAACTCCTGACCTCCTGCGTGCAAAGCAGGCGCTCTCCCAGCTGAGCTATGGCCCCATCTTTCGATCGGCCTGCGCACCACGACAATTGGTGGGTCTGGGCAGATTCGAACTGCCGACCTCACCCTTATCAGGGGTGCGCTCTAACCAACTGAGCTACAGACCCAATCGCCTTTCGCGAGTGAATCAAGCAATTCGTGTGGGAGCTTATGAAGAAGCTGGGATCTTCGATTAAGGAGGTGATCCAGCCGCAGGTTCCCCTACGGCTACCTTGTTACGACTTCACCCCAGTCATGAATCACTCCGTGGTAACCGTCCCCCCGAAGGTTAGACTAGCTACTTCTGGAGCAACCCACTCCCATGGTGTGACGGGCGGTGTGTACAAGGCCCGGGAACGTATTCACCGTGACATTCTGATTCACGATTACTAGCGATTCCGACTTCACGCAGTCGAGTTGCAGACTGCGATCCGGACTACGATCGGTTTTGTGAGATTAGCTCCACCTCGCGGCTTGGCAACCCTCTGTACCGACCATTGTAGCACGTGTGTAGCCCTGGCCGTAAGGGCCATGATGACTTGACGTCATCCCCACCTTCCTCCGGTTTGTCACCGGCAGTCTCCTTAGAGTGCCCACCATAACGTGCTGGTAACTAAGGACAAGGGTTGCGCTCGTTACGGGACTTAACCCAACATCTCACGACACGAGCTGACGACAGCCATGCAGCACCTGTGTCTGAGTTCCCGAAGGCACCAATCCATCTCTGGAAAGTTCTCAGCATGTCAAGGCCAGGTAAGGTTCTTCGCGTTGCTTCGAATTAAACCACATGCTCCACCGCTTGTGCGGGCCCCCGTCAATTCATTTGAGTTTTAACCTTGCGGCCGTACTCCCCAGGCGGTCAACTTATCGCGTTAGCTGCGCTACTAAGTTCTCAAGGAACCCAACAGCTAGTTGACATCGTTTACGGCGTGGACTACCAGGGTATCTAATCCTGTTTGCTCCCCACGCTTTCGCACCTCAGTGTCAGTATCAGTCCAGGTGGTCGCCTTCGCCACTGGTGTTCCTTCCTATATCTACGCATTTCACCGCTACACAGGAAATTCCACCACCCTCTACCGTACTCTAGCCCAGTAGTTTTGGATGCAGTTCCCAGGTTGAGCCCGGGGCTTTCACATCCAACTTGCTGAACCACCTACGCGCGCTTTACGCCCAGTAATTCCGATTAACGCTTGCACCCTTCGTATTACCGCGGCTGCTGGCACGAAGTTAGCCGGTGCTTATTCTGTTGGTAACGTCAAAACTGCAGGGTATTAGCCAGCAGCCCTTCCTCCCAACTTAAAGTGCTTTACAATCCGAAGACCTTCTTCACACACGCGGCATGGCTGGATCAGGCTTTCGCCCATTGTCCAATATTCCCCACTGCTGCCTCCCGTAGGAGTCTGGACCGTGTCTCAGTTCCAGTGTGACTGATCATCCTCTCAGACCAGTTACGGATCGTCGCCTTGGTGAGCCATTACCCCACCAACTAGCTAATCCGACCTAGGCTCATCCGATAGCGTGAGGTCCGAAGATCCCCCACTTTCTCCCGTAGGACGTATGCGGTATTAGCGTTCCTTTCGAAACGTTGTCCCCCACTATCGGGCAGATTCCTAGGCATTACTCACCCGTCCGCCGCTGAATCAGGAAGCAAGCTCCCATCATCCGCTCGACTTGCATGTGTTAGGCCTGCCGCCAGCGTTCAATCTGAGCCATGATCAAACTCTTCAGTTCAAATCAATCCGGGTTTTGAGAAAACCCTAAACTTGGCTCAGCAATCGCAAAAAACTCTCGAATTCACGAGTGTTGCTTGTGATGCTGATAATCTTGCGATCACCAGTCTTACCCCACAAGCACCCACACGAATTGCTTGATTCAACTTGTTAAAGAGCGTTTCGATCAGACCCTGCGGAAGCTTTCGTCTCAACCGAGGCCGCGCATTCTACAGCAGCCTTTCAACCTGTCAAGCGTTTATTTTGAAGAATTTCGTTCAAAATCAATCACTTGCGGCCTCGTTAACTGGCTGTGCGCCGTAACGAGGTGGCGAATTATACGGACGGGCAAAACACCGTCAACTACTTTTTTCGAGAAACATCCAGACCGCTGAATCCACACTCTCCAGAGCTCCGTGCGCGGCCCGATACCCCTGCTCCAATGGGCGGCTCGATCGGGACGCGCACCTGGCAGCGCAGACGTTTGCCGGCAAACCGGCATGGCTCCCCGGCAGCGGCCCCGATCAGGCGATCAGTTCGCCGATCCGGGCCTCCGCCGCCGCGAACGCCTGGTCGGCGCCCTCGCTGCTCATCGCCAGCCCTTCGGCATAGACGAACTCGACGTCGGTCATGCCGAGGAAGCCGAGCACGGTCTTCAGGTAGGGCACCTGGGAGTCGGCCGGAGTGTCGCGGTAGATCCCGCCACGGGCCAGCGCCACGTAGACCTTCTTGCCCGTGAGCAGGCCTTGCGGGCCGTTCTCGGTGTAGCGGAAGGTCACGCCGGCACGGGCGATGGCGTCGAGCCAGGTCTTCAGCTGCACCGGCACGCCGAAGTTGTACATCGGCACGCCGAGCACGACGACATCGGCGGCCTGCACCTGGGCGATCAGCGCATCATCCAGTGCCACGCGCGCAGCCTGTTCGGCGCTGCGCTGCTCAGCCGGCGTGAACAGCGCCCCCAGCGCGGCTTCGTCGAGGACCGGGTGCGGATCGCTGGCCAGATCGCGCAGCTCGACCACGGCTGCCGGACTCTGCGCCTTGAGCCGCGCGGTAATGGCGTCGGCCAGGCGAGTGGAGTTGGCCCCGGTGGAGCGGGCGCTGGCGTTGATTTGCAGGATTTTCATGATCTTTCCTCCTCAGGAATTCAGTACATCGGCAATTCGTTGGGGCGCAGGTCGAACAGCAGCACTTCGGCAGCGTCGCCAGCACTGAAGTCGATTTCGCGGACGTCGCGCAGACGGGCGCCGTCGCCGGCCGCCAGGCGCTGACCATTGACGGTCAGCGCACCGCGAGCGACGTGGATATAGGCGTAGCGATCGGCCGGCAGCTCGATGCGCTGCTGCTCGGCACCGTCGAACAGGCCGGCGTAGACCCGCACGTCCTGATTGACCGACAGCGAAGCGTCGGCGCCGTCCGGCGAGATGATCAGGCGCAACCGGCCACGCTTCTCGGCGGCGGCGAAGTGCCGCTGCTGATAGCGCGGCGCGCCACCCTTGCGGCTCGGCACGATCCAGATCTGCAGGAAGTGCACGAGCTCCTCGCGCGAAGCGTTGTACTCGCTGTGCCGCACGCCGGTGCCGGCGCTCATCATCTGTACGTCGCCCGGACGGATCACCGAACCGTTGCCCATCGAATCCTTGTGCTCCAGGGCCCCTTCCAGCACGTAGGAGAAGATCTCCATGTCGCGGTGGCCGTGGGTATCGAAACCGCGCGCGGCGCGCACCCGGTCGTCGTTGATCACCAGCAGATCAGAGAAACCCATGTGCTTCGGGTCGTAGTAGCTGCCGAAGGAAAAGCTGTGCTGCGAATGCAGCCAGCCGAAGTTGGCGAGACCGCGCTCGGCGGCAGGTCTGATATCCAGCATTTCTATCTCCTCTGTATCGGCCCGGGCGCTGCCCGCCACGATGGGAAGCCGGTGCGCCACGCCGGTCATCGGGGCCGGCACCAGGTCGTTGGCGATGGAGCAACTTTACCCGCGCACACTGATGCCAAATAGAGGACAATCACGAACAGTCTGTTGACCTGGGAATCAACAATGAATCGACTCGATGCCATGGGCCTGTTCGTGCGGGTCGCCGAACTGGGCAGCTTCTCGGCGGCGGCGGGCCAGCTCGGCGTCGCGCGCTCGGTGGTGACCCGGCAGATCGCCGCACTGGAGGAGCACCTGGGGGTCAAGCTGATGGTGCGCAGCACCCGCAGCCTGTCGCTGACCTCCGCGGGCAGTGCCTATCTGGAAAAGTGCCGGACCATCCTCGAGCTGGTCGAGGAGGCAGAGGCCGGGGTGATGGAAGAACGGCTGACACCGGGCGGCCAGCTGCGCGTCAGCCTGCCGCTGAGTTTCGGCTTGCGCAAGCTGGTGCCGCTGCTGCTGGAGTTCACGCAAAACTATCCGGCGATCAGCCTGGCGATGGATTTCAGCGACCGCCAGCTGAACCTGATCGAGGAAGGCATCGACCTGTCGATCCGCATTACCGGCCAGCTCGATCCGGGGCAGATCGTCCGCAAGCTCGGCAACTGCCGCCTGCTCACCGTGGCCGCCCCTGGCTACCTGGAGCGGCATGGCCGGCCGGCACACCCCGGCGAACTCGCTGACCACGCATGCCTCGGCTACTCGCCGCAGGCCAACAACCGGCCATGGACCTTCCAGATCGACGGCCATCTGGAGTCGGTCTACCTGCCCTTCCGCCTGCAGGCCAACAACGGCGACGCCCTGACCGAGGCGGCCGTGCAGGGCCAGGGCGTCAGCGTGCAACCGGATTTCATCGTCGCCGACCACCTGGCGGCGGGACGGCTGGTCAGCGTGCTGGACGACTTCGCCCCGCCGCCATTGGGCATCTATGCCGTCTTGCCAAGCAACCGCTACATGCCCCTGCGGGTCAGGGTGCTGATCGACTTCCTCTCCGCACGGCTGGGCGAGGGCAAGCCGCCCTGCCCCTGAGGCGGGTCAGGCGCCCAGCCGGCGGCGTCTCAGCCGCGCGCCGCGTCGAGCATGCCCTTCTCGACGATGAAGTCGATCAGCGTCTGCAGGCCGTGGCCGGTCTTCAGGTTGGTGAAGGTCCACGGGCGCTCCGGGCGCATGCGGTTGGTGTCGCGCTCCATCACCTCCAGCGAGGCGCCGACGTAGGGAGCCAGGTCGATCTTGTTGATCACCAGGAAGTCCGACTTGGTGATGCCCGGGCCGCCCTTGCGCGGGATCTTCTCGCCCTCGGCCACGTCGATCACGTAGACGGTCAGGTCGGCCAGCTCCGGACTGAAGGTGGCGGACAGGTTGTCGCCGCCGCTTTCCACGAAGATCACCTCCAGGTTGCCGAACTTGCGCGCCAGCGCCTCGACCGCCGCCAGGTTCATCGAGGCGTCCTCGCGGATCGCGGTGTGCGGGCAGCCGCCGGTTTCCACGCCGACGATGCGCTCGGGCTCCAGGGCGCCGGCCTCGGTGAGGATGCGCTGGTCCTCCTTGGTGTAGATGTCGTTGGTCACCACGGCGATCTGGTAGTGGTCGCGCATGGCCTTGCACAGGGCTTCGAGCAGCGCGGTCTTGCCGGAGCCGACCGGGCCGCCGACACCGACGCGCAGGGGTTGCTTGTAGTCTTGCATGGGGTCTTCCTCAGGAACGGAACAAGCGGGTGTATTGGGTTTCATGCCGGGCCGAGGCGATGGCCAGCAGCGGCAGGCCGCCGCCGAGCGCCTCGTCGGGCAGTTCGAGGGCCTGCTCGAGCACGGCGGGCAGCTCCGCGCAGAGGTCGCGCAGCAGGCTCTGGGCGGCCTGTTGGCCGAAGGGCACCAGCTTGACCCCGGCCATCACCGCGCCCTCCAGCCAGGCGAAGCCGTGGCCGAGGGCCAGCTGGCGCAGCGGGATGTCCCAGTGCGCGGCCAACCAGGCCATGCCGCCGAGCTGGCTCAGCTCGATGCTCTGCCGCCATTCGGGGGCCTGGGCCAGCTGCCAGCCGTCGAGCATCCGCGCCAGCGCCTGGCCGCGCTGGCGTTCCTCGAGGCGCAGCTCGGCGGTCTCGCGGTTGGCCAGCAGGAAGCGGCTCCAGCGCGCGAAGGCCGCGGCATCGTCATCCCGGCAGGCCCGGTACAGACGCGCCAGCAGCGGCCAGTCGAGATGGCCGAGGGTGTCTTCCAGCTGCTCGCGCTGCCAGGCGCGGAAGCCCTCGGCGCCGCGGACCCAGCCGGCTTCCACCGCCCACTCCAGGCCCTGCGAGTAGGTGAAGCCGCCCACCGGCAGGTTGGGGCTGGCCAGCTGCAGCAGGCGCAGCAGATGCAGATCGGCACTCATCGCCTGGCCACCGTCACCAGCGCGGGCGCAGCCAGTAGGCCAGCCCGGCGACCAGCGCGATGGCGATGCCCAGCAGCATCTGGTCGGTGCCGAGCAGGTAGTGGAGGAGGCCGTGCTCGCTGGTATGGGCGTGGCCGACATGGGCGAAGGCCGGCGCGGCGGCCAGCGACAGGACGAAGGCAAGGGTCTTTTGCATGGTGGGGCTCCGGGTACGGGATTCAGTGGGGGTGCTGGCCGGGGGCGAGCACGAAACGGTGCTCGTGGCCATGGCTGTGGCCGTGCGGGGCGCTCTGGTAGGCGCCGGCCTCCGGCTCGAAGGGCGCCTGCTCGACCACTACCTCGAGGCCGAAGCCGCGCACCATGTCGTCGAGCACATGGTCGTGCTGGTAGCGGGCGAAACCGGCCTCGATCTGCAGCGGCACATGGCGGTTGCCGAGGTGGTAGCAGGCGCGCGCCAGGCGCAGCGGATCGGCGCAGCGCACGGTGGAGACCCGCTCGGCGGCGGCGATCACCTGCACCACCTCCCCGCCCTCCTCGGCGCCGAGCAACTGGCCGCCGCGCAGCAGCTGGCCGCGTTCGAGGAACAGGCCGGCTTCGCGGCCGTCGTCGAGGGTGACGCGCAGCCGGCTCTTGATGCGGCTGTCGAGATCGAGCGTCAGGGTGGCGCTCGGGGTGCCCGTTTCCAGGCGTCGGGTCAGTCGGATCATTCTCGTCCCCGCTTCAAAAAAGGAAGTAACGCTGCGCCATCGGCAGCGACTCGGCCGGCTCGCAGACCAGCAGCTCGCCGTCGGCGCGCACCTGGTAGGTCTGCGAGTCCACCTCGATCTGCGGCAGATGGCCGTTGTGCACCATGTCGCTCTTGCGCACGCTGCGGCAGCCGCGCACCTCGCCGAGTAGGCTGCGCAGGCCGAGCTGCTGCGGCACGCCGGAGGCGATGGCGGCCTGCGACAGGAAGGTCATCCGCGTGGCATGCCGCGCCGCGCCGAGCGCGCCGAACATCGGCCGGTAGTGCACCGGCTGCGGGGTGGGGATCGAGCCGTTGATGTCGCCCATCGGCGCCGTGGCGATCATCCCGCCCTTGATCACCAGCGCCGGCTTGACGCCGAAGAACGCCGGCGACCACAGCACTAGGTCGGCCAGCTTGCCGACCTCGACGGAGCCGACCTCGTGGGCGATGCCGTGGGACAGCGCCGGGTTGATGGTGTACTTGGCGATGTAGCGCTTGACCCGGAAGTTGTCGCTGTAGGCCGAGTCCTGCGCCAGCGGGCCGCGCTGCAGCTTCATCTTGTGCGCCACCTGCCAGGTGCGCAGCACCACCTCGCCGACCCGGCCCATTGCTTGGGAGTCCGAGGAGGTCATCGAGAAGGCGCCGATGTCGTGGAGGATGTCCTCGGCGGCGATGGTCTCGCGGCGGATGCGCGACTCGGCGAAGGCCACGTCCTCGGCGATGCTCGGGTCGAGGTGATGGCAGACCATCAGCATGTCGAGGTGCTCGTCCACCGTGTTGATGGTGTAGGGCAGCGTCGGGTTGGTCGACGACGGCAGCACGTTGGCGTGGGCGCAGGCGGTGATGATGTCCGGCGCGTGGCCGCCGCCCGCCCCCTCGGTGTGGAAGGTGTGGATGGTGCGGTCGCCGATGGCGGCCAGGGTGTCCTCGACGAAGCCGGACTCGTTGAGGGTGTCGGTGTGGATCGCCACCTGGGTGTCGGTTTCCTCGGCCACGCCCAGGCAGCAGTCGATTGCCGCCGGGGTCGAGCCCCAGTCCTCGTGCAGCTTGAGGCCCACGGCGCCGGCGGCGATCTGCTCGCGCAGCGCCGCGGGCTGCGAGACGTTGCCCTTGCCGAGCAGGCCGACGTTGACCGGCAGGCTGTCGACGGCCTGCAGCATGCGCGCGATGTACCAGGGGCCGGAGGTGCAGGTGGTGGCGTTGGTGCCGGTGGCCGGCCCGCTGCCGCCGCCGATGAAGGTGGTCACCCCGGAGGTCAGCGCCTCCTCGGCCTGCTGCGGGCAGATGAAATGGATGTGCGAGTCGATGCCGCCGGCGGTGACGATCTTGCCCTCGGCGGCGATCACCTCGGTGGCCGGGCCGACCGCGATGGTCACGCCGGGCTGGATGTCCGGGTTGCCGGCCTTGCCGATGGCGGCGATGCGGCCGTTCTTCACGCCGATGTCGGCCTTGACGATGCCCCAGTGGTCGATGATCAGCGCGTTGGTCAGCACCAGGTCCATGCAGTCGGCGGCGAGCATCTGGCCCTGGCCCATGCCGTCGCGGATCACCTTGCCGCCGCCGAACTTCACTTCCTCGCCGTAGATGGTGAAGTCCTGCTCGACGTGCACCCACAGCGCGGTGTCGGCCAGGCGCACGCGGTCGCCGACGGTGGGGCCGAACATGTCGGCGTAGGCCTGCCGGGAAATGCGGCTCATGCGTTGTCCTCCAGCCGGCCCATCACCGCGCCGCGAAAGCCCCAGACCTCGCGCTTGCCGGCCAGCGCTACCAGGGTGACGCTGCGCGCCTGGCCCGGTTCGAAGCGCACGGCGGTGCCGGCGGCGATGTCGAGGCGGAAGCCGCGGGCCTGCTCGCGCTCGAACACCAGCGCCGGGTTGACCTCGTAGAAGTGGTAGTGCGAGCCGACCTGCACCGGGCGGTCGCCGTGGTTGGCCACCGACAGCGTCACCCGCTCGCGGCCCTCGTTCAGCTCGATGTCGCCGGCGGCGACCTGGATTTCTCCGGGAATCATGGTTCTCTCCTGAGTCCACAGCGGCGTAGGGGGTAACTCGCGCCAGCGATTACCCACCATCCCCGCCAACGGTGGGTAAGGCTGCGCCGTTACCCACCCTACGAATGCGCGTCATCAAATGATCGGGTTGTGCACCGTCACCAGCTTGGTGCCGTCGGGGAAGGTCGCCTCGACCTGCACGTCGGGGATCATCTCCGGCACGCCGTCCATCACCTGCTCGCGGCTGAGCACCTGGCGGCCGGCCTCCATCAGTTCGGCGACGGTGCGGCCGTCGCGGGCGCCTTCCAGCACCGCGGCGCTGATCAGCGCCACCGCTTCCGGGTAGTTGAGCTTGAGGCCGCGCGCCAGACGGCGTTCGGCCAGCAGCGCGGCGGTGAACAGCAGCAGCTTGTCTTTCTCTCGCGGGGTCAGTTCCATCGTGTGTCCCTCAGGTGGCCCAGATGCGCGGCGGGCACGGCGCCAGGCCGGTGACGGCCGGGCGCAGGGCGTGCCACAGCCGCTGCAGGGTGGCTTGCAGGCGCTGGTTGTCGGCGTCGAGCAGACGGATCACCAGCAGGTAGTCGTCGAGCAGGGTCGCCCCGGCCGGCTGCGGCAGGCCGGCAAGCTGCTCGCGGGCCAGCTCCAGCAGTGCCGCGCTGCCGGGCGCGACGAGGAAGGTGGCCAGCAGCGGCAGGCCGGCGAGCTTGTCCAGCCGGCCGCCGTCGAGGCGCAGGCGCTCGTGCAGCAGCGGGTCGCCGCCCCGCTCCACCGCCAGCAGGCTGTCCAGCCGGCCGCTGTCGAAGGCTTCGCCCATCACTGGACGGCCCAGGCACAGGGTTTCCCAGGCCAGCAGCCGGGCGCCGGGCTCCAGGTGGAAGCGGCTTTCCAGGCGCAGCCGGGCGCCGGGGAACAGGATGCCGTCCTGCGGCAGCCACTCCAGGGTGGCGCCGGCGGCGACATGGAAGTGCTGCTCCAGGTAGGCGGTCGGCCCGGCGCTGCGGTAGAACTTGGTGGCGCCGGGCATGGTCAGCAGCGCGTGGCTGCCCTCCTCCAGGCGGACGTCCAGGTGCAGGCGGTCGCCACCGACCACCCCGCCCGGCGGGTGCAGCAGGTAGATGTGCGCCGGCGCCCCCTCGGGGAAGAACGGCCGCTGCACGGTCAGCGGCCCGAAGTGGCGGCGGCCGGTGAGCTCGGTACGCGCCCCGCGCGGCCGGAAGCGCAGGGCCAGCTGGGCGCGCCAGCCGTCGTCGGCCGGGGCGAAGCGGGTGGTCGTGTCGGGCGGCGCCAGGTTCGGGCTGTTCATCCGCGGCTGCCCCCCATGGCCAATACCACCGAGGCGGCGGCGGTGCGGGTTTCCACGCCGAGTTTCACGTAGACGTGCTCCAGATGCTTGTTGACGGTGCGCGGGCTGAGACCGAGGATCTCGCCGATGTCGCGGTTGGTCTTGCCGCAGGCCACCCACTCCAGCACCTCCACCTCGCGGGCGGTGAGCTGGTAGCGGCGCGTCAGCGCGGCGCGCACCGCCTCGGCGTCCGGCGCCGCCGGCGGCTGCGCGGCCTCGCGGGCCTGGCGCAGGGCGCGGGCGGTGCGCAGGTGCGAGGCGACCCGCGCCAGCACCTGCTCGGGATGGATCGGCTTGGTCACGTAGTCGACGCCGCCGGCGGCGAAGCCCTCCAGCACGTGCTCGCTCTCGGTCAGTGCGGTCATGAACAGCACCGGCACGTCCTCGAACTCGGCGCGCGCCTTGATCCGCCGGCAGGTCTCGAAGCCGTCGATGCCCGGCATCCGCGCATCGAGCAGGACGATGTCGGGCTTGAGGCGCTGCATGCGCTCCAGCGCGGTGGCGCCGTCGAGGGCCACCAGCACCATGTGCCCGGCCTGCTCGAGGGCGTCGGAGAGCAGCGCCAGGTTGTCCGGCAGGTCGTCGACGATCAGCACGATGCTCTGTCCGGCGCGTTCGACAAGATTCATGGCGAGGACTCCAGCGGGGGTTGCGCGGCGCGCGGGGTGGCCTGGGCCAGGCAGCGCGCCAGTTCGTCGAGCTGGAAGCGCCGGGCCAGGCCGCGCAGGCGCTCGATGGCCGGTGCGCAGCCCGGCTGCTCCTGCTCCAGACGGTCGAGCCGCTCGATCACCCCGCGCACGTAGCCCAGCGCGGCCAGCTCGCCGAGCTCGGCCAGCGCCTGCGCCGGCAGCTCCAGCTCGCGGGTGGGCGCCGGCTCGGCGCTCTCGCGGCGCAGCCAGTCGAGGCCCAGGTGCAGACGGATCTTCTCCAGCAGCGCCGGGCCGTGCACCGGCTTGGCCAGGTAGTCGTCGCAGGCCGGATCGAGGCGGCGCGCGCCCTCGTCGGCGAAGGCGTTGGCGGAGACCACGATGATCGGCGCCTGCGAGCCGACCGACTGGCGGATCAGCCGGCTGGTCTGCCAGCCGTCCAGCTGCGGCATCGACAGGTCCATGAGGATCAGGTCGGGGTTGAGCAGCGACACCTGGCTCAGCGCCTCCTGGCCGCTGGCGGCCATGGCGATGTCGAAGCCCAGCGGTTCGAGCAGGCCGGCCAGCACCTTGCGGTGTTCGAGGTGGTCGTCGACCACCAGGATGCGCCGGCGCGGGCCGCGGTAGCCGACGATGTCGTGCTCCTCGGCCAGCAGCGCCTGCGGCACGCGCACCGCCGGCAGGTACAGGCGCAGCTGGAAGCGGGTGCCCTGCCCCGGCATGCTGCTCACCGTCAGCTCGCCGCCCATCAGCACGCTGAGCATGCGCGCGATGCTCAGGCCCAGGCCCAGGCCCTCGTCCTGGCGCAGCGGGTCGCCGCGCTCGAAGGGCTGGAACAGGCGCTCGAGCTGTTCGCTGGCCATGCCGATGCCGGTGTCGAGGATCTCGAAGGTGGCGGTCTGGCGCAGGTAGCCGACGCGCAGGGTGACGCTGCCCCGCTCGGTGTAGCGCACCGCGTTGCCGAGCAGGTTGATGAGGATCTGGCGCAGACGCTTCTCGTCGCCGCGCACCACCGCCGGCATCTGCCCGCTGCGCTCGAGGTGGAAGGTCAGGCCCTTCTCGGCGGCCTGCAGGGCGCACATCTTGCCGAGCTGGTCGACGAACTCGGCGAAGTCGATCTCGCACGGTTCGAGGTTGAGCTTGCCGGCCTCGATGCGCGCCACGTCGAGCAGGCCGTCGATCAGCGACAGCAGGTGCGCGCCGCTGCGGTGGATGGTGGCGAGGGCCTCCTGCTGGCGTTCGCCGAGGCTGGCGTCGCGGCGCAGGATCTGGGTGTAGCCGAGGATGCTGTTGAGCGGCGTGCGCAGCTCGTGGGACAGCCCGGTGACGTAGCGGCTCTTCGCCGCGTTGGCCGCCTCGGAGGCTTCCTTGGCCTGCTGCAGCTGGGCGTCGGTCTGGCGGTGCGCGTCGATCTCCTGGATCAGCAGGCGGGTCTGGCGGTTCGACTCCTCCAGCGCCACCCGGCGGCTCTCGCGGTTGAGCACCACCCACCAGGCCAGCACGCCGACGAACAGGGCGAGGATCAGGAAGGCCTTGAGGAAGCCCTGCTGCAGGGGCTGCAGCGCATCGGCGGCCAGTCCCTGGGCGACCTGGCCGTAGACCAGCGCCAGGGCGCCGGCGAGCAGCACGCCCATCAGGCCGAACACCAGCAGGTAGTGCAGCAGGCGGGTGTGCAGGCGCGGCACGGCGACCCCCGGCAGCAGGCGCCCGAGCCAGCCCTGCAGCCGCTCGTGCAGCGCCGCGCGCGGCTTGCACTGGTCGCCGCAGCGCGCGTCCAGCGAGCAGCACAGCGAGCAGATCGGCGCGGCGTAGGCCGGGCACCAGGCCATGTCCGGTTCCTCGTAGGGGTTGCCGCACACCCCGCATTCGACCTTGTCCTGCTGGCGGTGCGGGTGCAGCAGTTGCGCCTGGTGGGCGCGGGCCAGGTAGTAGCGCCCGCCGGTCAGCCAGGCCAGCAGCGGCGCGGCGAGCAGCGCGGTGCCGAGGGCGATCAGCGGCGCCATGGCCTGCGCCTGTGCGCCGAACAGGCCGGCGTAGGCCACGATCGCCAGCAGCGAGGCGAGCAGCATGGCGCCGACGCCGACCGGGTTGATGTCGTGCAGGTAGGCGCGCTTGAACTCGATCAGCCGGGGCGACAGGCCGAGCGGCTTGTTGATCACCAGGTCGGCGACCATCGCGCCGATCCAGGCGATGGCGACGTTGGCGTACAGGCCGAGCACCTGCTCGATGGTCTCGACCACGCCCAGCTCCATCAGCATCAGGGCGATGCCGACGTTGAACACCAGCCAGACCACCCGCCCGGGGTGGCTGTGGGTGACGCGGGCGAAGAAGTTCGACCAGGCCAGCGAGCCGGCGTAGGCGTTGGTGACGTTGATCTTCAGCTGCGACACCACCACCAGCAGCATCATCGCCGCCATCGCCCAGTGCGGGTCGGCGAACAGCTGCTGGTAGGCCACCCGGTACAGCTGCGCCGGCTCGTCGGCGTGCTCCATGCTCACCCCGTACTGCAGGGCGAGCACCGCCAGCAGTGCGCCGCCGAGCATCTTCAGCGCGCCGGGGACGATCCAGCCGGGGCCGGCGAGCAGCAGTGCCGCCCACCAGCGGCCGCGGTTGGCGGCGGTCTGCTCGGGCAGGAAGCGCAGGTAGTCGACCTGCTCGCCGATCTGCGTGACCAGCGCCAGCACCAGGGTGCAGGCCAGGCCGAAGGCCAGCGGATCGAAGCCGTTGTCGCCCTGTCTGCCGGCGAAGCCCGCCAGTTCGCCGGGCAGCTGCGGATGGGCGAGCAGCACCGCGGCATACGGGACCAGCAGCAGGAGCAGCCACAGCGGCTGGGTCCAGGCCTGCAGGCGGCTGATCAGGGTCACCCCGTAGACCGCCAGGGGGATCACCGCCAGGGCGCTGACCACGTAGGCGAGGCCGAGCGGGATGGCGAAGTACATCTCCAGCGCCACCGCCATCACCGCCGCCTCGAGGGCGAAGAACAGGAAGGTGAAGCTGGCGTAGATCAGCGAGGTGATGGTCGAGCCGATGTAGCCGAAGCCGGCGGCGCGGGTCAGCAGGTCCATGTCGATGCCGTGGCGCGCGGCGTAGTAGCTGATCGGCAGGCCGGTGAGGAAGATCACCAGGCTCATGGCGAGGATCGCCCACAGGCTGTTGGTGAAGCCGTAGTTGAGCACCAGGGTGGCGCCGATGGCCTCCAGCACCAGGAACGACAGGGTGCCGAGCGCGGTGTTGGCGATGCGCCCCTCCGACCACTTGCGGAACGAGGCGGGCGTGTAGCGCAGGGCGTAGTCTTCGCGCGTCTCGTCGGCTACCCAGCTGTTGTAGTCGCGGCGGATGTTGACGATGCGCTGGGGTCCGTTGGCGTGCACGGCGGGGATTTCCTGGAGCGGGTGCGGCGCACCTGCAAGGAGCGTGCCCTGCCCCGTTACGGAGCCGCTTTTCGCCATGCGCAGGCCCGCCGCGACCCAGTCGGGCCGGCCTGACGCCAGGGATGTGCACCAAGATCTCTTCATGGGGCAGAGGATGCACCATCAGGGCGCAGCGGCTGGATACGTCAGATGACGTAGGCGCTTACGTAATGCTGCGTATAACGCCCCGGGCGGCCGGCGGACCATGCTGTGTCCCATCCAACGCCCACCGGAGATTCACCGCATGCAACGCCGTCCCCTGCTCAAGTCCGCCTTCGCCGCCAGCGCCCTGATGCTCAGCGGCCTGTTCCCCTTCACCGTGCAGGCCGCCGAAACCATCAAGGTCGGCATCCTGCATTCGCTGTCCGGCACCATGGCCATCTCCGAGACCTCGCTCAAGGACATGGCGCTGATGACCATCGAGGAGATCAACGCCAAGGGCGGGGTCAACGGCAAGCAGCTCGAGCCGGTGGTGGTCGATCCGGCCTCCAACTGGCCGCTGTTCGCCGAGAAGGCCCGCCAGCTGCTGACCCAGGACAAGGTCGACGTGGTGTTCGGCTGCTGGACCAGCGTGTCGCGCAAGTCGGTGCTGCCGGTGTTCGAGGAACTCAACGGCCTGCTGTTCTACCCGGTGCAGTACGAAGGCGAGGAGCTGTCGCCCAACGTGTTCTACACCGGCGCGGCGCCGAACCAGCAGGCCATCCCGGCGGTCGAGTATCTGATGAGCGAGGACGGCGGTGGCGCCCAGCGCTTCTTCCTGCTCGGCACCGACTACGTCTATCCGCGCACCACCAACAAGATCCTGCGCGCCTACCTCAAGTCCAAGGGCGTGGCCGACAAGGACATCGAGGAGGTCTACACCCCGTTCGGCCACAGCGACTACCAGACCATCGTCGCCAACATCAAGAAGTTCGCCGCCGGCGGCAAGACCGCGGTGATCTCCACGGTCAACGGCGACTCCAACGTGCCGTTCTACAAGGAACTGGCCAGCCAGGGCCTGGAAGCCACCGAGGTGCCGGTGGTGGCCTTCTCGGTCGGCGAGGAGGAGCTGCGCGGCATCGACACCAAGCCGCTGGTCGGCCACCTCGCCGCCTGGAACTACTTCCAGTCGCTGGAAAACCCGGCCAACAGCGAGTTCGTCAACAAGTGGCAGGCCTACGCCAGGGCGAAGAACCTGCCGGGCGCCGACAAGGCGGTGACCAACGACCCGATGGAGGCCACCTATGTCGGCATCCACATGTGGGCGCAGGCCGTCGAGCAGGCCGGCACCACCGAGGTCGACAAGGTGCGCGAGGCACTCGCCGGCCAGTCGTTCGCGGCGCCGTCGGGCTACACCCTGACCATGGACAAGACCAACCACCACCTGCACAAGCCGGTGATGATCGGCGAGGTCCAGGAGGACGGCCAGTTCTCGGTGGTCTGGCAGACCGAAGGCCCGCTGCGCGCCCAGCCGTGGAGCCCGTTCATCCCCGGCAACGACAAGAAGCCGGACTACGCGGTGAAGTCGAACTAAGCGACCTTGCTCGACCGTTCCCACGCTCCGCGTGGGAACGCCGCTGGAACGCGCAGCGTTCCGCCATGGCTTGCCACGCAGCGCGTGGCGACCAGCGCAAGCCCGCTCCTACAGGGTCCCGAGCCGTCATCGGGATATTCAGGACAGACCCATGCCCACCCCCCTTACCCGAATCCTGCTGAGCCTGCTGCTGTGGCTGCCCTTCGCGGCGCACGCCGGCGACGCCGCCGACTTCGTCGCCGCCAGCCCGGCGCGCCAGGCCCAGCTGCTCGAAGACTGGGCCGCCGCGCCCGCCCCCGAGCGCCTGCCGCTGCTCGACGCCCTGCAACAGGGCCGCCTGGCCGGCGACAGCGCCAGACAGCCGTTCATCGCCCAGGACGGCCGCTTCGTCGCCGTCGAAGACACGGCCCAGCCGCAAGGCACGCCGAAACCGCTGCGCCTGAACAACCGCCTGCGCGCCCTGCTCGCCAGCGCCCAGGCCAGCCACCAGTTGCTCGACGCCGCGCCGGCGGTGCGCCTGGCCGCCGCCCGGCAACTGCAGAAGAGCGCCAAGCCGGCGCAGCTCGCCCTGCTCGACGCGCGCCTGGCCGCCGAGGACGACGACGCCGTGCGCGACGCCCTGGCGCTGGCGCTGGCCAACCTGCAACTGGCTGCCGCCGACCCGGCGGTACGCCTGGCCGCCGTGCGCCTGCTCGGCGAAAGCGGCGAGCCGCTGGCGCGCACCCGCCTGGAGGCGCTGCTGGCCAGCGCGGAAAGCGACGCCCGGGTGCGCAAGGCGGCCGAAACCAGCCTGCATCAGGTGGAGCGCCGCCTGCTGGTCGGCGAACTGCTCGGCCAGGCGTTCAGCGGCCTGTCGCTCGGCTCCATCCTGCTGCTCGCCGCCCTCGGCCTGGCCATCACCTTCGGCCTGCTCGGGGTGATCAACATGGCCCACGGCGAGATGCTGATGCTCGGCGCCTACACCACCTGGCTGGTGCAGGGCGCCTTCCAGAAGTTCGCCCCCGGCTACCTCGACCTCTACCCGCTGGCCGCGCTGCCGCTGGCCTTCCTGGTCACCGCCGCCATCGGCATGGCGCTGGAGCGCACGGTGATCCGCCACCTCTACGGCCGCCCGCTGGAAACCCTGCTGGCCACCTGGGGCATCAGCCTGATCCTGATCCAGGCGGTGCGCGTGCTGTTCGGCGCGCAGAACGTCGAGGTGGCCAACCCGAGCTGGCTGTCCGGTGGCCTGCAGGTGCTGCCCAACCTGGTGCTGCCCTACAGCCGCATGGCGATCATCGGCTTCGCCCTGGGCGTGGTGGTGCTGACCTGGCTGCTGCTCAACCGCACGCGCCTGGGCCTCAACGTGCGCGCGGTCACCCAGAACCGCAACATGGCCGCCTGCTGCGGCGTGCCGACCGGGCGGGTGGACATGCTGGCCTTCGGCCTCGGCTCGGGCATCGCCGGCCTCGGCGGCGTGGCCCTGTCGCAGATCGGCAACGTCGGCCCGGACCTCGGCCAGAGCTACATCATCGACTCCTTCCTGGTGGTGGTGCTCGGCGGCGTCGGCCAGCTGGCCGGCACGGTGATGGCCGCCTCGGGCCTGGGTATCGCCAACAAGCTCCTCGAACCGCAGATCGGCGCCGTGCTGGGCAAGATCCTCATCCTCGCGCTGATCATCCTCTTCATCCAGAAGCGTCCGCAGGGCCTGTTCGCCCTCAAGGGCCGGGTGATCGACTGATGAACATGCCTCTCAACCCCACGCCACTCAACAACAGCCTGCTGGCGCGCGCCGCCGGCCAGCTCGGCCCGCGCGCGGCGCTCGCCCTCGGCCTGGCGCTGCTCGCCGTGCTGGTCGCCCTGCCGCTGCTGCACCTGCTGCCGGCCGGCAGCGCCCTGCACGTCTCGGCCTACACCCTGACCCTGGTCGGCAAGATCCTCTGCTACGCGGTGGTCGCCCTGGCCCTCGACCTGGTGTGGGGCTACGCCGGGCTGCTGTCGCTCGGCCACGGGCTGTTCTTCGCCCTCGGCGGCTACGCCATGGGCATGCACCTGATGCGCGAAAGCGCGGGCGACGGCCTGCCGGCGTTCATGACCTTCCTGTCGTGGACCGAGCTGCCCTGGTACTGGTACGGCACGTCCAGCTTCCTCTGGACCCTGTGCCTGGTGGTGCTGGCGCCCGGCCTGCTGGCGCTGGTGTTCGGCTTCTTCGCCTTCCGCTCGCGGATCAAGGGCGTGTACTTCTCGATCATGACCCAGGCGCTGACCTTCGCCGGCATGCTGCTGTTCTTCCGCAACGAGACGGGCTTTGGCGGCAACAACGGCTTCACCAGCTTCCGCACCCTGCTCGGCTTCGACATCACCGCCACCGGCACCCGCGCCGTGCTGTTCCTGTGCATAGTCGCGCTGCTGGCCGGCAGCCTGTACCTGGGCCTGCGCCTGGCGCGCAGCAAGTTCGGCCGGGTGCTCACCGCGCTGCGCGACGCCGAGAACCGCCTGATGTTCTGCGGCTACGACCCGCGCGGCTACAAGCTGTTCATCTGGGTGCTGTCCGCCGTGCTGTGCGGCCTGGCCGGGGCGCTGTACGTGCCGCTGGTGGGCATCATCAACCCCAGCGAGATGTCGCCGACCAATTCCATCGAGGCGGCGGTGTGGGTGGCCCTCGGCGGGCGCGGCACGCTGATCGGCCCGCTGCTCGGCGCCGGGCTGATCAACGGCATGAAGAGCTGGTTCACCGTGGCCTTCCCCGAGTACTGGCTGTTCTTCCTCGGCGCCCTGTTCATCGTCGTCACCCTGTACCTGCCCAAGGGCGTGATCGGTCTGCTGCGCAAGGAGAAAGAGCAATGAACGCCGCCACCACCCACCAGGCCGACCTGCCGCTGGACACCGGCCATCTGGTCGGCAAGGGCGTCAACGTCCGCCACGGCACCATCCTCACCCTCGAGGGCATCAACGTCAGCTTCGACGGCTTCAAGGCGCTGACCGACCTCAACCTGTACATCGGCGTCGGCGAGCTGCGCTGCATCATCGGCCCCAACGGCGCCGGCAAGACCACCATGATGGACGTGATCACCGGCAAGACCCGCCCGGACAGCGGCCAGGCCTGGTTCGGCGAGCAGCTCGACCTGACCGGGATGAGCGAGGTGGAGATCGCTCAGGCCGGCATCGGCCGCAAGTTCCAGAAGCCGACGGTGTTCGAGGCGCTCAGCGTGTTCGAAAACCTCGAACTGGCGCAGAAGACCGACAAGTCGGTGTGGGCCAGCCTGCGCGCGCGGCTGACCGGCGAACAGCGCGACCGCATCGACGAGGTGCTCGCCACCATCCGCCTGGAAGGCGCGCGCAAGCGCCCGGCCGGCCTGCTCTCCCACGGCCAGAAGCAGTTCCTCGAGATCGGCATGCTGTTGATGCAGGAGCCGCACCTGCTGCTGCTCGACGAGCCGGTGGCGGGGATGACCGACGCCGAGACCGAGTTCACCGCCGAGCTGTTCACCTCGCTGTCGCGCAAGCATTCGCTGATGGTGGTCGAGCACGATATGGGCTTCGTCGGCTCCATCGCCGACCACGTCACCGTGCTGCACCAGGGCCACGTGCTGGCCGAAGGCTCGCTGGAGCAGGTGCAGGCCAACGAGCGGGTGATCGAGGTGTATCTGGGGCGCTGAGATGCACGGGGTGCGCAGCGCACCCTACGAAGCGTGCCCGGTAGGGTGCGCCGTGCGCACCAGGCAGACCCGGCAATGTTGACGGGACGCCCCGGCGTCCCCTGCAAGAGGACAGACACATGCTGCAAGTCCAGCAACTCCACCAGTACTACGGCGGCAGCCACATCCTGCGCGGCCTGTCGTTCGAGGCGAAAGTCGGCGAGGTCACCTGCCTGCTCGGCCGCAACGGGGTGGGCAAGACCACCCTGCTGAAATGCCTGATGGGCCTGATCCCGGCAAAGGACGGGAAGATCCTCTGGGAAAATGCCGAGATCACCGGCTACAAGCCGCACCAGCGCGTGCATGCCGGCATCGCCTACGTGCCGCAGGGCCGCGACATCTTCGCCCGCCTGACCGTCGAGGAAAATCTGCTGATGGGGCTGTCGCGCTTCAGCGCCAGCGAGGCGAAGGCAGTGCCGGAATCCATCTACGAGCTGTTCCCGGTGCTGCGCGAGATGAAGCACCGCCGCGGCGGCGACCTCTCCGGCGGCCAGCAGCAACAGCTGGCCATCGGCCGCGCGCTGGCCAGCCGCCCGCGCCTGCTGATCCTCGACGAACCCACCGAAGGCATCCAGCCCTCGGTGATCAAGGAGATCGGCGCGGTGATCAGGCGGCTCGCCGCGCGCGGCGACATGGCCATCCTGCTGGTCGAGCAGTTCTACGACTTCGCCGCCGAACTGGCCGACCAGTACCTGGTGATGTCGCGCGGCGAGATCGTCCAGCAGGGCCGCGGCGAGAGCATGGAAGCCGACGGCGTGCGCGGGCTGGTGGCGATCTGAGCCGGCACCGGCCGTGCCGATACCGGAGCACGTAGACCAATTCGAATATCTGTCAAGGCGACACTTCTCGCAATGCAAAACATGTGAGACATTCGTCACACAAATCCCAGCGCAAGGCGTCTACCCCTGCGCCTGCCGGGATCTGTGCCGGGCAGCCGGACTGTCCGCACGGCATGCCGGGACCGCCCCCGCGCTACCAGCGTGGTGCGTTGCTCCGTGCGTCACCCTGACGAGTCGAGAGGTTGAATCTTGGAAAGGAAGAAGATGAGCCTGCGCGCCAGGCTGTTGGCATGCGTGGTATCCATCGTACTGGTCGGCTTCGCCGCCACCGTGACGGTGCTCAGCCAGCAGGCGGCCTCCCTGCAGAACGACACGGCGCTCGATTACGCCCGCGAGCGGGCCGAGCACGAAAGCTCGGCCGTCTCGCTCAGCATCGAGCGCGCCCTCAACACCGCCCATGTACTGGCCGACACGCTCGGCAGCCTGCGCAGCAGCGGCAAGGCCGACCGCGAGACGGCCAACACCATTCTGCGCGGCGTGCTGGCCGGCAATCCCGGTCTCCTCGGGGTGTGGAGCGGCTGGGAGCCCGATGCCTTCGACGGCAAGGATGCCAAGTACGCCAACACCGCCGGTCACGATGCCAGCGGTCGCTTCGTGCCCTACTGGAATCGTGGCGCCGGCAGCCTGCAGGTCGAGCCGTTGATCGACTATGACAAGTCCGGCGCCGGCGACTACTACCAGCTGGCCAAGCAGACACGCCAGCCGGTGCTGCTCGACCCCTACCTCTACACCGTGGCCGGCAAGGAAACCCTGATCACCACCCTGACCGTACCGATCATCGTCGACGGCCGCTTCCTCGGCGTGGCGGGCGTCGACATCGCGCTGGCCAGCCTGCAGGAGATGGTCGGCAAGCTGCGCCTGTTCGATACCGGCTACGCGACCCTGCTGTCCAACGCCGGTATCGTCGTCGCCGACCGCGACCCGGCCAACGTCGGCCGCGACATGACCGACGCCGGCTTCAGCGAGGAGCAGCGCGGCCTGATCGCCGCCGGCCAGATGCACCGCGAGAGCCTGATCGACGCGCGCCTGGGCACCGAGGTGACGCGCCTGTATGTCCCGTTCAAGGTCGGCGCGACCAGCACGCCCTGGGCCTTCGTCGCCAACGTGCCGGAGAACGAGGTGCTGGCCGGCATCGCCATCCTGCGCAACGTGGCCATCGCGCTCGGCCTGCTGAGCATCGTGCTGGTTTCCGTCGGCCTGAGCATCGCCCTCAACCGCATGGTACTGCGCCCGATCGGCGGCGACCCCGAGGATGCCGCGGCCATCGCCAGCCGCGTGGCGCAGGGCGACCTGAGCCAGCCGATCCGTCTGCGCGACGGCGACGACAACAGCCTGATGGCCCAGCTCAAGCACATGCAGGACAGCCTGTGCGCGGTGGTCGCCAACGTGCGCCAGGGCTCGCAGAGCGTCGCGGTCGCCAGCGCGCAGATCTCCCAGGCCAACGGGGACCTGTCCTCGCGGACCGAAAGCCAGGCCAGCGCCCTGGAGGAAACCTCCGCCTCGATGGAGCAGTTGGGCAGCACCGTGCAGAACAATGCCGAGGGCGCCGCCCAGGCCAACCAGCTGGCGATGAGCGCCTCCGACGTGGCCGTGCGCGGCGGCTCGGTGGTCGACCGGGTGGTCGACACCATGCGCGAGATCGACGACAGCTCCCGCAAGATGTCCGAGATCATCAGCGTGATCGACGGCATCGCCTTCCAGACCAACATCCTCGCGCTGAACGCCTCGGTCGAGGCCGCGCGTGCCGGCGAACAGGGCCGCGGCTTCGCCGTGGTGGCCAACGAGGTGCGCACCCTGGCGCAGCGCTCGGCCGACGCCGCCAGCGAGATCAAGCAGCTGATCGCGGTGAACGTCGAGCGCGTCGCCGCCGGCAGCAGCCTGGCCGACCAGGCCGGCAGCACCATGCAGGACGTGGTCGAGGCCATCCAGCGGGTCACCGACATCATGGGCGAGATCAGCGCCGCCAGCCGCGAACAGAGCGCCGGGGTCAGCCAGGTCGGCCTGGCCATCACCCAGATGGATCACGCCACCCAGCAGAACGCCGCCCTGGTCGAGGAGATGGCCGCCGCCGCGACCAGCTTGCACAGCCAGGCCGAGGAGCTGGTGCAGACCGTGGCGCTGTTCAAGGTCGGCGAGGAGAGCGCCAGCTACCGCAGCGCGGCTCCCGCTACGGCCGCGCGGTCGCTGCCGGCGCGGGGTGCTGTCGCCGAGGCCTTCTGACCGGCCCGGCCCGGGAGCCCCGCCGGCCGGCGGGGCTCCGCACGGTGGTCAGCCAGTCACGGCGCTACCGAGCGAGTCCCGGCATCGCCCTGCAAGTGAACATCTCTCGGTCATTACCCCGCGCAACAGCCAGTGCGGACACAGCCTGAGAATTCGCCGCCGGGCATGCTTTCGGCGGCCGCACCGGGAATACCCGTCCCCAGACAGCACACCTCCAGCGACAGCATGCGCGCCGCCCAGTGGCGGTTGCGCGAATCCCTGCGCATGCCCCGGCGACAGGCGGCTGCACGGCACGTCGTCGACTAACCTGAAGGGAGCTGGCACCGCGCAAGCCGGTGCCGGCGATCCCGCCAAGGAGTCGAAAATGTCCCTGTCCATGTACCAGGCCTCCATCCCCGTGCTCTGCCGCGGGCTGGAAAACCTCGCCGCCCTGCTGCGCAAGGCCGCCGCCCACGCCGAAGCGCGCAAGATCGCCCCGGCGGTCTTGCTGGATGCCCGCCTCGCCCTCGACATGTTTCCGCTGGTGCGTCAGGTGCAGATCGTCTCCGACACCGCCAAGGGCTGCGCCGCGCGCCTGGCCGGCATCGCAGTGCCGAGCTTTGCCGACACGGAAAGCAGCTTCGCCGAGCTGCAGGAGCGTATCGCCAGGACGCTGACCTTCCTGCAGGGGATAACGGCAACCCAGGTCGACGGCAGCGAGGAGCGGCCCATCGTGCTCAAGGCGCACGAGCGGGAAATCCACTTCAGCGGGCAGGCCTACCTGCTGACCTTCGCCCTGCCCAACTTCTTCTTTCACCTGACCACCGCCTACGCAATCCTGCGCCACCATGGCGTCGAGGTCGGCAAGCAGGACTATCTGGGCCCGCTCTGAGCGGGGCAAACCGGAACATCGACACGGCATCGGAGCCATCCATGAAGTCAAGCAATGGCCGCCCGCCACCGTCCGCACAGTTCGCCAGCGATCCGGGCGACTTCTCGCTGGTGCTCGGCGGCCCGCTGTTTCAGCTGTTCCGCCGCGCCCACCTCTCGGGCGATACGCTCGAACTGGTGCGCAAGCGCATAGTGGTGATCGCCCTGTTCGCCTGGCTGCCGCTGCTGCTGTTCTCGGCGCTGGAGGGGCGGTTGCTGGATGGCGGAGTGGCCATTCCCTTCCTCATGGATTTCGAAGTCCATATCCGCTTTCTGATCGCGATGCCGTTGCTGATCGTCGCCGAACTGGTCGTGCACCAGCGCATCCGTCCGGTGGTGCAGCAATTCCTCGCGCGGGGGCTGGTTGCGGACCACGAGCGGAGTCGTTTCGAATCCGCCATCGCCTCCGCCATGCGCCTGCGCAACTCGGTGACCGCCGAGGCGCTGCTCATCGCGCTGGTCTACGGGCTGGGCGTGCTCGTCATCTGGCGCCAGTTCGCCGTGCTGGATACCGCCTCCTGGTATACGGTGCCGACCGATTCGGGGTTCGAGCTGTCGCTGGCCGGGGTCTGGTACGGCTATGTCAGCGTGCCGGTATTCCAGTTCCTGCTGGTGCGCTGGTTCTTCCGCATCGCCATCTGGATGCGCTTTCTCTGGCAGGTATCGCGCATCGAGCTGAACCTGATCCCGACCCACCCGGACCGGGTCGGCGGGCTGGGCTTCCTGGCCAACTCGGCCTACGCCTTCATGCCGCTCGCGCTTGCCCACGGCGCACTGCTGGCCGGCATTCTGGCCAACCGGGTCATCCACCTCGGCACCACTCTGCCGGCGTACAAGGCCGAGATTGCCCTGGTGGTCACGTTCATCCAGATGCTGGTACTCGCCCCGCTGTTCGTTTTCACCGCCCAGCTGGCCGCGGCCAAACGGGTCGGCCTGCGCGAATACGGCGGGCTGGCGATGAATTACGTGCGCGAATTCGACCGCAAATGGCTGCGCGGTGGCGCCGCGCCTGACGAACCACTGGTGGGCAGCGGCGATATCCAGTCGCTCGCCGACCTTGGCAACAGCTTCGCGGTGGTGCAGGAGATGCGCCTCGCCCCGGTCACCCGCGATGTGATCATCCGTCTCGCGATCACCACCCTGCTGCCGGTGGGGCCTCTGCTGCTGACCATGATGCCCCTGGAGGAGCTGCTGAAACGCCTGCTGGGGATCGTCCTGTAACCCGCGCCTGGCGGGCGGGATCGCCGGCCGATCAGCGGCTGGCCGCCCGCTCATCGCCGGTCAGTTTCGCGGCGACCGCCCGGTTGGCCTCCCGCACCGCCGCGACGAAGCCGGAATAGGGCCGGTCGGTGATCGCCACCAGGCCGAGGTGGCCGTTCTCGCCGTCGAGCAGGCGGCCGGTGACCGGCTGGTCGAGGTACTGGAACCAGTGCAGGCCGACGATGCTCGGCTCCTCCAGCGCCCGCGCCAGGTAGTGCGCATAGGCCGGGCCGCGCTGCTCTTCGGTCCACACCTCCTGCAGGCCACCCCAGAACGGCCCGCGGTCGCGCGAGCCGAAGTGGAACTCGGTGATCAGCAGCGGCTTGTCCAGTGCGCGCAGCACGGCGAAGTCGTAGCCGTGCTGCGGCTCGCGGGTATAGAAGTTGAAGCTCAGCACGTCGCAATGGCGGGCGCAGGCGTCCACCGCCTCCGGAATGGTGCCGGCGAAACGCCCGCCGAGCAGCAGGTGGTTGGGCGCCTGCGCCGCGAGCTGCTCGGCGACGATGCGGAAGTAGGTGTCGGCGTACAGACGCTGGAAGCGCTGCAGGTCCTCCTCGATGGCCGGATGCCCGGCCTCCGGCAACGGTGCCGCGAAACCCGCGCCCTCCAGCACGCTCCAGTCGGCCAGCGCGATGCCCCAGGCCGCCGCCAGCTCCTGCGCGGTGGCGTAGCGGCCGCGCAGCTGCTCGACGAAGGCGCGCTTGGCCGGCGACTCCGGCCCCAGGCGCAGGCTGCCCAGCGCCAGCGCGTAGCGCGCGCGCAACGGCTCGCCGATGCCGACCCAGGCCAGCTCGTTGTCGGCGAAGTAGCCGATCAGCCAGGGATCGTCGGCGTGCCCCGCGCTGGCGACCCGCACGGCGCGCTCGGCGGCTTCGGCGAAGCGCGGATCGAACGGGTCGGGCATGCCGCCCCACAAATCGAGGCCGGTGCTGACGGTGGCGAAGTTGCCGGCGATCAGCAGCGGCAGGGTGTAGGGCACGCGTCGCGCGTCGACCAGCGTGGCGTCGCTCCAGTTGCCGATGGTGTTGAAGCCCCAGGCCTGCAGGCGCTCCAGGGTGTGCACCGTCCAGCGCGGGCTGTCGAAGTCGCCACACTCCGGCGCGCCGCTGCAGGCCGGCGCGCCGTAGCTTCGCCGCAGGTTGGCGCGGTAGAAGTCGAACCAGCGGCCGTGGGCGAAGCCCAGATCGCGGCTGGCGCCGGTGCCGCGGCGGCTGTCGCCGACGCCGTAGTAGGCGGCCAGCGCGCTGCCGGGCGCCGGCAGCTCGGCGAACATCGCCTCGCGGCCCTCGACGTAGGTGGCGCTCTGCACCGCGCTGATCGCGTTGACGCCGAGGGAGTAGAACGGATGGCCGTCCGGGGTGACCAGATACCAGCGGCCGTCGCGCTTCTCGGTGCGGAAGAAGCCGCTGGCGGCGAAGCTCGGGCCATCCAGCAGGCCGCCGAAGCGGTCCTGGCGCGGCCGTTCGGCCAGCCAGCGCTGCAGCAGGAGGTTCTCCGTCACCGCCGCCTCGCGCAGCTGGGCGTCGCTGGCGATCTTCTCCGGCCACTGCCCGCGACTGAACTGGCCGTAGCCGTCGACGATGCCGGCATAGGCGGCCTGCTGCAGATCCGCCTCGCTGCGCACGCCGACGCGGCCGAGCAGCAGGCTCTGCGGCGCATTGGGATGGTCGAGGGACAAGGTGACCGCCACCACCCGGCTGCGGTCGAGCCGGCCGTCCACCTGGGTGGCCAGCAGGGTGCGCCGCTCGCCCTCGCCCCACGGCATCGGCGGCGCGGAGCGCATGCCCTGGCCGCGCGGCGAACCGGCCTGCAGCGGCACCAGCAGCTCCTGCGCCGGGCCGGATGGCAGGGCGATGCGACTGCTCAGCACCTGGCCGTCGGCGCTCTCGATCTTCACGTCGAGGGTCAGCGCCCAGTCCATCGCGCTCTGCAGGCGCAGGCTGAGGGCGCTGGCCGCAGACCAGTCCCAGCTGCCTGCGAGCGGAGTCAGGCGCAGGCTGGCCATATCGCCGGCGGCGAAGGTCACCCGGCGCAACGCCTCGCCCTGCGCGGTCAGCTCGGCGGCACCGGCCGCCAGCGCGGCGTTGTCGGTGGCGAGGGCCACCGCCGGCCCGGGACTGGCGAAGTCGAACAGCGGCAGCGGCGCGGCGTGCAGCGGTCCGCCGAGCAGCAGCGACAGCACGGCGTACAGAACAGGGCGAAGCATCGGACGGCTCTCCATATGGCCCGCCAGGCATGCCCGGCGGGCGTCGACAAGCGCCAGTAGACCACGCGCGCCTGCGAGAATTGCACGAGTAACGGCCGGGCAGCTCAGATGCGGTCGAGCGCCTGCACGAAGTCGGCGACGATGTCCGCCGCCTCCTCGATGCCCACCGAGACGCGCACGGTGCCGTCGTGGATATCCAGGCTGGCCAGGGTCGCCGCATCCAGCGCACGGTGCGAGGTCTTGCCCGGGTGGCTGATGCTGGTCGCCACGCCGGCCAGCGAGGGGGCGAACACCGCCAGCTGCAGGGACTGGATCAGCCGGTCGACCTCGTCCAGCCCGCCCCTGAGGGTGAAGCTGAGCATCCCCGAGCAGCCGTTGGGGAACAGGCGCGTGGCCAGTTCGTGGTCGGGATGCGACGGCAGCCCCGGGTAGTAGACGCGCGCCACCCTGGGATGCCCCTCCAGCGCCTCGGCCAGCGCCTGGGCATTGCGCGAGTGGGCCTGCATGCGCAGGGCCAGGGTCTTGGCGCCGCGGAAGGTCAGCCAGGCCTCGAACGGGCTGGCGCTGCCGCCGGCGTTGATCTGGAAGCGCCGCGCCTGCGCCACCCACGCGGCGTCGCCGGCGAGGATGCCACCGGTGGCGTCGCTGTGGCCGTTGAGGTACTTGGTGGTGCTGTGCAGCACCAGGTCGGCGCCGTCGGCCAGCGGGCGGTACAGCGCCGGCGAGAGGAAGGTGTTGTCGACCACCAGCTTGAGGCCGTACCGCTTCGCCAGCGCCGCCAGCGCCGGGATGTCGCTGACCCGCACCAGCGGGTTGGACGCGGTTTCCGTGTAGATCAGCCGGGTCTGCGGGGTGATCGCCGCTTCCACCGCGGCCAGGTCGCCTATGTCGACCAGCGTCGAGGCGATGCCGAAGCGGCTTAGCTCCTTCTCGATCAGGCTCTGCGTGGTGCCGTACAGCTCGCGACTGGCGATCAGGTGGTCGCCGGCGCTCAGCACGCCCTGCAGCGCGGCGCTGATCGCCGCCATCCCCGAGGCGCAGAACAGCGCGTCTTCGCCGCCCTCCAGATCGCGGATCAGCGCCTCCAGCGCCGCCGGGTTGGGGTTGCCGATGCGCGTGTACATGAAGTTGTCGGGGTTGCCGGCGAGGAAGTCGTCGACCTGCGCCAGCGAGTCGTAGACGAACACCGAGGTCTGGTAGATCGGCTGGGTCTTGGCGTGGGTGACCATGTGGCGGTCGACGTCGTTGCCGCTGTGCACGGCGCGGGTGGCGAAGCCTTGAGTGGATGCGGACATGGGACATTCCTGGACAGGGGCACGCCGCCAAGGGTAGCGCGATCGGTGCCGACGGAGGATGCGGCGACAGGACTGGCGCAGCGGATGCCCTACCCTAGCCCCCCTTCATTCAGGCATAAACTATTGATTTACTATTTCGATATTCGCTAAACGGATCGGCCCGACCTCGTGCCAGTCCAGCCAGGAGAGACCATGAGCAAGAACCCCCGCGTCGCTACCCACGACATCGACCCGCAGTTCCTCGAGCGCTGGTCGCCGCGCGCTTTCAACAACGAGAACATTCCCGAGGCCACCCTGCTCGGCTTCATCGAGGCCGCACGCTGGGCGCCCTCGGCGTACAACTCGCAGCCCTGGCGCTTCCTCTACGCGCGCCGCGACAGCGCCGACTGGCCGCGCTACCTGGGCCTGCTCAACGAGTTCAACCGCGGCTGGGCGCAGCACGCCTCGGCGCTGCTGGTGATCGTGTCGAAGACCACCTTCGCGCCGCCGGGCAAGAGCGAGGAGCAGCCGGCGCCCTCGCACACCTTCGACACCGGCGCGGCCTGGGGCTTCTTCGCCCTGCAGGCGCACCTGGCCGGCTGGCACACCCACGCGATGACCGGCTTCGACAAGGAGCTGGCGCGCAAGGCGCTGAAGATTCCGGCCGACCACGAGATCCACGCCATGGTCGCCGTCGGCAAGCGCGGCGACGCCAGCAACCTGCCCGAGTCCCTCCAGGCGCGGGAAACCCCCAGCCCGCGCCTGCCGCTGGAGGCCATCTGCGCCGAGGGCGACTTCACCCTGTAAGGCCTGGCGCGAAGGCGCACCGCGCGCCTTCGCCACACGCCCCCGCAAATGCAAAGCCCGCCTTGCGGCGGGCTCCGGGAACGCTCTGCAGCCGATGCGGCAGTACTCAGAAGGCCAGCTTGAAACCGACCAGCGACAGCATCACCGCCAGACAGGGACGCAGCAGATGCTCGGGAATCCGCCCGGTCAGGTGGCTGCCGAGATAGATGCCCGGCAGCGAGCCGACCAGCAGGTAGCCGAGCAGCTGCCAGTCGATGCTGCCCATGCCGGCGTGACCGAGGCCGGCGACCAGGGTCAGCGGCACCGCATGGGCGATCTCGGTGCCGACCAGGCGGCGGGTGGGCAGGAACGGATAGAGCATGAACAGTGCGACCGTACCCAGCGCGCCGGCGCCGATGGAGGTCAGCGTCACCATCACGCCGAGGATCACCCCGGTGACCACGGTCAGCGTGTTGAGGGTCGGGGCACTGAGGTGGAAACTGTCGTCGGCATGCCGGCTGGCGAAGGCCATCAGCTGCTTCTTGAACAGGATCGCCAGGGCGGTGAGCAGCAGGACGAAGCCCAGCGCCTGCTTGATCAGGGCGTTGAGGGCCTGCTGGTCGGTGTGCAGGCTGTTCAGGAACAGCAGCGTCAGCGCTGCCGCCGGCACGCTGCCCAGGGCCAGCCAGCCGGTGATCTTCCAGTCGATGTTGTCGTTCTTGCGGTGCACCAGCACGCCGCTGGACTTGGTGATCGCCGCATACAGCAGGTCGGTGCCCACCGCAGTCGCCGGGTTGATGCCGAACCACAGCAGGATCGGCGTCATCAGCGAACCACCGCCGACACCGGTCATGCCGACGATAAAGCCGACCACCAGGCCAGCCACCACAAAACCGATTATCGCGGCATCCATCATCACACCCAGCTCACGGAGCGAAGTTCCATCGAAACTGGGCGGCAGGATAGCGGCTTTTCTACATAAGCATTTAGAACGATGTGACCTGTAGTTATAACCACAGGCCGCAGGGGCAGCCGCCGCACCAGGGCCGCGCGGCTGCCCTCGCCTCAGCGAGCGCCTGCCTCGCGCACCTGCGGATTGACCATGCAGCGCGGCGTGCCGCCAAGCAGTGCGCGCTCGAGGTTGTCCAGCGCCAGCTCGGCCATCGCCAGGCGCGTCTCGTGGGTGGCCGAGCCCACGTGCGGCAGCGTCACCACGTTGGGCAGGGCGAACAGCGGCGACTCGCGCAGCGGTTCCTGCTCGTACACATCCATGCCGGCGGCGCGCAGCTGGCCGCTCTGCAGCGCCTCGACCAGCGCCGGCTCGTCCACCACCGGGCCGCGGGCGACGTTGACCAGGATGGCACCCGGCTTCATCAGCGCCAGCTCGCGGCGGCCGATCAGGTGGCGGGTCTGCTCGCTGAGCGGCACCACCAGCACCACGAAGTCGGCCGCGCCGAGCAGCTCGTCGAAGGCGCAGAAGCGCGCGCCCAGCTCCGCTTCCAGCGCCGGCTTGCGGCTGTTGCCGCTGTACAGCACGTTCATGTTGAAGCCGAACCGGCCGCGGCGGGCGATGGCCGCGCCGATATTGCCGAGGCCGAGGATGCCGAGGGTCTTGCCGTGCACGTCGCTGCCGAACTGCGCCGGCCCCACCGGCGCCTGCCAGTGGCCGGCCTTGACCCAGGCGTCCAGCTCCGGCACGCGCCGCGCGGCGGCCATCAGCAGGGTGAAGCCGAGGTCGGCGGTGGTCTCGGTGAGCACGTCCGGGGTGTTGGTGAGCAGGATGCCGCGCTGGTTGAGGTAGTCGAGGTCGTAGTTGTCGTAGCCCACCGAGATGCTGGAGACCACCTCCAGGCAGGCCGCACGCTCCAGCTCGGCGCGGCCGAAGCGCCGGCCGACGCCGAGCAGGCCGTGCGCCTCGGGCAGCGCCGCGGCGTACTGGGCCGCGATGTCGCCGGCCGGATCGAGCACGCTGACGTTGAAGTTCTGCCGCAGACGCTGCTGGTGTTCGGGGCTCAGGCGGCTGAAGACGAAGACGTTCTTTTTCATGGCGATTCCGTGCACGAAGGGAACCGCGAGGGTGCCGCCGGGCGCCGGCGCCGGTCAAGCGACCCGCTTACCGCCTTGCCCCCGCCACGGCTGGCCGGAGCGTCCGCCGGCGAACGCCTTGCGCCGGCGGACTCGCGGACTCGCGGACTCAGGCGATGCTCTCGACGATCCCGCCATCCACCCGCAGCGCCGCGCCGGTGGTGGCGCTGGCCTGCTGGGAGGCGACATAGACGCACAGGCTGGCCACCTCCTCCGGGCTGGCGAAGCGGCGGATCAGCGTCGAGGGGCGGTTCTCCCTGAGGAACAGTGCCTCCATCTCCTCCAGCGATACGCCGCGCTCCCTGGCCATCTGCGCGAAGAAGGCGATCACCCCCTCGGTGCGGGTCGGTCCGGGCAGGATGCTGTTGACGGTCACCCCGCTGCCGGCCAGCACCTTGGCCAGGCCACGCGACACGCCCTGCAGCGCCGCCTTGCTGACGCCGTAGTGGACCATCTCGGCGGGGATGTTCAATGCCGACTCGCTGGAGATGAACTGGATGCGTCCCCAGCCACGCGCCTGCATGCCGCGCGCATAGTGGCGCGCCAGGCGCACGCCGCTCATCACGTTGATCTGGAAGATCTCCTCCCAGTCGGCATCCTCGATGGCGAAGAACTCCTTCGCACCGTAGACGCCGAGGTTGTTGACCAGGATGTCGGCCTCCGGCTCGGCGGCGATCAACGCCCGGCAACCCTCGGCAGTGCCGGCGTCGACCACCACGCCACGGGCCTGGCTGCCGGCGCGGGTGTCGCGCAGGCTGGCCAGCGCGGCGTCGACCCGCCCCGCCTCGCGGCCGCAGACCACCACGCTCGCCCCGGCGTCGGCCAGGCCCCTGGCGATGGCCAGGCCGATACCGCCGGTGGAGCCGGTGACGATGGCAGTCTTGGCGGAAAGGTCGATGATCATGAAGGAACTCCTGTGATTGCAGGTGAATGAACGGTTTCAGCGTGCCAGCGGCAGCAGGCGTTCGTCATAGTCGGCGAGACTGGGGAAGCGCAGCGGTTCCAGGCTGTCCAGCGCGCCCAGGTGGCGCTGGTAGTCGGCGAGGATCTGCGCACGCGCTGCGTCGTCGACGTAGGGCACGTGATAGCCGATGAAGGGCGGCAGTACTGCGAAGCCGCAGTAGGCCAGGCTGCCCTGCAGCAGCGGGCGCAGCAGGGTTTCGATCTCGCCGTGAATCGCCCCGGCGCCGAACATGTGCTCGCGGCCGCCGAGGGTCAGGGTCACCAGCGCGCGCTTGCCGCACATGCCGCCACGGTCGTAGATGCGCCGACCGCCGTAGAACACCCCGGAAATCATCACTCGGTCGATCCAGCCCTTGAGGATCGCCGGCATCGAGAACCAGTACAGCGGGAAGTTGAAGATCAGCAGGTCGCACCACTGCACCTTGGCGATCTCGGTTGCGATGTCCGGCGCCAGGGTGCCGGCCTCGAAGTTGTGGCGCTGTTCCAGGGCGTAGACCAGATAGTCCGGGTTGGCCCGCGAGCCGAAGTCGGCGGCGCTGGCCACCGGGTTCCAGCCCATCGCATGGAGGTCGGAAACCTGCACCGCGTGGCCAGCGGCGCTCAACTGCTCGACGGCGCAATCCTTCAGCGCGCTGTTGAACGAGCGCGGCTCGTGGTGGGCGTGGACGATCAGTACGTTCATGAGGGCGTTGTCCAATCCTGTAGGGGCGAATTCATTCGCCGATGCTGCCATGTCAGGCGAATGAATTCGCCCCTACCGATTGGTCTGCCAGCGGCGCTGGCGGAATTACCCCCTTGCACACCGCCTTGTGCAGCTTGCCGACCACCTTGAGGCTCAGGTCGCTCTGCGCCTGGATGCAGCAGGCCAGCACGGTGCCGTGTTCCTGCTCGTCGAGGCTGACGTGCTGGCGGCTCATGGTGCGGGTGGTCCGGTAGTCGCCGCTGGTCACCTGCACCTTGCACACCCCGCAGCCGCCGCCGCGGCAGCCGACCGGAATGCCCTTGCGGCCGAGCCTGGCCATGCCGTTGAGCACGGTTTCCTGCTCGTCGCAGGCGTAGCGCTCGCCGGTGTCCTCGATATGGATCTCGTGTTTCATGCGGCACCCTCCCCGGCTGCGGCGCGGGCCGCAACCTCATCGGCGCGCAGCACGCTGGCCGGCGCGCCACCGATGGACCAGTCCTCCGGCGGCACCCGTCGGCACAGGCCGCGCACCAGCTCGCGTGGCACGCCGAGCACGTCCTCCAGCAGGTCGGTGAAGCCCTGGTGCAGACGCTGGCGATCTTCCAGCGCGCGGCCGTCGAGCACGATGAATTCGAAGAACGGCGCGTGCAGGCCGTTGGCGCTGCACGGCGCGCCGGCGACGGCGAACCGGCTGGCGGGATAGGTGGTGATGAAGGCCCGCACCCGCTCGATGGGCGCCTTGAGCACCTCGGCGTAGAGCCGCGAGGCTCCCTTGAGCAGGTGCTCTTCCTGCTCCGGGGTGCTGTGTCCGGCAAGCAGATGGAAGTTCACGACAGGCATGGCGCATCTCCGATTATTTTTGTCTGCGCATTCAATCCGCAGCCTGCACAGGGTGCGCTGCGCCCGGCAAGGCTTCGGCATGGATTCGGTGCGAACAGCGCACCGCAGATGCAGGGTGCGCAAGGCGCCCCCTACGGCAGCCCCCGACGCCGCCCGGAATCCAGCATCAGCGTAGAGCCGGTCATCGCATCGGCCTCCGGCGCCAGCAGCAGCGTCACCGCCCAGGCCACCTGCTCCGGAGTGGTCAGCGCGCCGAGCGACGACTCGGCGCACAGCTCCGCCAGCACCGCCTCGGTACTGATCCCGCGCAGCGCGGCACGGTCGGCGGCAACCCGATGCAGGCGCTCGGTATCGGCCGGGCCGGGGGCGATCAGGTGCGCGGTGATGCCGCGCGGGCCATAGGCCAGGCTGAGCTGGCGGCTGGCGTTGGCCAGCGCGGCGTTGGCCACCCCGGCCGCCGCCGCGTAGGCGGTCGGCTCGAAGCCGTAGTGGCCGCCGATGGCCACCAGGCGCGAGCCCCTCACCAAACGCGAGTCCACCGCGCGCACCAGCCGCAGCAGGCCGCCGACCTTGATGTTCACCGCATCCACCAGCGCCGAAGTCGGCGCCTCCAGCACCCCACCAGCCACCGCCACGCCCGGCCCGTGCACGACCATGCGCACCGGGCGGTCGACGGCGGCGGCAATCGCCACGATGGCTTCGTCGCTGGCGATATCGGCCACGCAACCGGTCACGCCGGCATGGCGGCTGGCCAGTGCATCGATGCTCGCCGCGCTGCGCGCCACCGCCAGCACCTCCAGGCCTGCGGCGCACAGCCGTCCGACTATCGCCTGGCCGAAGGCGCCGGTGGCGCCCACCACCACGGCCAGTTCCGTGTTCGCACTCATGTTCACCTCCCGGGGCAAACGCATGGAGCCGATTTCCCGATCCGTGGGGGCGAATGAATTCGCCCCTACAGGGGCCTCCATAAACGGCAACGCCGGACAGGTCACCCTGCCCGGCGCTCGCCTCAGGCCGACTTCAGCAGCCCGCGCTCCTTGGCCATGGTCATCGCGGTGTCGAGGATCATGTCCTCCTGGCCGCCGATCATCTTCCTGCGGCCCAGCTCGACCAGGATGTCGCGCGCCGGTACGCCGAAACGCTCGGAAGCACGCTTGGAGTGCAGCAGGAAGGTCGAGTAGACGCCGGCGTAGCCGAGGGTCAGCGACTCGCGGTCGACGCGCACCACGTGCTCCATCATCGGCACGATGATGTCCTCGGCGACGTCCATCAGCTTGAACAGGTCGACGCCGGTGTCGATGCCCATGCGCTCGCACACCGCGGCGAACACCTCCAGCGGGGTGTTGCCGGCGCCGGCGCCGAGGCCCGCGGCCGAGCCATCGATGCGACTGGCACCAGCCTCGATGGCGGCGATGGAGTTGGCGATGCCCATGCCCAGGTTGTGGTGGCCGTGGAAGCCGATCTCGGTTTCCGGGTTGAGCACCTCGCGCAGGGCACCGATGCGTGCCTTGACGTCCTCCGGCAGCATGTAGCCGGCCGAGTCGGTGACGTACACGGTCTGCGCGCCGTAGGACTCCATCAGCTTGCCCTGCTTGGCGATGCCTTCAGCATCGTTGAGGTGGGCCATCATCAGGAAGCCGGTGGTGTCCATGCCCAGCTTGCGGGCGAAGGCGATGTGCTGCGGCGAGGTGTCCGCCTCGGTGCAGTGGGTGGCCACGTGCACGCTGCGCGCACCGCAGTCGTAGGCCGACTGCAGCTCCTTCATGGTGCCCAGGCCCGGAATCAGCAGCACCGAGACCTTGGCCTGCTTCATCTTGGAGGCGACGGCGCTGATGTACTCCTCGTTGCTGTGCGGGGCGAAGCCGTGCTGCAGCGAGTTGCCGCCCAGGCCCGCGCCGTGGGTGACCTGGATGTAGGGCACCCCGGCATCATCGAGGGCGGTGGCGACCTTGACCATCTGCTCGATGCTGATCTGCTCGCGCTTGGCGTGCATGCCGTCGCGCAGGCACATGTCGTGGAGGATGACCTTGCGGCCCTTGAGACTGTTGGACTGGCTCATCACGCAACCTCCGGGGTGGGCAGCTGGATCTTTCCTGCAAGGATCTCCTCGGCGAACATCTCGGCGGTGCGAGTGGCCGCCGCGGTCATGATGTCGAGGTTGCCGGCGTAGGTCGGCAGGTAGTCGCCGAGACCAGCCACTTCCATGAACACCGCCACCTTGTTGCCGTCGAACAGCGGGCCGTTGACCAGCCGGTAGCCCGGCACGTACTTCTGCACCTCGCCGATCATCTCGAGGATCGAGGCGCTGATGCGCTCCTGGTCCGGCTCGTCGTCGGTCAGGCAGGAGATGGTGTTGCGCATGATCATCGGCGGCTCGGCCGGGTTGATGATCGCCAGCGCCTTGCCCTTGCGCGCGCCGCCGACCTTCTCCAGCGCGTTGGAGGTGGTGTAGGTGAACTCGTCGAGGTTGGCGCGGGTGCCCGGGCCGATGGATTTCGACGCCAGGCTGGCGACGATCTCGGCGTAGCCGACGCTCTGGATGCGCGACACCGCGTGGACGATCGGGATGGTCGCCTGGCCGGCGCAGGAGATCATGTTGACGTTCATCTCCAGCTTCTCGGCGTGCTCGCGCAGGTTCACCGGCGGCACGCACAGCGGGCCGATGGCCGCCGGGGTCAGGTCGATCATCAGCACGCCCAGCGCGTTGAGCTTGCGGCTGTTCTCGGCGTGCACGTAGGCCGAGGTGGCGTCGAAGGCGATCTGGATGTTGTCTTCCAGTACATGCGGCAGCAGGCCGTCCACGCCGTCGCTAGTGGTCTTCAGGCCCATCTCGCGGGCGCGCGCCAGGCCTTCGGATTCCGGGTCGATGCCGACCATCCACACCGGCTCCAGCACTTCGCTGCGCTGGATCTTGTAGATCAGGTCGGTGCCGATGTTGCCCGAGCCGATCAGCGCACAGCGGATCTTCTTCATTGTCCCTGCTCCTGCAGCGCGGCGCGCTGCGGCTTGCTCAGGCCGGCGACGTAGAACTCGTGTTCTCGGTGTTCGGTGATCAGGATGCGCACGGTTTCCGGGCTGCAATCCAGGCTCTCGGCGACCGCCGCGGTGACGGCGGCGGCGACGCGCTGCTTCTGCTCGACGGTGCGGCCTTCGATCATGTGCATTTCGATGATGGGCATGGGGGTACTCTCCAGATTCTTGTTATTCGGTGAAGCGCATGGATACGGAGCCGAGTTCCTGGAAGCGGGCGACCACGCTGTCGCCCGGCTTGACCGGCACGGCCTCGGTGATCCCGCCGCTCATCACGAAGCTGCCGGCCGGCAGGTTCTCGCCCAGTTCGGCAAGGATGTTCACCAGCATGGCCACCGCTTCGGCCGGATGGCCGAGCACCGCGGCGCTGGCGCCCATGCCGACGATCTCGCCGTTCTTCTCCATCACCACGCCGAGGGTGCGCAGATCGAGGTCCTCGACGTAGCGCGGCCGGCCGCCGCCAACGAAGCGCGCCGAAGAGCCGTTGTCGGCGATCACGCTGGCCAGGTCGAACTTGAAGCCGGAGAAGCGCGAATCGATGATCTCCACCGCCGGCAGCACGTAGTCGGTAGCGGCCAGCACGTCGGCCGCGGTGCAGCCCGGACCCTGCAGGGTTTCCTTCATCACGAAGGCCACCTCGCACTCGACGCGCGGGTGCACCAAGTCGGACGTGGAGATGGCCGAGTTCTCCGGGCGCGCCATGCGGTCGGTGAGGAAGCCGATGGAGGGCACGCTGACTCCCATCTGCTGCATCTTGGCCTTGGAGGTCAGTCCGGCCTTCCAGCCGACCAGCTTGTGGCCCTTGGCGATGAAGCGGCGGCGCAGCTCGCTCTGCACGGCGTAGCCGTCGGCGATGGTCATGTCCGGGTATTCGTCGGTCAGCTTGGGGATCGCGTAGGCGCGGGTCTGCGCCCCTTCGACGCGCTCGCACAGGCGCACGATGTCCTCGCGGGACAGGGTCAGGTTGCTGCTCATGCTGCGCTCCTCCCGGAGAATTTCACCCGGCAGCTGCCGAGGCCGCCGACCGTGCACACCAGTTCGTCGCCATCGACCACCGGCACCAGCGCCGATTGCGAACCGGAGAGGATCACCTCGCCGGCCTTGAACGGGATGCCCAGCTCGCCGAGGGTGTTGGCCAGCCAGGCCACCGCGTTGGCCGGCGAACCCTGCACCGCGGCGCCGACGCCGGTGGAGAACAGCTCGCCGTTCTTCTCCAGCACCATGCCGGCCAGGGTCAGGTCCAGCTTGCGCGGGTCGCCCTTGGTCTTGCCCAGCACGTACACGCCGCAGGAGGCGTTGTCGGCCACGGTGTCCTGGATCTTGATCTGCCAGTTGGTGATGCGCGAATCGACGATCTCGAAGCACGGCAGCACGTAGTCGGTGGCGCGGATCACGTCCATCGCGGTGATGCCCGGCCCCTTGAGGTCGTGCTTGAGCACGAAGGCCAGCTCCGCCTCGGCCTTGGGCTGGATCAGCTCGCCGAGGTCGATGGTGTCGCCCTCCTGGTAGACCATGCCCGAGGTGAGGATGCCGAAGTCCGGCTGGTACACGCCGAGGAAATCCTGCACCGGCTTGCTCGTGGCGCCGATCTTCTTGCCGACCACCGTCTCGCCGGCCGCCAGGCGCCGCGCGACGAAGCGCTGCTGGATGCGGTAGGCGTCCTCGATGCTGATGTCCGGCTCGCGGCTCAGCAGCGGCGGCACCGCACGGCGGGCGACGAAGGCTTCGTACAGCTCATCGCCGTATTGCTCGATCTTGTTGTTGTCCATGTCTGTGTCCCGTGGGGGCGAAGGCAATCGAATGTCCGGGCCGACTCTTGTAGGGGCGAATTCATTCGCCTTTACCCGATCTCTTGGCGAATGAATTCGCCCCTACAGGCCCGCGGCGCGGCTTACAGCTTCACGCAGACGTTGCGCGTCTCGGTGTAGAACTCCAGCGAATGCACCCCGCCCTCGCGGCCGATGCCGGACTGCTTGGAGCCGCCGAACGGGGTGCGCAGGTCGCGCAGGAACCAGCTGTTGATCCAGGTGATGCCCACCTCGACGCGCGCCGCCATGCGGTGGGCGCGGGCCAGGTCGTTGGTCCAGATGGTGGTGGACAGGCCGTAGACGTTGTCGTTGGCCAGGGCGACCACCTCGTTCTCGCTGTCGAACGGGCGGATGTGGCAGCACGGGCCGAAGATCTCCTCGCGCACCACCGCCGCGTCATCCGACAGGCCGGTCCAGATGGTCGGCTGCACCCAGGCGCCTTCGGCCAGCTCGCCCGGCATCTCCGGCACGCCGCCGCCGGTGACCACGGTGGCGCCCTCTTCCACCGCCTTGCGGTAGTAGGACAGCACCTTGTCGCGGTGTTCCTGGCTGATCAGCGGGCCATAGTTGGCGTTGTGATCGTCCGGGCGGCCGAACTTCACCGCCTCGGCCTTGACCTTCAGCGCCTGCACGAAGGGCTCGAAGATCGGCCGCTCGACGTACACCCGCTCGGTGCCCAGGCACACCTGCCCGGAGTTGAGGAAGGCGGAGCGGAAGATGCCCTCCACCGCCGCGTCGAAGTCCGCATCGGCGAACACGATGCCGGCGTTCTTGCCGCCCAGTTCGAAGGAGACGTCGCGCATGCCTTCCGAGGCGGCCTTCATGATCGCCGCGCCGGTGCGGGTCTCACCGGTGAAGGTGATGGCGTTGACGCCCGGATGCTGGGTGAGGAACTCGCCGGCCGAATCCGGCCCGAAGCCGTGCACCACGTTGTACACGCCCTTGGGGATGCCCACGGCGTTCATCACCTCGCCGAGCAGTGCGGCGGTCTGCGGCGACTCCTCGGACGGCTTGACCACCACGGTGTTGCCGCAGGCCAGCGCCGGGCCGACCTTCCAGGTCATCAGCATGAACGGCGCGTTCCACGGGCAGATCACGCCGATCACGCCCTTGGGCACGCGCAGCGAGTAGTTGAGCGCGCCGCGACCGTCCGGGGTGGCCATCTGGAAGGATTCGCTGGGCACGTTCTTGATCACGTCGGCGAACACCTTGAAGTTGGCCGCGCCGCGCGGGATGAACACGTGCTTCTGGACATGCGCGGGCTGGCCGGTGTCGGCCATCTCGGCCTCGACGAAGTCGTCGAAGCGGCGGGTGATCTCGTTGGCCACGCCGTACAGCAGCTCGACACGCTGCTCGGTGGTCAACCCGCCCCACTCGCCGCTGAGCGCGCCACGCGCGGCCTTGACCGCCGCATCCACCTCACCGCGCCCGGCCTCGGCGATGGAGGCGATCACGCGGTTGTCGAGCGGCGAGCGCTTGTCGAAACGCTTGCCGCTGGCAGCGGCGACGTACTCGCCGGCGATGAAGTTCTCAATCTTGCGCATGGTCACTCCGCGTTGTTGTTCTGGGGGTGGCCAGCCAGGGCGACCGGGGTTAGTCGGGGCTGGGCCTTGGGAGTGAGAATAGGGAGAGGGGGTGATACCGGCTAATACTTTGTTTCTTCTGACCGAATACCTTAAAGGTATCGCTTGATACGCATCAACCTTTGCCCGAAAGCACCCTCGAGCGGGGAAGCCGGGCCTTGGCAGAGGCACCTGACACTGAGCCATGCACGATGGGACTATCATGCTCTTACCCGGCAGCTGCGCTGATGCGTTGCTGTCACAGCCTCCATACATCCTGGGAGGATGCACAATGGCGAGCTCAAGCCGGCATCCCAGCGGAGCCAGTGAATCGCGACCTCTCCCGACACTGGTCTCCACGGCCAAGGATCAAGATCCCGGAGCGGCAACCCATCCCGCGTGTAGAGCGGTCGCCCTGTTCATCGGCGGTGCTGGTGACAAGAAGGCCTACTACCTGGCCGGTCCCTACCGCAACATCGCCTATGCTTTGACCGCTTTCGACCAGCGCATCGAGGAAGCCGGGCAGACGGACGGCTACCAGTCGCTGTATCTCGGCTATCACGAGGTATGGAGCGCATCCGCCATCGGCCGGCTGGTGGCGGCCGAGGTACATGACCAGACCACGCCCATCTATATCGTCGGCCACAGCCTCGGCGCCTGGAGCGGCGCGCACCTGTCGCAGCGGCTGAGCGAATGGGGCTACCGGGTGGAGATGCTGGTGACCCTGGACCCGGTGGGTTCGGGCCTGCTGGTGCGGCTGGGTTCGCGGATTCCCTACCACCGGCCGGCGCCGCGCAGCCACTGCTGGATCAACGTGCGCGCCGAGCCGGGGCGGTCGAACGCGTCGGACCTGGTGGCGCAGCTGGGGCGCAAGTGGCATGTCGCCGGCGAGCCGGACATCGACGAGGCGCTGGACACCAACCACGCCAATGCCTGGGCGCTGTTCTGCAATCCGCTGCACGATGGCCGCTCGGCCGCCGACTGCATGTTCGAGTCGATTGTCGAGCAGTTGCGTGGTTGATCCTGCAGACAAGAAAAAATCCGTGCGAACGCACGGATTTTCGGTGTTCGTGGGCCGAAATTCCCAGGAATCCGTGTGATCGCAAGGATTTTAGAGCCGCGCTCGACTGTCGCTGGCCCGCTTTCAGTCAGCCGCAGGGCGGCACCTGAGCAACTACCGCCCCTTCGCCTTCTCGTAGGCCGCGACGCGCTCGCGCTTGCCCACGGCGACCACGATCACCACCACGCGCTCGTCCTCCACCCGGCACACCAGCCGGTAGCCCAAGGCGCGCAGCTTGATCTTGTAGTGGTTCGGCATCTCGCGCAGGGCGTCGGCCGGCACCCTGGGCAGTTCCAGGCGCTCGCGCAGTTTCTTCTTCAACTGCTCGCGCACCGTATGGCCCAGTTTCTCCCACTCCTTCAGCGCGGACGGCAGGAACTCCAGGCTATAGGTCATCCAGGCTCACCGGCACGGGCGTCTCGCCGGCACGGGCGCGGGCGATTTCGGCCAGTTCCAGATCTTCCAGGCGCTCGATCATCGCCTCGTAGACCTCGGCCGGGACCAGGTAGCCCATCACCCGGTTGTGGTTGAGCACCGCCACCGGCCCGCCATCGGCGCCGCCGATCACCGCGGAGGGATTCTTCTTCAGTTCGGAGACGCTGACGGCCTTGTCGGCCAGTACGCTTTGCATGATAAGGACTCCTTTTCAGATCTTTATATTGGTCTTTTTAACTGAAAGGAGACAAGGCGGCAGACTGCCGCTGGTCAGGTGGGATGCGTCTGGCTGGCCGCCAACACAGCCATTGATGACTGAGGCGCGCTCACGCGCACCTCGACCGGTGTGGCTCAGCCCGGCATCTTCGCAAAATGCGGCAGGTCGTCCAGCGGCTTGCCCCACTGCTGGGCGCTGGCACAGTAGATGTGCATGGTCGGGCTGACCGCTGCCGGGTCGTCGAGGCTGGCGGCGCTACAGGCGCGCGGACAATGGAGAAGACGCGACAGCTTTCAGAAAAATGACCTGCATACCCATGAGGTCATGGGGTGATCCGAGGCACACCAGCAATATCCATCACCCTATAAGATCCACAACACAATCAAACATGGATGTTTCAATATGGCGAAACCAGCAGCACGTCTTGGCGATCTTAATGCCTGCCCTCTGCCAGGCCACGGCACCAATCCCACCACCAGCGGCTCACCCAATGTGCTGATAAACAACCTGCCTGCATTGCGGGTTGGCGATGCCACCGCTTGCGGCGACACGGTTACCGAAGGCATCGGCACCATCCTGATCAACGGCAAACCAATAGCCTTTCAGGGCAGTGCCACAGCGCATGGCGGCCTCATCATTACCGGCTCGGGCGATGTGCTGGTTGGCACCCAATCCGCTGCCGCACCTTTCTCGGCACCGGAGATACTGCCCAGGAATAGCGAGCAATACCAACTCATTGACGAAAATAGCGGACAACCTGCCGGAGGCATCCTTTACTGCGTGGAATGCAGCGATGGTCAGCGACTTGTCGGGTACACCAATAGCTATGGTAACACCGAAAGGGTGTTCACCGATGAACCTCAATCGGTAGTCGTACGGTGGGGCAAGGATGCAGCCAACCACCTCAGGGACAAGGGAATCAGCTTCTAAGGATTGGACGTGATGGCTCAGCAACATCAGGGAAAAACCAGCACCCTGCATAGTACTACGCAGATACCAGTTTATCTGCAGCAGGACTTCATTACCGTAGTTGGCTCTTCACACATGACTATCATGGAGAGCTTGCGGGGGCAGAAAGGCAACATGATGCGCTTTATCAATCAGGGGATCCGGCAGACTCGCCTATACCCGCCTGCAACCCCTAACGACTCCATACAACGCATATTCCTGATTTTCACAGAAGGATACGAGCGAAAACTGCTGGACGCCGTGAACGATTTGGTTACTACACGCTATCAAGCAAAGTATCGTGAACTGGACTCTATATCCCACCTCGTAGACTTCATCAACCTGCGTACCGCAAAAAAGCGCGACATCAAGAAACTCGACTTTTTCTCCCATGGTCTGGTTGGCTCCATAGAATTCGGCTACGAGATGGACAAGGTGGACAGTTACCGCTTGTGCGACGCCCAGGCTTGGATGCTCAAACCGGATGCGTTCGATCTCGGCGCCAGGATCCACTCATACGCCTGCCGAACTGGGCTTGGCATCCAGGCTGATGTGCAGGTCGATGACGACGAAGATCCACTGTATGAGCAAAGCTTGGCGCAGATATTGGCTGACGCCACCCGAACCACTGTGTGGGCATTTCCCCGACGCAGTAATTACGATCAGACCTATGGTAATTCTAGTGACAGGACAGGACTCGCGAGTGCTCGGGACAAGATAAATGCCGACGCCCAAGCGATAAAAAACTATAGACGCCAGTTGGCCGAGCACCAGAGGCGCCTTGCGGCATATCGGAAAGCCAAAAACGATGTTACCGCCCAGTTGCCCAATGAAGCAGCCCCAGTACCTCCCCGAAAAACCGCTAGCGCAGAGGAGGAGAACCTCGTCCGCCATGCCAACAGTCGCGATAAAAACGAAATTCTGATTGGCTATCCGCTTGATGCAGAAGGCGCGGTTCGTGGTGTTCGCGCAGGTGAAACCCCAACGGGGGTTCCCGCAATCTTGCGGGAGTACAAGCCACAATGAAGCGATTGAAAGCACTTGCATGGACTCTTGCCCTGGCGACCTTTCTGGTTGCCACAGGCCTTTATCTGAATACCAAGGAAGTAACTATGCCCGGAAAAGTCATGATGTACTACGGTGGCTTCGAGGTCGAAGAGATGTTCGACGCCAGCCGATGGTTTTCCAGCGGAATGTACAAGCCTCGCCATATGGATGCAGATAAAGGTGCCAGCAATGTCTCCATGCTGCGAATAAAGCCCATGCCCTTTACCCGCATGCAACTGGAAGATCTTCCCTTTGTCGTCGCCGGGGCTTTCGATTACGGCCCTTATGAAGACGTAAATACCGAACCGGTATTCATTGACCCACCTGATCTGAGCAAGCGTATTCGCTACATTTACAGCGCATTTGCAGAGCCCAACAAGCCAGTGGATTACTACAACGTCTTCGTCACATTGCACGGACAACGTTACGTCATCACCTTCGCTAGAGACGGCCAAACAGGGGACGCATTGCTAGGCGGTTCAGCCGAAAGAATATTCGATGGACAGCCCTCTCATGCCGAGCATCTGAAGATATTCGCCGAAATCGAGAATGCCGAGCGCAAATCACACTAGTGGGAATGGCTCTGACGTATCTTGTGCGGGCAAGGGTGCGTAGTTGCGCGCGCTGACCACAAATGCTCAGCCCGGCATTTTGGCAAAGTGCGGCAGGTCGTCCAGCGGCCTGCCCCACGGCTGGGCGCTGTCGCAGTAGATGTGCATGGTGGGGCTGACGGCGGTCGGGTCGTCGAGGCTGGCGGCGCGGACGAACTGCAGGTCGGGCAGCACGCTCACGTCCGAGAACAGCGGCGAGCCGCAGTCGGGACAGAAGTGGCGGACCACCGGGTGGCCGCTGTCGCCGTTGGTGGCGTAGGTGCTGGTCGGCCCTTCGCGGCGGAAGGCCACGCGGGGCACGGCGAACACCGTGGACATGGCGGCGCCGCTGGCGCGCTGGCAGTCGCGGCAATGGCAGTGGGCGACAATGACCGGCTCGGCTGTGGATTCGTAGCGCACCGCGCCGCAGGCGCAGCCGCCGATCAGTTTGTTTTCACTCATCCTGTCTTTCCTCCCGAAAACGAAGCGACGTTGCGCCGCTAGTCCTCTGTAGGGGCGAATTCATTCGCCTGACCGGGGCCACGCTGGCGAATGAATTCGCCCCTACAAGGGATGCGGTTCCCGCGGTCGGATCCAAAAAACCGGCCGCCCGTGGGCGGCCGCAAAGGGTGACTCAGATCGCCTTGAACAACGGACTGCGCACCTGCTGGGCATCGGCCGCCGAGATGAACTTCTCGGTGTAGATGTCGCGCTCGAACAGGCGGCCCTGCATCAGGGTGGTGATGCAGGAGTCGATCATCAGCGGCGGGCCGCACAGGTAGGCCTTGTGGCCGCGGAAGTCGTTGGCGAAGTATTCCTTGGCCGCCTCGTGGACGAAGCCGCGGAAGCCTTGCCAGCCGCTGCCTTCCGGTTCGTGGGAGAGTGCCGGCACGTACTGGAAGTTGGGGTGCTGCTCGGCCAGGGCGAGGAACTCGTCGTGGTAGTACAGCTCGTCGCGGTTGCGCTGGCCGTAGATCAGGGTGATCGGCTTTTCAAAGCCTTCGCCCAAGAGGTCGAGGATCATCGAGCGCGGGCTGGACAAGCCGGAGCCGCCGGCCATGAAGATCACCGGCACGTCGGCGGACTTCTTCACGAAGAAGCGTCCGTAGGGGCCGCTGATGGTCAGGCGGTCGCCGACCTTGAGCTGTTCGTGCACGTAGGTGGTGCCGCTGCCGCCGGGGACGATGCGGATGTTCAGCTCGATCTCGCCGCCCGCCTCCGGAGCGTTGGCGATGGAGAAGGCGCGGCTGCCGATGCCGTTGGGCAGTTCCAGGTTGACGTACTGGCCGGCCTGGAAGTGCATGCCTTCCGGGGCGTCGAGCTTGAGCCAGATACCCTTGATGGTCGGGGTCAGGCTCTCGATGCGGCTGACGACACCGGGGAAGTCGCGCACCGGCAGGTTCTCGGCGTCCGGATCTTCCTCGATCTCGGCCTCGATGGTGACGTCGCTCTGCACGGTGGCGCAGCAGGCCAGGCACTTCTGCTCCTCGCGCTCGAAGTCCATCAGGGCGAAGCTGGAGGCTTCGCCGTGGTCGATCTCGCCGTCGGTGACCTGCACCTTGCAGGTGGCGCACAGGCCGTGGCAGCAGGCGTGCGGCAGGTAGATGCCGGCGCGCAGCGCGGCGTCGAGGATGGTCTGGCCTTCCTCGATCTCGATGGTCTGGCCGAGCGGCTCGATGGTCAGTTCGTAGCTCATGGCGCGCCCTCCCCTCAGTTCACCGGTACCAGGCTGTGCAGGCCCGGGGTGCGCATGCGCAGCTGTTCCTTGTGGCCGATGCCGTTGGCGGCCAGGCTGGCGGCGAAGTCCGGCACCCACGGCTGGCCTTCCTTGAGCCACTCGACCTTGCTCCAGTCGAGGGCGGCGGCATCCGGGTCGGCCTGCAGCAGCGGTTGCAGGTGGCTTTCGATCAGTTCGCCGAAGGTGGCCTGCGGCGGCAGGCAGAACATGATGGGGGCACAGATCAGCAGGTGGTGGTCCCAGCTGATGAACACCAGCTGCTTGCCGTGGAAGTTCTCCACGCGGTCGCGGGGGATGCCGACGTATTCTTTGCGGGCGGCTACGGTCATGTGCGTATTCCTTCTTGTTGTTCTGTTCGCGGGCGCGGCCGGGGTGCGCCCCGGCCGCGCCACCTGGCGTTACTGGTTGGACGTGGCCTGGGCGCGCCACTGCTCGAAGTTCTGCCGGTCCTGGGAGGTGGCGTAGTCGCCGTTGTCCTGGCCGTCCTTGAGGAACACCCAGTCGACCCAGGCGCCGAGGTCGCCCTTGAGGTCCTGCATCAGCCCCGGCATCGGCAGCCAGGCCTGGATGTACTTCTCCGGCTCGTTGTCGAACACGTCCTTGCAGCCGTCGGAGCAGAAGTGGTAGCGCTCGCCCTGGTACACCGACTCGCGGTGGCAGATCAGGGTCGGGTCGCCCGGCTCGGTGAACAGGGTCGGCAGCTGGCAGCACTGGCACAGCTTGGGCAGGCCGAAGTTGTTGAACGGCGCGCCGGTGGCGGCTTCGTGCTTCTTGATGTGCTCCCAGCGCGGGCGGTAGTACTTGTCGAAGGTGGTCGGGTACTTCTTCGACAGCCAGTCCATGTCCTCGTCGGAGGGGATCCACACGTGGAAGGAGGTGCCGAACTTCCACTGGTAGAGGCCGAGCATCAGCTGGTGGGACATGTGGTCGATGGCCTCTTCGGCCTGGTCCCAGCCCTTGGGCGCACGGATGCCGTAGCGGGCCAGGTCCTTGAACAGCGCAGTGCCGTTCTCGATGCCGTAGATGTTCCACGCCTCGCGCCAGGACATCACGCGCTTGGGCAGCATGTAGTCCATCATGGTGCTGACCAGGCTCAGCACGCGGATGCCGCGCCAGAACCACTTGTCGATCCAGGCCTGGACGATCGGCAGGTTGTCCGGGTCCTGCTCGAGCATGAACTTGATGCACTCGAGGCCCAGGGTCATGTGCCGCGCCTCGTCGGACTGCGCCGAGAAGCCGAAGGTGACGGTGGCCATGTCGCCGTTGTAGGCGGCGCCGGACATGAACGGCACGAACAGCAGGTTGGTCAGCACGTATTCGAAGCTGAAGCCGATGGCGATCATGAACTCGAACGGGCCGGCGGACATGGCGTCGTCGAAGAACGAGCGGGCCACCGAGGTGTACCAGATGCGGTCGCGCTGTTCGGCGAAGGCGTGGAAGCCGTTGTAGAACTTGTTGTAGTTGGACAGCGCGTGGATCTGCGTCTGCGCGTGGCGGATCTCGTCGATGGCCTGCATCTGGCAGGCGACCTGGGTGCCGACGCCGGGGAACTCGCGGCCGACGCGGGCGAAGCCCTTGTGGGCGGCGTACTCGCCGGGGCTGATGGCCTGCAGGAACACCTTCAGCGCCGACAGGTAGCGGGCGTCGGTGATGTTCAGGTGGCCATTGTTCTGCGCGTGGGCGTCGATGATCGCGTAGAACTTGCGCTCCTTCTCGGCCTGGTACTTCCAGTAGGCGTCCATGGTCAGGCGGAACGGGTCTTCCCACTGGTTCCAGTCGTGGATCTTGATGCCTTCGTACTGGACGTAGGGGAACACCTCGTCCTTGCTGCGGTAGGTCGGCTCCCAGCCCAGGTCGCGGGTGAACAGCTTGTACTTGTCCTTCAGGCTGAGCTTCTTGGCGGCGGTTTTCATGTCCATGGCGGAGTCCTCTCTCAGCTGTTCCAGGTCAGGGTCAGGGTGTCTTCGTCTTCGTCGACGTTGCCTGACAGCGTGATCAGGTTGATCTGCAGTTCCTGCAGGTCGAAGCTGCGGCCGAGCTGCTCCTCGATGGTGTCCTTGCGGATCACCAGGCGGTTCGGCGCGTCGATCTTGACCATCGCCGGCTCGCGGTTGACCACGGCATTGGGGTTGTCGATCTCGATCGCCTCGATGATCGGGCGGGTGTCTTCGTTGGCTTGCAGGGCAATGAATACGGTGGACATGGGTGAGCCTCTCAGAGCGCGATGCCGGTTTTTTCGATGCGCGCCTTGAAGGCGGCCACTTGTTCGCTGACCAGGTCGTCGGCTTCGGCGCCGAACACCTGCTCGACCACCGGCAGCAGTGCCGAGGCGGCGCGGCACTGCCAGGCGTTGATCCACTCCTGCAGCTGGGCGCGGTTGTGCTCGGACTCGCCGGCGGCGACCTTGAGCACCGCATCCACCCACTTCTTGGTCTCGTCGAACCAGTCGGTCATGAACTGGGTGAGCATGGCCACGGTGGAGGCGCCACGGCTGGACAGGTAGTCGTCGACGATGCGCTCGTAGACCAGCGGATAGAGCAGTCCGTCGAGGGCGACGTTCTGCGCGACGAACAGCTCGAACGGGTCGCGCAGCGCCAGGCAGTCCTCGACGTAGCGGCGCAGCGGCTGCCAGGCCTCGCCGTCCAGCCAGGCGGCCTTGCCGGCGTCCAGCGCCTCGGTGCCGCCGAGCAGCAGGCCCAGGCGCGACAGGTACTGGGCGATGCCCAGGTTGTCCATGGCGTGGTAGATGCACGGCTGGGTGAAGGTGGTGCCGTAGCCGTAGCCGCAGATGAAGGTGTTGTTCTGGTTGGCGCCCCAGGCGGCGTGGCGCAGCGGCACCAGCAGGTCGAGGGCGATCTGGCGCAGCTCGGCCGGCAGCAGGTCGGTCAGGCCGCGGCTTTCGACGAAGGCGAAGTTGGCCTCCATGCTGTCCTGCTGGCGGGCGCGGGCCAGGGTGTAGGTGCTGTAGTAGAACTGGCGCGGGTCCTTGAGGGCGTACCAGTCCTGCATGACGATCTTGGTGATGCCGGTGTCGTACAGCGCCTGCTCCGGATCCCAGGTCGGCCGGTAGTGCAGGTTCTCGGCGGCCTGGATGTCGTAGCTGCCTTCCTGGTAGCGCGAGGCCGGCTTGTCGCCGAAGCGGCGGGCCAGGTGGTCGAAGGTCTGGCGCAGCGGCTGGATGCTCACCGTGCGAAGGTCGATTTGCATGTGCTCTCTCCTGCCGGCACTGCGCGGTACGCAGCGCCGTTCTTGTTGTTCTTGTCGCTGATCAGGCTTTGAAGCGGGTCTGGGTGGCGTCGGCGAGACTCCAGTGCCAGTCGCTGGGCTCCTCGTCCCCGGCGGCCGGCGACCCGGCGTCCGGGTCGCGCGGCGGCAGCATCTGCACCCGGTTGGCCGCGCAGAACTCGGCGAAGGCCTCGGGGCTGAGGATCATCTCCACGCAGAGGTCGGGCTCGCCGATGGCGAAGTCGAACTCGATGAAGCCGCCGGCGCGCTCGCCGGTGACGCGAACCCAGCGCCGCCGGGTGTCGAGGTCGGCCGGCAGCATTTCCACCAGTTGCTCGGGACGGTTCATGGCCGCGCTCCTCAGGTCACCACGGTGAGGAAGGTTTCGTGCAGCTTGCGCTGCGGGTAGTCGAGGCCCTGGCCGAAGTTGTCGAAGGTCCAGGTGATCGGCTCGTAGTCCGGGTACGGCTGGTAGCCGCCCATGAAGGTCTCGAAGCGGTTGCCGGAGGGGTCCCAGGCGTAGATGGTGCAGCCGCGGGTGACGCCGTGGCGGGTCGGGCCGATGTCGACGTTGACCGCGTTCATCGACATGATGTCGCCGGCGCGCAGCACCTGCTCCCAGCTCTCCATCAGGAACGAGCAGTGGTGCAGCTTGCCCGGCTCCGGGTATTCGGCGAAGGCGATGTCGTGGACCTTGTGCGAGCAGGACAGCCAGATCGCGGCGTTGCCCTGGCCATCGGGGGTGAGCACCCGCTCGACCAGGTAGAAGCCCAGCACCTCGGTGAAGATCTTCTGCACTTCGGCGACGTTCGGCCCGTACAGCAGGGTGTGATCGAGGCGCACCGGGCCGATGCCGTGCTCGCGCGCCTGGGTCCAGGGTGCCGGGTTGACCAGGCCGGCGCCGTTGCCGATGGAGGTCTTCTCGGCGTACAGCTCGATCAGGTGGCCGGAGGGCAGCTCGAAGCGCACGCGCTCGCCGGTTTCCAGCAGATCGCCAGCGGGGATGCGGGTGGTGGTCAGGCCGTAGGCCTGGAGGTCGGCGTCGAGCTGCTCGAGGGTGGCCTTGTCGAGCACCTTGAAGCCGAAGAAGTCGATCCCGGCGCTGTCGGCCTCGCGGATCACGTAGCTGTGGTGGTCGCGCTCGTCCCAGCACTTGAAGTAGACGCGACCCTGCGCGTCGCGGCCGGTTTCCACCAGGCCCAGCACGTCGCGGTAGAAGCGGACGCTTTCCTCGAGATTCAGCACGCGCACCTGGGCATGGCCCGGTCGCAGCACACCTGTCATCGCCATTTGTTGTCTCCGTTATTTGGCTTGATGCGGTTGGGTTGCCTGTCCGGTTCATGTGGCAGTCCGGGCAGGCGGTATTGCTATCGACGCCAGAGACATTGCAGGGGCGATGCCAACTTCGACAACTCGTTGATTCAAAAGGATTTTTTATAAGATCCGGGTGGCCGGAACGAACATCCGGCCTGACGTTTTTGTCCTGCGACCGGTTTCGCCTTACAAAAACGTAAAGGTGCAGCGCACAAAAAAGCGCCCAGCGCAGAGGGATTGCCGGCGTATCCACGGCCGGCGGCGTCGAGAAAAGCGGCAACCGCGGCTGGCGGACGTCGACGCGCGGCGCTGGATGCGCAACTTGCCCGGGGCATTCCCGGCGCCAGCCACTGCAGCCCGGCGCCTCAGCCGCGACTGTTCCTTTTGGTCATATCACCGGTACCGGCAGGCTGGCAGCACGTGCCCCCGGTCGGATCGCGCCGGGAGGAGGGGAATTACGGCCGCCCTTGCGGCTCTAATCGAATAGGCCCGTTCGGCCGCAAGAGGGTTATCGCCATGCGTTACACACTGCTGTTCGCCTCGCTTGCGCTGAGCCTCGCCACCGCCTCGGCAGTGGCCGGCGGCATCGGCGTGAAGGACGCCGCCACCTCGGCGGGGATTTCCGCTTCGCTGTATTCCACCTTCAAGGACGACAAGATCGTCGTCGCGGCGAAGGATGACGCCAGCAGCTTCATCGCCAGCGGCGGCACCATCCGCGGTGCCTACCTGGAGGCCGCGCTCGAGCAGATCCGCCGCGAGCATCCGGGCCTGCAGGCAACCGACCAGGAACTGGCTGCCGCGATCCTCGCCCAGCCCGGCGACGCCGCCGCGCGCTGAGCCCCCTGCTACCACCATCCTGTCCGCAACCGTCTGCCCCGCCGGGTAGACGGCGGACAGCCGCGCGCGCGGCACCGGCGTGCCCACTGTACGTTTTGGTCACGCCGTGCGCACCGCCCTCCCCATCACCCTGCAGTTCAGCGCCCGGCTCGCTGGCCGCGCCTGTCGCCCTGTAGTAGCTTCGGCTACCAATCTTTTTCAGGGAGGAGCGTCATGGCCAGCAAAGCAGAAATCGCCGCATTCATCGCCACCGAGTTCCCGCAGACCAAGTGCATGGTGGAGAAGGTCGGCGACGGCGGCGCCACGGTCTGGCACCCGGTCGGCCACGACGAGCTGCGCCCCGGCGGCACGGTATCCGGGCCGGTGCTGATGAGCATCGCCGATGTCGCCCTGTACGTGGCGATCCTCGGCGAGATCGGCATGGTACCGATGGCGGTGACCACCAGCCTGACCGCCAACTTCCTGCGCAAGCCGTCGGGAGAGAAGAACATCGTCGGCGTGTGCAAGCTGATCAAGGTCGGCCGGACGCTGGTGGTCGGCGAGGTGTACCTGTATTCGGAAGGCTCCGAGGACGCGGTGGCACACGTGGTCGGCACCTACGCACTGCCGCCGCGCCGGGAATGACGGAAAGTCGCATCCGTGCACATCAACCGGTGAACGGGCCTTCCGTGCCCTTTCGCCGGGCAGCTGGTCCGCGACGAGCCGCCTGAACCGCCCCGCCGTGTCCCCTTTTACCCGAGCAGTCCCCGACGCCGATGATCATCTACCCGCAACGCCCCTCCCTCTGGACCCTGCTGTTTTCCCTCAAGGGCTCGATCATCCCGGCCATCTGGCGCAAGGTGCTGTTCACCGTACTGATCAGCTCAGGGGTGGTGGCGGCCGAGGGCATGCTCGAGGGCCACCAGTTGCTGCTGACCGCCACGCCCTTCACGCTCTGGGGGCTGACCCTGGCGATCTTCCTCGCCTTCCGCAACAACGTGGCCTACCAGCGCTTCTGGGAGGCGCGCACGCTGTGGGGCGAGTTGCTGATCGTCTCGCGCAACCTCGCCCGCCAGAGCCTGGCCCTGCTGCCCGGCCTGTCCCGCGAGCAGCGCCTCGCCCTGGTGACGCCGCTGATCGGCTTCAGCCACGCGCTCAAGGCCAGCCTGCGCGGCGAACCGCTCGACGCCGAAGCACGTCGCTATCTCGGCGAAGGCGACGTCGAGCCGGCCACCCCCAATGCCCTGCTCGGCCAGATCGCCCGCCGCTTCATGGCCCAGGCCACGGCGAGCGGCGCCAGCGATGTGCTGAAGGTTGAGCTGGATCAGCAGCTGACCCGGCTGTCCTATGTGCTGGGCGGTTGCGAGCGCATCCGCAACACGCCCATCCCCTACCCGTACATCCTGATGCTGCACCGGGTGGTGCACATCTACTGCGTGCTGCTGCCGTTCTGCCTGGTCGGCAGCCTCGGCTGGTTCACGCCCATCGCCGTGTGCATCCTGGCCTACACCTTCTTCGGCCTGGATGCCCTGGGCGACCAGATCGCCGACCCGTTCGATACCCAGCCGAACGATCTGGCGCTGGACGCCATCTGCCGAAGCATCGAGATTGCCGTCCTCGAACTGCTCGACGAACCGGCGCCGCTGCCGCTGGAACCGGTGGACGGGGTGCTGCTGTAGCAGGAACGCTCGGCAGCGCGTCCCCCCGGCACGCTGGCTGTTCCATTCGCCGGGCAACACGAAACGCCCGATCCCGACTTTGCGTACCGCGCCCACCGCAGGCGGAGCAGTCCGCGACACCGACCAGCGGCACCAGCCATCGGGAATTCCAGCCCGCCAGGGCACTCCAACTCTACAGGCCGTCTTGGCCATCAGAGGGTCATCGCCATGCGCTGCAGACTGCCCGTTGCCTCGGCACTGGCCGGCAAGATCGCGGCACAAGACGCCGCCATGCTCGCCCAGCCGGACGGCGCCACCGCTCGCTGAGCCTCGCGCCCCACTCCAGGGATGAACGGGTGGCGCGGGCAGATCAGCCATGCCTGCATCGTTCGCGCTCGTACCCCATGTGCTGGCCCGCCAATGCGCAGCGGCGCTGGGCGCGCTGCTGCTGGCCGTCGCCGCGACTCAGGCTGCCGCGGGCCTGGCGGCATTCAGCGCGAACCGCGCTGCCGCCGTGGGCGCAGCCGGAGCTTGTACCGCAACGGCCCCTCCCGCCGCCCCGAGCATGCCGGAGTATGCGCGACTGCTCGTCGCTGCCCGCTTGATCATCCCGGTCGCCGGGGTGTCCCGCGCCAGCCTGCGCGACTCCTTCGACGAGCGGCGCGGCGCGCACCGCCATGCCGCGATCGATATCGCGGCGCCCCTGCGCACACCGGTCATCGCCGCCGGCCCCGGACGCGTCGCCAAGCTGTTCGACAGCGTACCCGGCGGACGGACGGTCTACCAGTTCGACCCCGAGGAGCGGTTCGCCTACTACTACGCGCACCTCGACGCCTATGCGCCTGGCTTGCACGAAGGCATGCAGCTCGAGCGCGGCGACCTGCTCGGCTATGTCGGCGTGACGGGCAACGCCCCGCCCGGTGCCCCCCACCTGCACTTCGCGATCTTCCGCCTGGGTCCCGAAAAGAAGTGGTGGCAAGGCGAGGCGGTGAATCCGTTCCCTTTCCTGGATGACGCGAACCGCTGAGCGCAGCCGCTTGCGCGGACCGTAAGGCGTATGACGATCAGCCGCCGGCCTCCTGTTGGCAGGCCGACGCCTCGCCCGTGGCCTGCTTCAAGCGATACGCCAGCTGCCGGCGGGTGATGCCGAGCAGGCGCGCGGCGTGGGTCAGGTTGCCGTTGGCGCGGCGCACGGCCAGTTCGAGCAGGCGGTTCTCGTGGGCCTGCAGATCGAAGCCGTCGTCCAGCAGGCTGTCGTAGAGCTGCTCGCGGCGCAGCTCCTCGGCGTTGCCGACCTGGCCCCGGCCATCGACGGGAACTCCCTGCGGCGTGGCCGGCGCGCTACCGGCGAACAGGTGCTCCAGCTCGATCTGCCCGCCGGAGGGCGCCAGCAGCACGGCGCGCTCGACCAGGTTCTCCAGCTCGCGCACGTTGCCAGGCCAGTTGTAGGCCATCAGCGCCTGCATGGCGCGGTCGGTGAGGCCGTGCAGGGTCTTGTTGTAGGCCGGCGCGTACTTCTCCAGCAGCGCACCGACCAGGATCGGGATGTCCGACTTGCGCTCGCGCAGCGGCGGGATGGCCACCGGGTAGGTGGCCAGGCGGTAGTAGAGGTCGGCGCGGAAGCGCCCCTCGGCGATGGCCTGCTGCAGGTTGACGTTGGTCGCCGCCACCAGGCGCACGTTGACCTTGCGCGTCTTGTCGTCGCCGAGGCGCTCGACCTCGCCGGTCTGCAGCACGCGCAGCAGTTTCACTTGGGCGGAAGGTGACAGATCGCCCAGCTCGTCGAGGAACAGGGTGCCGCCGTCGGCGCGCTCGAAGCGGCCGGGCCGGGATTGCTGGGCGCCGGTGAAGGCACCCTTCTGCACGCCGAACAGCTCCGACTCGATCAGGTCGTTGGGGATGGCCGCGCAATTGACCGCCACGAACGGCTGGCCGGCGCGGTCGCTGTTCTCGTGCAGCCACTGGGCGAACACTTCCTTGCCGACCCCGGTCTCGCCGAGCAGCAGCACGGTGATCGGGCTGCGCGCGGCCTTGCTCAAGAGGTCGAAGGCGGTGCGGAACGCCGGCGAGCCGCCGACCAGCTTGCCGCTCGGCATCTGCTCGCGCTGGCGGCCGCGCAGCTGCCAGAGCTCCTGGGCCAGATCCTGGTAAACGGTGTCCATCTCCGCCGGCCGGCAGTATTCGAGATAGGCGTCGTCGCCCCAGGCCTCCACCGGCTTGCCGACCATGATGCACTGGTGGTCGCCGCGGCAGGTGCACTGGGTCTCGCGGAACACGATGAAGCGGCGGAAGAAACGGGTGACATAGCCCGAGGCGTAGCCGGACAGCGTCCAGCAGGCGGTGTCCTCGCCGATGCCGTATTGCTGCAGGTGGGATTCGGCTTCCCAGGAGTTCTCGCAGACCACTTCGCCGAAGAAGGTGCCCTGCTCCCAGTCGATATCCGCCTCGGTGATGGTCGATTTGACCAGGCCCTCGAAGGCGTGCAGCTCGGGGCCGATCTGGAACACGTCGTAGTTGTCGCCCTCGCCGAGCAGCTTGGAGGCGCGCTCGGCGTCCTCCTGGCCGGCGGCGAAGCCCATGCGGAACAGCAGGCCGTTGGCCCGCTTGGCGCCGAGCGAGTCGATCAGCTCGCGGCGCAGGGCGCCGAGGGCCTTGGCGTGGAGCAGCAGCATGCGGCTCTCGTCCAGCCAGATCTGCCCAGCGTCGATGTTGAAGCGCAGCCGCGAGCGCAGGTTGAAGCGCTCGAGCGAGCGTTGTACTGCCATATCGGTCGTCCCCCTACCGGCTCGCGAACGGGCACGGGCTGTCGTGGCGCCCCCTGCCCGGCTCTTGGCCGGCTTTGTCGTGATTGCCCCGTCTGGAAACGGAACAGGCGGCCGGTAACTTAAGTCATCGGCCGCCCGGATACCACTAGCGCTTGGTCAGACCAGCGTGACCTGGCCCTGTCGGGGCGAACTCACTCGCCGGTGCGAGACATTCCGGCGAATGAATTCGCCCCTGCAGTTCAGGCCGCCACCGCCTGCTTCGGCCGCAACAGGAAGTGCGCCAGCGCCGGCAGCAGGATCAGCGCGCCGAGCATGTTCCAGACGAACATGAAGGCGAGCAGGATGCCCATGTCGGCCTGGAACTTGATCGGCGACCAGGCCCAGGTGGCCACCGCGATGCCCAGAGTGATGCCGGTCAGCACCACCACCTTGCCGGTGAAGATCAGCGCCTTGTAGTAGGCCTCGGACAGGCTCATGCCCTCCTTCAGCCGCGCCAGGGTCACGGTCATCACGTACAGCGCGTAGTCCACGCCGATGCCGACGCCGAGAGCGATCACCGGCAGGGTGGCGACCTTGACGCCGATGTTCAGCCAGACCATCAGCGCCTCGCAGAGCACCGAGGTGATCATCAGCGGCACCACCGCGCAGATCACCGCGCGCCAGGAGCGGAAGGTGACGAAGGCCAGCACGATCACCGCCGCGTAGACCAGCAGCAGCATCTGCACGTTGGCCTTCTTCACCACGATGTTGGTAGCGGCCTCGATGCCGGCGTTGCCGGCGGCGTTGAGGATGCGGATCTCCTCGCTGCCGTACTGCGCGGCGAAGGCTTCCACGGTGTTGACCACGCTGGTCAGGGTGTCGGCCTTGTGGTCCTTGAGGTAGGCGTAGACGGTCAGCAGGTCGCAGTTCTGGTTGAACATCTCGCGCGGGGCGCGGGTGATGATGGCGTTGAGCATGTCCTGCGAACGCGGCATCTCGAACCACTTGAGGCTGCCCTCGTTCATCCCGGCGTTGGCCACCTTGGCCAGGCCAGCCAGCGAGCTGGTGGTCTCCACCCCCGGCAGCTGCTGCAGTTCGCGCTCCAGGGCGTCCACCGTGCGCAGGGTGCTGTAGTGGGCGCAGGCGTACTGCGGGGTCTTGATCATGACGATGTAGACGTCGCTGCTCGCCGCGTAGTTGGCGACCATGAAGGCGTTGTCCTGGTTGTAGCGCGAGTCGGCGCGCAGCTCCGGGGCGCCCGGGTCGGTGTCGCCGATCTTCAGCTGGAAGCTGACCATCAGGCCGAACACGCCCATCGCCAGGCCCAGCGCCACCGCCAGCCCCGCCCACGGCGTGCGGGTGAACAGGTCGAGGAAGGCCCAGAACGGGTGCTTCCTGTGCTCGGTGTCGTTGGCTTCCTGCAGCTCGGCCTTGAGGCTGCGCTGGGCGGCGACCGGGCTGACGCCGGTGTAGGACAAGAGGATCGGCAGCAGCACCAGGTTGGTGAAGATCAGCACGGCGACGCCGATGCTGGCGGTGATGGCCAGGTCCTGGATCACCTGGATGTCGATCACCATCAGCACCGCGAAGCCCACGGCGTCGGCCAGCAGCGCGGTCATCCCGGCGAGGAACAGGCGGCGGAAGGTGTAGCGCGCCGCCACCAGGCGGTGGGTGCCACGTCCGATGTCCTGCATGATGCCGTTCATCTTCTGCGCGCCGTGGCTCATGCCGATGGCGAACACCAGGAAGGGTACCAGTACCGAGTAGGGGTCCAGCTCGTAGCCGAGGGTCGGCAGCAGGCCGAGCAGCCAGACCACCGCGATCATCGAGCAGGCCACCACCAGCAGGGTGCTGCGCAGGCAGCGGGTGTACCAGTAGAGCACCGCGGTGCAGATGACGATGGCGGCGGCGAAGAACAGCAGCACCTGACGCAGGCCATCGATCAGGTCGCCGACCACCTTGGCGAAGCCGGTGACGTGGATGGCGACCTTGTCCGACTCGTACTTGCCGCGCAGTTCCTCGATGCGCTGCGACAGCGCGTGATAGTCGATGCGTTCGCCGGTCTCGGCGATGCGCTCCTGCAGCGGCACCAGGACGATGCTCGAGCGGTAGTTGGCCGCCACCAGCTGGCCGATCTCGCCGGAGCGCTCGACGTTGATGCGCACCTGCTCGAGGCTCTCGGGCGAGCCATCGTAGTCGTCGGGGATCACCGGGCCGCCGTCCAGGCCGTCCTCGGTCACCCCGGTCCAGCGTACCGCCGGAGCCCACAGCGACTTCATGTACGGGCGGTCGACGCCGGGCAGCAGGAACACCTCGTCATTGAGCTTGCGCACGGTGTCGAGGTACTCGGCGTCGAAGATGCTGCCCTCCTTCGCCTCCACCGCGATGCGCAGGGTGTTGCCCATGCCGGCCAGCTGCTTGCGGTTTTCCAGGAAGTTGGCGATGTACGGGTGGCCGGTGGGGATCATCTTCTCGAACGCCGCATTCAGCGACAGGCCGAGCGCCTGGTAGCCGAGCAGCAGGGTGGTGACCAGACAGAAGGCGACGATCGCCAGGCGGTTGTTGAACAGCAGCCGCTCGGCGAGGGTGCCGGAGCGCCGGTCGAACTCGCTCAGGTCGGCGATGACCGCCTCGGCGGGGATGGACTGGACGTGGCTCATTGTTGGACTCCCGAAACCTGAACCCGTGAAGCGACAGCATCCGGCTCGACGCGGGACAGCCCGCGCGCGCCGGAAAGAATCAGGGCACCGTCGGCGGCCTCGGCGATGCCGGTGAGGCCGGTGCCCGGCTGCACCGCCAGGGCGGCGAAGTGCTGGCCGCCGTCGGTGCTGCGCAGCAGGCGGCCGCTCTCGTCGGCGAGCAGCAGCGAACCGTCGCGCAGCTGGCGGCCGGCGCTCAAGGTCAGCGGCTGGTCGAGCTCGACGCGCTGCCAGCTCACCCCGCCGTCGACGCTGCGCCAGGCATTGCCGCGCAGGCCGTAGGCCAGCAGGGCTTCGCCCGGCAGCTGCAGGGCGCCGAAGAAGGTGCCGGCGTAGGGCGTGCGGAGCTCGGCGAAGCTGGCGCCGGCGTCGACGGAGCGGAACAGCGCGCCCTGCTCACCGGCGATCAGCAGCGCATTGCCGTCGATCTGGATCTGGTAGAGGTGCTTGCCGCGCGGATTGGGAATCTGCCCGACCAGAGACTGCCAGCTCTTGCCGCCGTCGCTGGTCTGCAGGGCGATGCCGTAGGCGCCGACCACGTAGCCGCGCAGCTCGTCGCGGAAGCGCACGCCGAGGAACGGCTTGTCCGGGCCGTCGCTGACCAGGTATTCGGCGCTGCGCAGCGCGGCGGCCGCGCCCTCCTCGCCGGCCTCGACGCGGCGCTTGGCGTCGTCGCGGATCAGCTCTGCGGCCTGGCTGCCGTCGAGCTGGCGCTGCCAGGTCTCGCCGCCGTCGCGGCTGGCCAGCACCACGCCGCTGTGGCCGACGGCCCAGCCGTGGCTGGCGGAGACGAAGTGCACGTCGGTGAGCGCCACGCTGACCGGCACGCTGCTGGCCTGGCGCCAGCTGCGCCCGGCGTCGTCGGAGAGCAGCACGGCGCCGCGCTCGCCCACAGCGACCAGGCGGTCGCCGGCGCGGGTCACCGCCAGTTGCAGGCTGTGCTGGGCCCGCACGCTCTCGCGGGCGGGGAGATCGAGCAGGTCGGGCACCTTGGCGCCGCCTGCGGCTTGGGAGGGGCCTGCCAGGCAGACCAGGGAGAGCATGACGGCAGCGAGGGCTGTCCGGCGATGGAGCGGATAGGGCGCGTGCATGATGCGTACTCGAATCCGACCCCCCGCCTCCACAGGCACCATCGAGCAGGGGCGCCTGGCTGGGGGCACCTGCGGGCGGGAGAGTCATGAGAGGAAACTCCGGCACCCCGCCCGGGGCGAAGGTGCCGGGACTGCGACCTGAGGCGCGGACTCAGCGCACGCCTTCGGCGGCGACCGCATCACCCGTGAAGTGCGTCTCCGGCTGACGCTCGACCACCTTGTAGACCGCCTCGTTGAGCGACTGGGTGGTGCTCATGGTGTTGGCCTGCAGGTTGAAGATGTGCGCCGGCTTGAGCGCCAGCATCGGCGTGGACGGCAGTACGAACGGGGTGATCTGGGTGGTGCGCCACAGCTTGCCTTCGCTGTCGTAGCCGTCCATCAGCAGGACCATCCAGGAGTCCTCGTCGATGTAGAACTTGCGCTTGGGCACTGCATGGCGCTTGCCGGCAGAGACGTTGGCCTCCACTTCCCAGACGCGGTGCAGCTCCCAGCGCACCTTGTCGGGGTTGAGGTGGTGCTGACCGTAGGCCTCGTCGAGCTTGGCGGTGACCACTTCGTTGGCGTTGTAGGGGACGTACAGCTCCTTCTTGCCCACCAGCTTCCAGTCGTAGCGGTCGATATGGCCCATCAGGCCCATCACCTCGTCGAAGTAGTTGGCGCCGGAGGCGACGAAGTCGGGGGTGTCGTAGGCCACGGTCGGCGCGCGGCGCACGCGGCGCTGGCCGACCAGGTACTGCCAGGCCTGGCGCGACTGCGCGACGTCGATGCTGTCGCGGAACACCAGCGACTCGCCGGCCTTGAACGGCGGGGCGATGGTGCTGAAGCGCTGCAGGAAGTACTCGCCGCTCCAGGTGCCCGCCGAGCCATCCTTGTAGTAGTACGGGTACTGGTTGGACTGGTCGTTCATGGTCGCCAGGGTGCGCGAGCCATCGGCGGTCAGCACGATGTTCTTGAAGTTGGCCACCTCGGTGGCCTCGTTCTCGACGCGCAGCAGGTGGTTCCAGATCACCTCGATACCAGCCTTGGGGATCGGGAACGGCACGCCGCCGTAACAGCCCTCGAGCGACTTGCCGCCGTCCTTGAGCTGGCACTGGGTGGCGTTCTTGGCGGTGTTGTCGTACACGTACTGCGGCGCAGCGGCGGTACGGTGGGTCGGGTAGACGTCGACACGGAAGCTGTCCGGATACTTCTTCAGCAGCGCCTGGGTGCCCTCGGAGAGCTTGTCGGCGTACTGCGCAAGGTTCTGCGCAGTGATCTGCGCCAGCGGCTTCTCGCCCGGGAAGGGTTGCACCGGGATGTCGCCGACCTTGGCACCGGAGGTCGCCACATCCTTGGCGCCGCTCCACGCCGGGATGCTGCCGTCCTTGTTGCCGGCCAGCTCGCCACCCAGCGGGTTGAGGGTCTTGCCCAGCGCCGCAGCCTCTTCGGCGCTCACCGCGGCCTGTGCACCCTGCGCGCCCATCAATACGGCAGCCAGCGCTGCCCACAAAGCCGTTTTCTTGTGCATTTTTATATTCCTCGACTAAGGGGGAGATGAACTCAGAAGGTGCGTTGCACGGAGAACGACACGAAGTCGCGGTCGCCGTGGAAGTTGTCGTAGGAGAGTTCGGGCACCGCGGTGTCGTACTTGATCACCGAGCCGTCCGGACCGTAGTAGTGGGTGAAGCCGAGGCTGGCCTGCCAGGTCTTCTGGTACTCGGCCTTGAGGCCGAGGCTGATGTTGCCGCCGTGGTTGGCGGGGAACAGCGCGCCGTTGACCGAGGAGCGGCCGAACAGGCCGTAGCTCACGCCGATCGGCACCTGCAGGTCGACACCCGGCATGACCTGGAAGTACTCGGGGGTGAAGATGAACTGCAGCGCGCCGGCGTCGCGGGTGGCCTCCGGATCGAGCTGGTCCTTGTTGTCGGTGACGCTCAGGCGGCGGTTGAAGGCGAATTCGCCGATGAATGACGCGCCGTGCCACAGCGGGCTGGCCTCCAGCACGGTGATCGCCGACAGGTTGGCATGCAGGGTGCGGCCTTTCGGGAAGGCGGCATCGTCACCACCGTCGGCGCCGAGGCTGGAGGGCACGATCACCGTGTTGCCGCGGGCCACCAGCGGCATGTCGTCGCGGAACGACAGTTCCCCGGCGACGTTGGTCTCGCCGACGAGGGTGCTGAAGCTGAAGCCGACGGTGCGGATGTCCTCGGCATACACCATCTCGTAGCGCATGGTGTCCGGGTACAGGTAGAACTGCGGCATCTTGTCGTGGAACTGCGCCGCGTAGATGCCGTATTCGGTGTCGCCGGACTTGAACTTCAGCTGCACGCCACCCTGCCCCGAATCGCGGGCCTCGATGTCGTCGGCGCGCAGCGCGGTGACGCCCGGGCCGAGGATCAGCGACTCGCCACCCTCGTCGACGAAGTCGGCGAAGCTGAAGTAGCTGCCGGCGGCCGGCAGGCGGCTCTTGCGCCACTCCAGCTGGTAGTAGGCGCCGATGGACACGTCGGAGTTGATCTGCAGTTGGCCGGCGACCTGGCCGACCGGACGGAGGATCTCCTTGAACTGCGAGTTGGGCACCGACAGCGCCTTGATCAGGTCCAGCGAGGTCTGCGCCGCGGCGATGCCGTTGGAGCCGAAGAACAGGCTCTCGCCGTACAGCTGGGTGAAGCGGCCGGCCTTGGCGTTGAGATTCATGTTCGCCGGGGCGAAGCTGCCGTAGACGAAGGCGTCCAGCAGTTCGGCCTTGCGCCCGTGCAGCTTCTCGGTGTCGTCGGTGAATTCGTCGTAGTCGGCGGAGCGGGAGTTGACCAGCGCGCCACCCAGGTCGCCGGGGTTGTCGTTGGACTTGTTGTAGACGTCGTCGTACCAGGCCGCACCGCTCAGGCGCAGGCCGTAGTTGCGCTTGTAGCGCAGGTCGAACTCGGAGAGCAGGTCGAGACGGTTGGAGATAAGCCCCTTGTCGAAGTTCTGGTCGCCATCGTTGGTGTTGGCCTGAACTCCGAGGGAATCGTCGGCGATGTCGGAATCCACGTCGCTGGTACGCCAGGCCGCGCTGTACTTGACCGTGTTGTCCCAGGACATGCGCAGATCGGGATTGCCCGAATCGATCTGGAAAGCGAAGGCGGAACTGGTTGCCGACAAGCCTGCAACCGCTCCAGCGACCGCGAAAAACAGCTTCTTCAGGTGGAACTTCGGCAGACTGGTGCTGTTGCCCATGTCTTGATCCTCGAAATCTTATTGTTGTTGTCAATTTCGTTCGGCTGTTGCGCGCACCCACTTCCCCGGTGCCCGCCCCGCCTTCCAGCGGTGTCGGTTTACAAGCTATTGCCGGCGAGACTTACCGTCCAATACCGATTCAAGCCTTAGCCAATACCCAAAAGGTATTGACATACGCGCGACCGCATGACGCCCCGCCAGCGCTGCGGCGGGCGCGCCAGACGGCCCCGGGCGCGGCTCAGCGCACGCCGTCGCCGGCCACCGCCGCGCCGGTGAAATAGCTCTCCGGCTTGGGCGGCACCACGCGGAAATCCTCGCCGTTGAGCATCTGCACCACGCTCATGGTGCCGCCCTCGAGGTTGAACACCACGGCGGTGCGCAGCAGGGTGGCCGGGATGGCCGGCACCACGTAGGGAATCCCCTGGGTGGTGCGCCACAGACGTCCGTCCTTGTCGTAGCCGTCGACCAGGGCAATCGCCCAGCTGTCCTCGTCGATGTAGTAGCGGCGCTTGGGCACCGCGTGGCGGCGCCCCTGGGCCAGGCTGGCTTCCACCTCCCAGACGCGGTGCTTCTCCCAGCGCAGGTGGTCGGGATCGAGGTGGTGCCGGTCCAGCGCCGCGTCGGCGCTGACCGCCAGCAGACCGTTGGTGTTGTAGGGAATCAGCAGCTCGCGCTTGCCGACCAGGCGCCAGTCGTAGCGGTCCAGCGCGCCGAAGAAGCCCTGCACCTCGTCGAAATAGTTGGCGCCGGAGGACACGAAGTCCGGCGTGTCGTAGGACACCGTCGGCGCGCGGCGCACCCGGCGCTGGCCGACCAGGTACTGCCAGGCCTGGCGCGGATACTTGCCGTTGATGCTGTCGCGGGCGACCAGCGCCTCGCCGGACTTGTACGGCGGCTCGACGGTCAGGTAGCGGAACATGGCGTACTCGCCCGACCAGTCCTCGGGACGGGCGTCCTGGTAGTACGGCGGATACTGGAAGGCGATCTCGTTGCGCGTGGCCAGGGTATGGCTGCCGTCGGCGCTGCCGACGATGTTCCTGAAGCGGTACTCGATCGACGGCGCCTCGACGCGCAGCAGGTGGTTCCACATCACCTCGACGCCCTGTCCGGGAATCGGGAAGGGGATGCCGCCGATGCAGCCCTTGATGGTGTCCCAGCCGTCTCGGATACCGCAGCGCACGGCGTTCTGGGCGACATTGGCGTACACCGCCTGCGGCGCCGCGGCGGTGCGATGGGTGGGATAGACGTCGAGGTGGAAGCTGTCCGGGTACTTGCGCAGCAGCTCGCGGGTGCCGTCGGAGAGCAGCGCGTCATAGGCGGCCATGTTGGCGGCGCTGACCCGGTACAGCGGCTGCTCGCCGGGGAACAGATCGACGGGAATATCGCCGAGCATCGGCCCCGACGGCGCCTGGGTCAGCCCACCCTGCCAGGCGGGAATGCTGCCGTCGGCGTTGCCGGCGCGCTCGCCGCCCAACGGCGTCAGGGTGCCATCGGTCAGCCTGGCCGCCTCCTCCGCGCTCACCGCCGCCTGCACGGCCGGCGAGCCCAGCACGGCGACCGCCAGGGCCATTCCCAGTGTGGTTTTCCGGTACATCGAAACATCCTCGAATCGGGGACTTGCGACCGGGAATGGCGCAGCGCCCGGCGAAACCAACTTCGCCGGGCAATCGAAGGCAATTGCGCAAGTTTGTTCGGACAATTCTCCGGGCAATATCCCTGCGGGGCCGCCCGACAATAAGCGGGACAGCCATTAATTGACCGGGTGATTGAACAATCGAAACTGGCAGGCAATTATCCGCACGCGGTAAATGCCCTCCGCGCTGGATAATCCGCGGGCGCAAAGTTTCCCGCCGCCGCGCTCCGGTGCCATCCACGACCGAAATCGTTGTTGTTATTGTAAATTCCGTTTCCTTGTGTATTTTGATTGCCACACCTGACCGTAACTTGGCCGGCCGAGTGCGCAGGCAATCTATTGGCCGGATGCCCAGGCGTCCAATACCATAAAAAACCGCCGCCGCTACCACAAAGGTATCGCGCGGCCGAATCGCTCCGACAAGGCTGCCCCATGGATCTGCGCCATCTCCGTTACTTCATCGCCGTCGCCGAAGAACAGAACATCGGCCGGGCCGCCGCGCGCCTGCACATTTCCCAGCCGCCGCTGACCCGGCAGATCCAGCAGCTCGAGGAAGAGCTCGGCGTGCTGCTGTTCACCCGCACCCCGCGCGGCATGGAGCTGACCCCGGCCGGCGAGATGCTGCTCGACGAGGCGCGCAACATCCGCGCGCTGGTCGAGCAGGCCACCGAACGCACCCAGCGCGCCGGCCAGGGCAAGCTCGGCAGGCTCGACGTCGGCATATTCGGCTCGGCGATCCTCGACATCATCCCCCGCCTGCTGGAGCGCTTCCGCGGCGCCTATCCGGACGTCCGTGTGGTCCTGCACAGCATGAACAAGCACGAGCAGATCGAGGCCCTGCGCCAGCGGCGCATCGACGCCGGCTTCAACCGCATGCTCGCGCCGTTGCCGGACATCGCCTCCGAGCTGGTCACCACCGAGTCGCTGCTGCTGGCGGTGAGCGCGGACCACCCACTGGCCAGTGAGGGCGTGGTGCCGTTCCAGGCGCTCGCCGAACACCCGCTGATCCTGTTCCCCAGCGGCAGCCGGCCGAGCTTCATGGACATGGTGCTCGGCTTCTGCCAGCAGGCCGGCTTCGTCCCGCAGATCGCCCAGGAGGTCGGCGACACCGTCACCGCCGTGGCGCTGGTCGCCCGCGGCTTCGGCGCCTGCCTGGTGTCGCAGTCAACCGCCGTGCTGGCGTTGCCGGGGGTGGTCTACCGCCCGCTCAGCGGCCTGCCGGACAACGCGCGCATCGACCTCAGCTGCATCTACCGCGCCGAGGACCACTCGCCGATCCTCGCCGCCTTCCTCGCCGTGGTCCGCGATTTCCATGATCGGCCGGCTTCGGCCGGCGCCTGATAGCCATCAGCGACCGCAGCAGGCGCGCGGCGCTCTGCCATGCGGCCTCCACCCTGCGCTCCACCCATTTCCACCCGAAAATCCACCCGAGGCTGGACGCAGGTGCCCCGGGCCGGCTGCTAAAAATCGGCTCCAGCTCCGATGACAAACCCAACGCACGAGGGCCGCACCTGCTGCCTTGCCGCAGGCGAGCGTCTGCCAGCGCCCGTCCGGGCCGGATCCCGTTCCGGAAGCTGCCCCGCGGTACCTCGGCGACAACCAGAAGAATGCAAGAGGAGAACGCCATGGCTGAAGCGAAAGTGCTCAGTGGCGCCGGCCTGCGTGGCCAGATCGCCGGACAGACTGCCCTGTCCACCGTCGGCAAGGAAGGCGCCGGCCTGACCTACCGCGGCTACGACGTGCGCGAGCTGGCCAAGGACTGCCTGTTCGAGGAAGTCGCCTACCTGCTGCTCTACGGCGAACTGCCCACCGCCGCCCAGCTCGACGCCTACCAGCAGCGTCTGTCCGCCCTGCGCGACCTGCCCCAGGCGCTCAAGGAAGTGCTCGAACGCATCCCGGCCGACGCCCATCCGATGGACGTGATGCGCACTGGTTGCTCGATGCTCGGCAACCTGGAGCCGGAAGCCAGCTTCGCGCAGCAGCGCGACATCGCCGACCGCCTGCTGGCCGCCTTCCCGGCGATCATGTGCTACTGGTACCGCTTCTCCCACCAGGGCGTGCGCATCGACTGCGTCACCGGCGAGGCCGACCTCGGCGGCCACTTCCTCGCCCTGCTGCACGGCAAGAAGCCCAGCGAACTGCACCGCAAGGTGATGAACGTGTCGCTGATCCTCTACGCCGAGCACGAGTTCAACGCCTCGACCTTCACCGCCCGCGTCTGCGCCTCGACCCTGTCCGACCTGTACTCCTGCATCACCGGCGCCATCGGCTCGCTGCGCGGCCCGCTGCACGGCGGTGCCAACGAGGCGGCGATGGAGATGATCGAGAAGTTCGCCTCGCCGCAGGAAGCCATCGACGGCACCCTGGCCATGCTGGCGCGCAAGGACAAGATCATGGGCTTCGGCCACGCCATCTACAGCGTGTCCGACCCGCGCAACGAGGTGATCAAGGTCTGGTCGAAGCAACTCGCCGAGGAAGTCGGCGACACGGTGATCTTCCCGGTCTCCGAGGCGATCGACCAGGTGATGTGGGAGCAGAAGAAGCTGTTCCCCAACGCCGACTTCTACCACGCGTCCGCCTACAACTTCATGGGCATCCCGACCAAGCTGTTCACCCCGATCTTCGTCTGCTCGCGGGTCACCGGCTGGGCCTCCCACGTGTTCGAGCAGCGCGCCAACAACCGCATCATCCGCCCGAGCGCCGAGTACACCGGCGTCGAACCGCGCGCCGTGCCGGCCCTGGCCCAGCGTTAAACAGCGGTAGCGGTCCCGATATGGGAGCAGTACCGGGAAAGAGGCTGGTCACCCTCGCTTTCCCGGTACTGCTCCCATTCTTTTGCCCGCCGTTTTCCCCGGTGCGTTTCCGCCGTGGCGCAAACGCCCTCCTTGTATGCCTCTCCCCATCGACATGACTGGAGATATCCCCTTGCTCGCAAGCTATCGCCAACACCTGGAAGAACGCGCCCAGCAGGGCTTGCCGCCCCTGGCCCTGAACGCCGAGCAGACCGCCGCGCTGGTCGAGCTGCTGAAGAATCCGCCGGCCGGCGAAGAAGAATTCCTGGTTGACCTGATCACCAACCGTGTTCCGGCTGGCGTGGACGAAGCTGCCTACGTCAAGGCCGGCTTCCTGACCGCCCTGGCCAAGGGCGAAGTCGCCTCCCCGCTGCTGACCAAGACCCGCGCCGTCGAGCTGCTGGGCACCATGCAGGGCGGCTACAACATCGCCACCCTGGTCGAGCTGCTGGACAACGCCGAGCTGGCCAACGCCGCCGCCGAGCAGCTCAAGCACACCCTGCTGATGTTCGACGCCTTCCACGACGTCGCCGAGCGCGCCAAGAAGGGCAACGCCGCCGCCAAGGCCGTGCTGCAGTCCTGGGCCGACGGCGAGTGGTTCCTGGCCAAGCCGGCCGTGCCGGAAAAAGTCACCCTGACCGTGTTCAAGGTCCCGGGCGAAACCAACACCGACGACCTGTCCCCCGCTCCGGACGCCTGGTCGCGCCCCGACATCCCGCTGCACGCCCTGGCCATGCTGAAGATGGCCCGCGACGGCATCGAGCCGGTCCAGCCGGGCGCCGTCGGCCCGCTGCAGCAGATCGAAGCCGCCAAGGCCAAGGGCTTCCCGGTCGCCTACGTCGGTGACGTGGTCGGTACCGGCTCCTCGCGCAAGTCCGCCACCAACTCGGTGCTGTGGTTCTTCGGCGACGACATCCCGTTCGTGCCGAACAAGCGCGCCGGTGGCTTCTGCTTCGGCACCAAGATCGCCCCGATCTTCTACAACACCATGGAAGACGCCGGCGCCCTGCCGATCGAATTCGACTGCACCAACCTGGCCATGGGCGACGTCATCGACGTCTACCCGGTCAAGGGCGAAGTACGCCGTAACGGCAGCGACGAGCTGGTCACCACCTTCGCGCTGAAGACCGACGTGCTGCTCGACGAAGTCCGTGCCGGCGGCCGTATCCCGCTGATCATCGGCCGCGGCCTGACCGAGAAGGCCCGCGCCGAGCTGGGCCTGGCGCCGTCCACCCTGTTCAAGAAGCCGGAAGCGCCGGCCGACAGCGGCAAGGGCTTCACCCTCGCCCAGAAGATGGTCGGCCGCGCCTGCGGTCTGCCGGAAGGCCAGGGCGTGCGCCCGGGCACCTACTGCGAGCCGAAGATGACCACCGTCGGTTCCCAGGACACCACCGGCCCGATGACCCGCGACGAGCTGAAGGACCTGGCCTGCCTGGGCTTCTCCGCCGACCTGGTGATGCAGTCCTTCTGCCACACCGCTGCCTATCCGAAGCCGATCGACGTCAAGACCCACCACACCCTGCCGGACTTCATCATGAACCGCAGCGGCGTGTCCCTGCGTCCGGGCGACGGCATCATCCACAGCTGGCTGAACCGCATGCTGCTGCCGGACACCGTCGGCACCGGTGGCGACTCGCACACCCGCTTCCCGATCGGCATCTCCTTCCCGGCCGGTTCCGGCCTGGTCGCCTTCGCCGCCGCCACCGGCGTGATGCCGCTGGACATGCCGGAATCCGTGCTGGTGCGCTTCAAGGGCAAGCTGCAGCCCGGCATCACCCTGCGTGACCTGGTGCATGCCATCCCCTACTACGCCATCCAGCAGGGCCTGCTGACCGTCGAGAAGAAGGGCAAGAAGAACATCTTCTCCGGCCGCATCCTCGAGATCGAAGGCCTCAGCGGCCTGACCGTCGAACAAGCGTTCGAGCTGTCCGACGCCTCCGCCGAGCGTTCGGCTGCCGGTTGCACCATCAAGCTGCCGGAAGACGCCATCGCCGAGTACCTGAAGTCCAACATCACCATGCTGCGCTGGATGATCGGCGAAGGTTACGGCGATGCCCGTACCCTGGAGCGTCGTGCCCAGGCCATGGAAGCCTGGCTGGCCAAGCCGCAGCTGCTGGAAGCCGACAAGGACGCCGAATACGCCGCCGTGATCGAGATCGATCTGGCCGACGTCAAGGAGCCGGTCCTCTGCGCGCCGAACGATCCGGACGACGCCCGCCTGCTGTCCACCGTTGCCGGTCAGAAGATCGACGAGGTGTTCATCGGTTCGTGCATGACCAACATCGGTCACTTCCGCGCGGCCGGCAAGCTGCTGGACAAGGTCAAGGGTGGCATCCCGACCCGTCTGTGGCTGGCGCCGCCGACCAAGATGGACGCCCACCAGCTGACCGAGGAAGGCTACTACGGCATCTACGGCAAGGCTGGCGCGCGCATGGAAATGCCGGGCTGCTCGCTGTGCATGGGTAACCAGGCGCGCGTACAGACCGGTTCCACCGTGGTTTCCACCTCGACCCGTAACTTCCCGAACCGCCTGGGCGACGCGACCAACGTGTTCCTGGCCTCGGCCGAGCTGGCGGCGGTGGCCTCCATCCTCGGCAAGCTGCCGACCGTCGAGGAGTACATGGCGTACGCGAAGAACATCGACAGCATGGCTGCCGACATCTACCGCTACCTGTCCTTCGACCAGATCGCCGAGTACCGTGAAACTGCCGCCACGGCGGTGATCCCGGCCGTAGCGGTCTAAGCGTCTGCCCCGCCTGGCGCGCCAGGCGGGGCAGCGTCAAGGCGATCCCCTCGGTGAGGCGAATCCATTCGCCTCACCGAGCCGCACCGGCGAATGAATTCGCCCCTGCAGATATGCGACTACCCTGGGCGCATTCCCCAGAATAGAGCCCCCACGGCCGCGATCTGCTACCTTCACGGGCAACCACGCCGTGAACAACAACAGAAGGCCTCCGATGGCTTCCCCCCTCGTCAATCCGAGCCAACTCCGCCCACTGCCCCTGCCCGACAAGGCTCTGCCCCGTCCGCGTCTGCTCCAGCACCTGCAGGACGCCGCCACGCGCGGCTGCCGGCTGATCCTGCTCAGCGCCCCGCTCGGCTATGGCAAGACCACCCTGCTCGCCCAGTACGCCGCCAGCCTGCAGACGCCCTGGGCCTGGTATCGCCTGGACCGCACCGACAACCAGCCGCTGCACCTGCTGCTGCACCTGGGCGCCGCCCTCGGCCTGCCCGCCCCCGAACACGGCCTGATGCCCGCCGACGAGCCCCGCCTGTGGGGCGCGGTGCTGCAGCGCCTGGAACAGCAGAGCGACGGCTTCACCCTGATCCTCGACGACCTGCACCTGCTGCGCGCCGAGCGCGCCCGCCGCTATCTCGACCAGCTGCTGCGCTACGGCCCGCCCGGCCTGCAGGTGCTGGCCGCCAGCGAGGGTGCCCCGGAGCTGGCCATCAACCACCTGCGCCGCGACGAGCGCCTGGCAATCATCGACGCCCGCGAGCTGGGCGTGGACAGCGAGGAAATCCGCCAGCTGGCCAGCCTGCGTGGCGCCAGGCTGGACTCCGACGCGCTCTACCAGCTGCGCGCCGGCAGCGAGGGCTGGATCACCGGTCTGCTGTTCTGGTTCACCGCCCACCGCGAGCTGGCGCCGACCGGCACCCAGCCCGAACTGCTGCGCGGGGTGACCCGCCAGGCCTACACCTACGTGGTCGATTTCCTCGGTGAGGAAGTGCTGGCCGGGCTGCCCGCCGAGCTGCTCGACTTCATGGAGCGCACCTCGGTGGTGCAGACCTTCGAGCCGGCGCTGGCCAACCTGCTCGGCGGCCATGCCGACAGCCGCCCGCTGATCAGCCAGGCACTGCGCCGCGACCTGTTCATCGAGCAGCGCCCCGGCGCGCGCGCCGAATACCGCTACCACACCGTGCTGCGCGAGGTGCTCTACCAGCGCCTGCAGCAGCGCGCCCCGCAGCTGCTCCAGCAGCTGCACCAGCAAGCGGCGAGCTGGCTGCTCGAACAGCGCCGCTATTCGGAAGCCATCCACCAGTACGGCCGCGCCCGCGACTTCAACGCCGTGCTCGCCACTGCCGAGCGGCACACCTTCGACCTGCTGCGCGACGGCCAGGTCAACGCGCTGGTCGACCTGCTCAACCAGGTCGAGGTCAACGGCCAGACCGGCAACGACCATTTCACCCTGGCGATCAGCGAAGCCTCCATCGTCATGGTCACCAACGACATCGCCCGCACCCAGGCCTGCATCCAGCGCCTGCAACTGCTGCAGCGCCAGGGCGTGACGCGCAATCCCGAGCGGGTGCAACAGACCATCGCCTACCTGCGCACCCTGCTGGCGCTGCTCGGCGGCAACCTGCGCCACGGCATGGAGCTGGCCGGCCAGGCACTGCAGCGCTACCCACAGCGCAATGCCGCCGCCTCGGTGCTGCGTTTCAACCGCTCCCGCTGCCTGTTCCACCTGGGCCAGCTCGCCGCCGCCCGCCAGGACGTGGAGCAGGCACTGAGCGAGCTCGATGAGTTCGGTTTCAGCGGCTTCGCCAACATTCCCCATTTGCTGCTGGGGCAGATCGAACTGGCCGAGGGCGACAGCGAGGCGGCCCTGCGCCGCTTTCTGGCCCTGGAGCGCAAGTCGCCGGCCACCGCCTCGCGCAACTTCTACGAACTGTTCCACCACCTCGGCCTGGGGCTGGTGTTCGTTCAGCAAGGGCATCTGGAACAAGCCAGGCAACGCCTGGCCAAGGCGGAAACCCTGGCGTTGGGCTTTCCCCACTCCGCCGCCCTGGTCCGCGTGCTGCATCACCAGGCCTGCCTGTGCGACGCCACGGGCGATGCCGGCAAGGCGCAGGCCCGCTGGGACGAAGCGCGCCGCCTGGCCCGCCAGTTCCGCCAGTTCGCGCTGTACCGCCTGGCCGGCGCCTGGCGTGCGCGCCTGGCGGTGCGCGAGCGTGACCAGGACTTCATCCTCGCCTGGCTCGAGGAGTGGCACTGGTGCCAGCGCCAGTATGGCGAGGACCTGACACCGGACGAATGGTTGGCCTACGCCTGGGTGCAGCGTCACCTCGGCCAGCCAGGAATGGCCCGGCAGATCCTCACCAACCTGCGCGAACAGGCCGAGGCCGAGCACAACCGTCGCCTGCAGCTCGACCTGTGGCTGCTCGAAGCTGCGCTGCAGCGTGACCGTGGCGAACAGAACGCCGCCCTCGCCTGCCTCGACGAGGCCCTGCAACTGGCCGCAACCCATGGTTTCACCCAGCTGCTGCACCACGAGGGCCGCGAGCTGAACGAGCTATTCCGCCAGCTGCTGCAGCCGCAGACCCGGCGCCAGGCTGGCCTGGAGCGCCCGCTGCCGCCCCGCGAGCAGCTCGCCGCACTGCTGGCCGGCCTCGGCAGCGGCGGCGAAGGCGCCGCCCAGGCGCTGCTCGAACCGCTGACCCGCCGCGAACTGGACGTGCTGCGGCGCATGGCGCGCGGGCAGAGCAACCAGCAGCTCGCCGACGGCCTGTTCGTCAGCCTGAGCACGGTGAAGACCCACATCAACAACCTGTTCCGCAAGCTCGACGTCACCGACCGCGACGCCGCGCTGCGTGCCGCGCGCGAGTTGCGTCTGCTCGACTGAGGCCTGAGGCCCCTGGAGCCGGCTTGCCGGCGATGCTTGCCCGGAGGAGCATCGCCGGCAAGCTGGCTCCTACGCTAATCGCGCTGCCCACCAGCGGCCCGCCAACCTGCCGTCCCAAGTTCCACCCGCTCTTCCACCCTACTCCACCCGCAAATCCACCCGCGGTTCGAAGCGCGCCGCGCGGGCGGCTTGCTAAAAATTCAGGCATCCGATCTCCCTGCACAACAACAACGAGGGGAACCGCATGCCAGCCAACTCCGCACCTGTGCGCCGCATCGCCATCCGGCCGTCGCCATGCCGGCCTGCCGTCTGCCTCGTGCGTTCGCGTCACGAGTCCGGCGCCATCCCGATGGATATTCCCGACCACGTTTACCGGGCCTGAGAGCCTGAACAGCTCCGGCGGTCCTGGTCACCCTCCGCCGGGGCCTTGCCCGGCCGCCTCAACCCTCCCAGGCGGTTTTTTCTACTCAGCCAGCCCGCCTGCCATGCGGGCCGGCCAACCCGACAGAGGTCTGCCATGTACTCCCTGATCGACTATTCCCTGGACAACGAGCTGGCCCTGATCGGCCTGTCGCGCGCCCCGGTCAATGCCCTCGGTCTCACCCTGCGCCAGGAGCTGCAGGCCGCCTTCCGCCAGGCCAGCGCCGATCCGGCGGTCAAGGCCATGGTCGTCTACGGTCGCGGTCTGCCGTTCTGCGCCGGCGCCGACATCGCCGAGTTCGGCGGCGCCGACTTCACCGCCAGCCCGTGCCTGCCCGAGCTGCTCATCGAGCTGGCCGCCAGCCGCAAGCCGATGGTCGCCGCCATCGGCGGCCTGGCCCTGGGCGGTGGCCTGGAGCTGGCCCTGGCCTGCGGCTACCGCATCGGCGAGCCGAAGGCGCGCCTGGGCCTGCCGGAAATCACCCTCGGCCTGTTGCCCGGTGCCGGCGGCACCCAGCGCCTGCCGCGCCTGATCGGCGCCGAAGCCGCGCTGGAAACCATCCTCTCCGGCCAGCCGCTGCGCGCCGAACGCGCCCTCGAGCTGGGCCTGGTCGAGCGCCTGGCCGCCTCGGCCGACGACCTGCTCGACGCCGCCCGCGCCTACGCCCGCGAACTGCTGCAGGCGGGCGCCCCGGCCCAGCCGGCCTACCCGCATGCGGAGCCGGGCGTCGCCCTGCCGGACAACTTCTTCGTCGACTACACCGCCAAAAAGAGCGCCCAGTGGAAGGGCCAGCTCGCCCCGCACCTGGCGCTGGAGGCGGTGCGCATCGCCTGCGAGCAGCCGCAGGCAGTGGGCCTGGCCCGCGAGCAGGAGCTGTTCATGGAAGCCATGGACTCGCCGCAGTCCAAGGCCCTGCGCCACCTGTTCTTCGCCGAGCGCGAGGCCGGCAAGGTGCCGGGCATCGACGCCTCCCTGCCGCTGCGCACCATCCGCAAGGTCGCGGTGATCGGCGCCGGCACCATGGGCGGCGGCATCGCCATGAACTTCGCCAACATCGGCATGCCGGTGGTGCTGCTCGAGCAGAAGCGCGAGGCGCTGGACCGCGGCCTGGCGCAGATCCGCAAGAACTACGAGATCACCGCCAAGCGCGGCAAGCTGACCCAGGACCAGGTCGAGCAGCGCATGGCCCTGCTGGCCGGCACCCTCGACTACGCCGACCTGGCCGACGCCGACCTGGTGATCGAGGCGGTGTTCGAGAGCATGGAGGTCAAGCGCCAGGTGTTCGCCACCCTCGACGAGGTGTGCAAGCCCGGCGCCATCCTCGCCACCAACACCTCGACCCTCGACGTCGACCGGATCGCCGCCTTCACCCGCCGCCCGCAGGACGTGATCGGCCTGCACTTCTTCAGCCCGGCCAACGTCATGCGCCTGCTGGAAGTGGTGCGCGGCAAGGAGACCGCCCTCGACGTGCTGGCCACCGCGCTCAAGCTGGGCAAGCAGATCGGCAAGCTGCCGGTGGTTTCCGGGGTGTGCTACGGCTTCATCGGCAACCGCATGCTCGAGCCCTACGCCCGCGAGGCGCACCGCCTGCTGCTGGAAGGCGCCACCCCGGCGCAGATCGACCGCGTGCTGACCGACCTCGGCCTGGCCATGGGTGTGCTGAGCATGTACGACCTGGTCGGCATCGACGTCGGCTACCTGATCCGCACGCCGCTGCGCGAGGCGCTGGCCAGCGACCCCAGCTACTACCGCCTGGCCGACGAGCTCTACGCCCTCGGCCGTCTGGGCCAGAAGACCGGCCGCGGCATGTACATCTACGAAGGCCGCGAGCGGCAGGACGACCCGGAAGTGCTGGCCATGGCCGAGCGCCTGGCAGCCGAGCTGGGTATCCAGCGCCGCGCGATCAGCGACCAGGAAATCCACGATCGCTGCCTGTTCATGCTGATCAACGAAGGCATCCAGATCCTCGACGAAGGCATCGCCCTGCGCGCCGGCGACATCGACCTGGTATGGACCTGCGGCTACGGCTTCCCCACCTGGCTGGGCGGCCCGCTGCACTACGCCGAGCACCTCGGCCTCGAGCGCGTGCTGGCCGGCATCCGCCAGTACCGCGCGCAGCTCGGCGCCTACGGCGAGCAGTGGTTCCAGCCCGCGGCCCTGCTCGAGCAACTGGTCGCCGCCGGCAAGACCCGCATCAGCAAAGACTAACCAGCCATTTTCTGCATAAAAACAAGGATATCCCCCATGAATCAGCGTGAAGTAGTGATCGTCAGCGGCGTCCGTACGGCAATCGGCGATTTCGGCGGCAGCCTCAAGGACTTCGCCCCCGGCGACCTGGGCGCCATGGTTGCCCGCGAGGCCCTGCAGCGCGCCGAGGTCGGCGGCAACGAGGTCGACCAGGTGGTGTTCGGCAACGTCATCCACACCGAACCGGCCGACATGTACATCTCCCGCGTGGTCGCCCTGAAGAGCGGCGTCAGCGAGAACTCCACCGCGCTGACCGTCAACCGCCTGTGCGGCTCGGGCCTGCAGGCCATCGTCACCGCCGCCCAGGGCATCCTGCTCGGCGACGCCGACATCGCCCTGGCCGGCGGCGTCGACATGATGAGCCGCGCGCCCTACTCCTCCTCGGCGATGCGCTTCGGCGCGCGCATGGGCGACACCGGCATGACCGACATGCTGATCGGCGCGCTGACCGACCCGATGCACAAGGTGCACATGGGCATCACCGCCGAGAACGTGCGCCGCACCTACGCCATCTCCCGCGAGGCGCAGGACGAGCTGGCGGTGGAATCGCACCGCCGCGCCGCCCAGGCCATCGCCGAGGGCCGCTTCAAGGAGCAGATCCTGCCGATCACCCTGAAGACCCGCCGTGGCGAGGTGGTGTTCGACACCGACGAGCACGTGCGCGACAACGTGACCATCGAGGAGCTGAGCAAGCTCAAGCCGGCCTTCGAGCGCAACGACGGCACCGTGACCCCGGGCAACGCCTCCAGCCTCAACGACGGCGCCGCCGCCGTGGTGCTGATGGAGCGCGCCACCGCCGAGCGCCGCGGCCTCAAGCCGATGGCGCGCATGCTGTCCTACGCCCTGGCCGGCGTCGACCCGATGCACATGGGCATCGGCCCGGTCCCGGCTTCCAAGCTGGCCCTGGAGCGCGCCGGTCTCGCCATCGCCGACATCGACGTGGTCGAGGCCAACGAGGCGTTCGCCGCCCAGGCCTGCGCCGTCACCCAGGTACTCGGCCTCGACCCGGCCAAGGTCAACCCCAACGGCTCGGGCATCTCCCTCGGCCACCCGATCGGCGCCACCGGCACCATCATCACCCTCAAGGCCCTCTACGAGCTCGAGCGCACCGGCGGCCGCTACGCCCTGGTGACCATGTGCATCGGCGGCGGCCAGGGCATCGCCGCGGTCTTCGAGCGCATCTGAGAGAGGAAACCGACATGAAAGTACTGGTCGCGGTAAAGCGCGTGGTCGACTACAACGTCAAGGTCCGGGTCAAGGCGGACAATTCCGGCGTCGACCTGGCCAACGTCAAGATGGCCATGAACCCCTTCTGCGAGATCGCCGTGGAAGAAGCGGTACGCCTCAAGGAAAAGGGCATCGCCTCTGAGGTCGTCGTGGTCTCGGTCGGTCCGAGCGCCGCCCAGGAGCAACTGCGCACCGCCCTGGCCCTCGGCGCCGACCGCGCCGTGCTGGTCGAGGCCAATGACGAGCTGGGCTCGCTGGCCGTCGCCAAGCTGCTCAAGGCGGTGGTCGACAAGGAACAGCCGCAGCTGGTGATCACCGGCAAGCAGGCCATCGACAGCGACAACAACCAGACCGGGCAGATGCTCGCCGCGCTGACCGGCTTCGCCCAGGGCACCTTCGCCTCCAAGGTCGAGGTGGCCGGCGACAAGGTCAACGTCACCCGCGAGATCGACGGCGGTCTGCAGACCGTTTCACTGAAACTGCCGGCCATCGTCACCACCGACCTGCGCCTCAACGAGCCGCGCTACGCCTCGCTGCCCAACATCATGAAGGCCAAGAAGAAGCCGCTCGACGTACTGACTCCGGATGCTCTCGGCGTGTCCACCGCCTCCAGCGTCAAGGTGCTCAAGGTCGAGGCCCCGGCCGCGCGCAGCGCCGGGATCAAGGTCAAGTCGGTGGCCGAGCTGGTCGAGAAACTGCAGAACGAAGCGAAGGTGATCTGAGATGGCAATCCTGGTAATCGCTGAACACAACAACAGTGCCCTGGCTGCCGCCACCCTCAATACCGTGGCCGCCGCCAGCCAGATCGGTGGCGACATCCATGTGCTGGTCGCCGGCCAAGGCTGCGGCGCGGTCGCCGAAGCCGCGGCCCAGGTCGCCGGCGTGGCCAAGGTGCTGCGCGCCGACGCCCCGGCCTACGCCCACCAGTTGCCGGAAAACCTCGCGCCGCTGATCGTCGAGCTGGCGCGGAGCGGCTACAGCCACGTGCTGGCGCCGGCCACCACCAACGGCAAGAACTACCTGCCGCGCGTCGCCGCGCTGCTCGACGTCGAGCAGATCTCCGAGATCGTCAAGGTGGTTTCCGCCGACACCTTCCAGCGGCCGATCTACGCCGGCAACGCCATCGCCACCGTGCAGTCGAGTGCGGCGGTCAAGGTGATCACCGTGCGCGGCACCGGCTTCGACGCGGTGGCCGCCGAGGGCGGCAGCGCGAGCATCGAAGCCGTCGGCGCATCCTGCGATGCCGGCGTGTCCAGCTTCGTCGGTGAGGAGCTGGCCAAGTCCGAACGCCCCGAGCTGACCGCCGCCAAGGTGGTGATCTCCGGCGGGCGCGGCATGCAGAACGGCGACAACTTCGCCCTGCTCTACGGCCTGGCCGACAAGCTCGGCGCCGCCGTGGGTGCCTCGCGCGCCGCCGTCGACGCCGGCTTCGTGCCCAACGACCTGCAGGTGGGGCAGACCGGCAAGATCGTTGCGCCGCAGCTGTACGTCGCCGTCGGCATTTCCGGGGCGATCCAGCATCTGGCCGGCATGAAGGACTCCAGGGTGATCGTGGCGATCAACAAGGACGAGGAGGCGCCGATCTTCCAGGTCGCCGACTACGGCCTGGTCGCCGACCTGTTCGAGGCCATTCCCGAGCTGAGCGCCCAGCTCGGCTGACAGCTCGGCTGATTCCACACCCCGTTGCGCGAGCAGCGCATTGGCCCCCAGGTACAGGCAGAGGACATTGAGGGCATGGGCAACCCCGGGGTTGCCCTTTTTTTTGCCTGCCCCTGCCGCGAAGAGTTGCGAGGACAACAACACATGCAACGCGAATACATGGAATTCGACGTGGTCATCGTCGGAGCGGGCCCTGCCGGCCTGTCCGCCGCCTGCCGTCTGAAGCAGAAGGCCGCCGAAGCCGGCCAGGAGCTCAGCGTCTGCGTGGTGGAGAAAGGCTCCGAAGTCGGCGCCCACATCCTCTCCGGCGCGGTGTTCGAGCCACGCGCGCTCGATGAACTGTTCCCCGACTGGCAGGCCCTCGGCGCGCCGCTCAACACCCCGGTCAAGCGCGACGACATCTATCTGCTGAAGAACGACTCCGCCGCCAGCAAGATCCCCGACTTCGCCGTGCCCAGGACCATGCACAACGAAGGCAACTACATCATCTCCCTCGGCAACCTGTGCCGCTGGCTGGCCCAACAGGCCGAGAACCTCGGCGTCGAGATCTACCCGGGCTTCGCCGCCCAGGAAGCGCTGATCGACGACAAGGGCGTGGTGCGCGGCATCGTCACCGGCGATCTCGGCGTCGATCACGAGGGCAACCCCAAGGAAGGCCTGTACACCCCGGGCATGGAGCTGCGCGCCAGGTACACCCTGTTCGCCGAGGGCTGCCGCGGCCATATCGGCAAGCAGCTGATCGCGAAGTACCAGTTGGACGCCAAGGCCGACGCCCAGCACTACGGCATCGGCATCAAGGAACTGTGGGAGATCGATCCGGCCAAACACGAGCCGGGCCTGGTGGTGCACACCGCCGGCTGGCCGCTGAACGACGACAACCCGGGCGGCTCCTTCCTCTACCACCTGGAAAACCACCAGGTGGTGGTCGGCCTGATCGTCGACCTGTCCTACAGCAACCCCTACCTGTCGCCGTTCGACGAGTTCCAGCGCTACAAGCACCACCCGGTGATCAGGCAGTACCTGGAGGGCGGCAAGCGCATCGCCTACGGCGCCCGCGCGATCTGCAAGGGCGGCCTCAACTCGCTGCCCAAGCTGGTCTTCCCCGGCGGCGCGCTGATCGGCTGCGACGCCGGCACCCTCAACTTCGCCAAGATCAAGGGCAGCCACACCGCGATGAAGTCCGGCATGCTGGCCGCCGAGGCGATCGTCGAGGCGCTGGCCGCCGGTCGCGAGGGCGGCGACGAGCTGCACGAGTACGTCAAGGCCTTCGAGGACAGCTGGCTGTACGACGAGCTGTTCCGCAGCCGCAACTTCGGCGCGGCAATCCACAAGTTCGGCGCCATCCTCGGCGGCGCGTTCAACTTCGTCGACCAGAACCTGTTCGGCGGCAAGATCCCGCTCACCCTGCACGACAATAAGCCGGACCATGCCTGCCTGAAGCCGGCCGCCCAGTCCCAGCGCATCGACTATCCCAAGCCGGACGGCAAGCTCAGCTTCGACAAGCTGTCCTCGGTGTTCCTCTCCAACACCAACCACGAGGAAGACCAGCCCTGCCACCTGAGGCTGGCCGACGCCTCGATCCCGCTGGCGAAGAACCTGCCGCTGTACGACGAGCCGGCGCAGCGCTACTGCCCGGCCGGGGTGTACGAGATCGTCACCCAGGAAAACGGCGAGAAGAAGTTCCAGATCAACGCGCAGAACTGCGTGCACTGCAAGACCTGCGACATCAAGGACCCGGCGCAGAACATCACCTGGGTGACTCCGGAGGGAACCGGCGGACCCACCTATCCCAACATGTGATCCGACGGGCCGTTGAAACGCGCCAGCGAAGCAGCCGAGGTCGTTTTCAACGCTGCATCGATAGCGCCGGCAGTTATTCAATAACCTGCCAGCCATCGCCCCCATCCTCCCGAACCGCTCGCGGAGCGGGAGGCACTTGCCGCGCGCGCCTTGCCAACTGCCAGGCGGTCGGGCGCGCTGCTTGACCTACCTTTAGGAGATGAAATGCAGGTTGGAGTCCCCCGCGAAACCCACGCCGGCGAAACCCGCGTGGCCGCCACGCCGGAAACGGTGAAGAAACTCGTCGGCCAGGGCCATCAGGTCGTCGTCCAGTCCGGCGCCGGTATTGCTGCCAGCGTCCCCGACGACGCCTATGTCGCCGCCGGTGCGCGCATCGGCTCGGCCGCCGAAGCCTTCGGCGCTGGCCTGGTGCTCAAGGTCGTCGCGCCCAGTGCTGACGAGCTGGCGCTGATGCAGCCCGGCGCCGTGCTGGTCGGCATGCTCAACCCGTTCGACACCGCCAACCTGGTGCGCATGACCGACCGCGGCATCACCGCCTTCGCCCTCGAGGCCGCGCCGCGCACCTCGCGCGCGCAGAGCCTCGACGTGCTGTCGTCGCAGGCCAACATCGCCGGCTACAAGGCGGTGATGCTCGCCGCCAACCACTACCCGCGCTTCATGCCGATGCTGATGACCGCCGCCGGTACGGTGAAGGCCGCCCGCGTGCTGGTGCTCGGCGCCGGCGTCGCCGGCCTGCAGGCGATCGCCACCGCCAAGCGCCTGGGCGCGGTGATCGAGGCCTCGGACGTGCGTCCGGCGGTCAAGGAGCAGGTGGAATCGCTCGGCGCCAAGTTCGTCGACGTGCCCTACGAAACGGATGAAGAGCGCGAGTGCGCCCAGGGCGTCGGCGGCTACGCGCGGCCGATGCCGAAATCCTGGATGGAGCGCCAGGCCAAGGCCGTGCACGAGCGCGCCAGGCAGGCCGACATCGTCATCACCACCGCGCTGATCCCCGGCCGTCTGGCGCCGACCCTGCTGCACGAGGCCACGGTGGCGGCGATGAAGCCCGGCTCGGTGGTCATCGACCTGGCCGCCGCCCAGGGCGGCAACTGCCCGCTGACCGTGCCCGGCGAGGTGGTGGTCAAGCACGGCGTGACCCTGGTCGGCCATACCAACCTGCCGGCGCTGGTGCCGGCCGACGCCTCGGCCCTCTACGCGCGCAACCTGCTGGATTTCCTCAAGCTGGTCCTCGACAAGGACGGCAAGTTCCAGCTCAACCGCGAAGACGACATCGTCGCCGCCTGCCTGATGTGCGAGGGCGGCCAACTGGTGCGGGTCAATGGCGGCGCTGCCGCTCCCTCGGCCCCCGCGACTCCTGCTGCTTCCGCCGCTTCCGCCCCCAAAGCCACCGCCTAAGGACACTGCCATGGACCCGATCTCCGACGGTCTCTACAACCTGATCATCTTCGTGCTGGCGATCTACGTCGGCTACCACGTGGTGTGGAACGTCACCCCCGCCCTGCACACCCCGCTGATGGCGGTGACCAACGCCATTTCCGCCATCGTCATCGTCGGCGCCATGCTGGCCGCCGCGCTGACCGAAACCGGCCTGGGCAAGACCATGGGCACCCTGGCCGTGGCGCTGGCCGCGGTCAACGTGTTCGGCGGCTTCCTGGTCACCCGGCGCATGCTGGAAATGTTCAAGAAGAAAGACAAGCCGGCCAAGGCGGAGGCGCACTGAGATGAGCATGAACCTGATCACCGCCCTCTACCTGGTGGCGTCCGTCTGCTTCATCCAGGCGCTCAAGGGCCTCTCGCACCCGACCAGCTCGCGCCGGGGCAACCTGTTCGGCATGGTCGGCATGGCCATCGCCGTGCTCACCACCGTCGGCCTGATCTACAAGCTCGGCGCGCAGATGGGCGAAGGCGCCGGCATCGGCTACGTGGTCCTCGGCCTGCTGCTCGGCGGCACGGCCGGCACCATCATGGCCAAGCGCGTGGAGATGACCAAGATGCCCGAGCTGGTCGCCTTCATGCACAGCATGATCGGCCTGGCCGCGGTATTCATCGCCGTGGCGGCCGTGGTCGAGCCGCAGTCGCTGGGCATCGTCGCCGCCCTCGGCGAGCCGATCCCGGCCGGCAACCGCCTGGAGCTGTTCCTCGGCGCGGCCATCGGCGCCATCACCTTCTCCGGCTCGGTGATCGCCTTCGGCAAGCTGTCGGGCAAGTACAAGTTCCGCCTGTTCCAGGGTGCGCCGGTGACCTTCGCCGGCCAGCACTGGCTGAACCTGGCCTTCGGCCTGGCCATCGTCGGCCTCGGCCTGGCCTTCACCTTCAGCGGTGACCTGACCGCCTTCGCCGTGCTGGTGGCGCTGGCCTTCGTCATCGGCGTGCTGATCATCATCCCGATCGGCGGCGCCGACATGCCGGTGGTGGTGTCGATGCTCAACAGCTACTCGGGCTGGGCAGCCGCCGGCATCGGCTTCTCGCTGAACAACTCGATGCTGATCGTCGCCGGCTCCTTGGTCGGTTCGAGCGGCGCGATCCTCTCCTACATCATGTGCAAGGCGATGAACCGCTCGTTCTTCAACGTGATCCTCGGCGGCTTCGGCGCCGAAGCCGGCGCCGCCGTGACCGGCGGCCAGGAGCAGCGCCCGGTGAAGTCCGGCTCGGCCGACGACGCCGCCTTCCTGCTCGGCAACGCCGACAGCGTGATCATCGTCCCCGGCTATGGTCTCGCCGTGGCCCGTGCCCAGCACGCGCTGATGGAGCTGACCGAGAAGCTGACCCACCGCGGGGTGACGGTGAAGTACGCCATCCACCCGGTGGCCGGGCGCATGCCGGGGCACATGAACGTGCTGCTGGCCGAGGCCGAGGTGCCCTACGAGCAGGTGCACGAGATGGAGGACATCAACCCCGAGTTCGGCCAGGCCGACGTGGTGCTGGTGCTCGGCGCCAACGACGTGGTCAACCCGGCGGCGAAGACCGATCCGAAGTCGCCGATCGCCGGTATGCCGATCCTCGACGCCTACAAGGCGCGTACCGTGATCGTCAACAAGCGCTCGATGGCCAGCGGCTATGCCGGCCTGGACAACGAGCTGTTCTACATGGACAAGACCATGATGGTGTTCGGCGACGCCAAGAAGGTGGTCGAGGACATGGTCAAGGCGGTCGAAGTCTGACGAAGATCGCCCGCCGGCGGACACCGGCGGGCGATCCCCTCCTGGAACGGCTCTGGCCGGCCGGGAGCGGGGCCACGGCCGAGCGCCACGTGTATGGGAGCGGCATCGGCGTATTCAGTCGCGACGGCAAGGCGGCACGCCTGTTCTGCGGCGAAAGCGAAGTTGCTATGGTCGATTCCGACGTGCAGGCGCCGCTGGCCGACCACGGCTGCGGCGGCGGAAGGTCTCGCCGCCCGGCGAGCTGCACGTCCGCTGCCCAGCGCTGGCGCAAGCCTGCCAGCCCGGGGCAATCCAGTTCGCCTGACCCAGCGAGGCCGAGCCTGCGCTGGCGACCATGTACGAGCGGTGTCGAAGCAAATTTTTGTCGGCCGCGGTGTCTTCGATGCCGCTCGCACCAGCAGGGCCACTTCGGTGGCCCTGTCTCTTTCTACCCTCTTGGCAGCGCTGCGCGCGCCGTCACTCCGGCAGGTAGTAGCCCACCGCCACCATGTAGTTGCCGACCTTGCGGATGTAGGCACGCTTGGCTTCGTGGTTCTGGGTGACCGGGTTGGGCCACAGGTAATCGTATTCGCCCTGTCCCTGCTGCGCGGCGATGTCGAGCATGGCCTGGCCGATGCCCTTGCCGTCCGGCGCGGTCAGCGCGCTGAAGTCGCTGCCCACCAGGCGCGGGTTGAAGCCGTGGGCGACGAAGCGCTTGCTCGCCAGATCGACGACGTAGACGTACAGGTCGTCCTGCAGGTAGCGCTTGTCGTGGGCGTTGATCGCCGCGATGGCCTGCTCCGGCTGGCTGGCCAGCGCCTGGGCGGCCTGGTCGAGCAGCTGCCGGGCCTGGGCGGACTCGGCACGGGCCATGTAGTAGCCGACCGCGAGGATGTGCCCGCCGACGCGCTGGAAGAAGGTGTGCTTGCGGGCGACCACGCCGCCGAGGCTCCAGTCGCTGAACGGGTACTCGATCTCGCCGACCTGCCCTTCCTGCGCCGCCTGGCTCATCAGCCGGGCGCGCGCCTCGTCGCCGACCGCCACGCCGATGTCCTGGCCCACCAGCAGCAGCGACGGCCCGCCGCTGGCCACCAGGGTGCCCTGGGCGTCGACCACGAACACGTACAGGTTGCCGACGGTGAACGGCCCCTTGCGGCTGAATGCCGCCAGCGCCTTGTCGCCCTCCTCGCGGTAGTAGGCGACCGCCTTGTCGAGCAGCGCCCTGGCCGCCTGCTCGTCGGCGGCGTAACGCGACGCCTGCGCGGCCGCCGGCTCCTGCGCCGCACACACCATGGCCGGCAGAGCCAGCACGCCCAGCAGGGCTCCCACACGGAACAGATCAGTCATGTAACCCCCTCGTTGCCCAGTTGCCCGTTTCTGTAAAACCCGCGACGGCGCCCGACGCCGCCGCCCTGCCGGCCCGCGCCGGCTGCCACGCTTGCGCGCGAACGCGAAAACCAGGGACATCCCTGGTTCTCGCTGGAAACGCCTCCGCCGAACGAGGAGGAAAGCCTGTCGCCGGTCCAACCGGTCTCAGGCGCTCGCCCCTGCCTGGGCCCGGCCCCGGGCGGCAATGCCGCCCGCGACCGTCACCCGGCTATCGCTCAGCCAGCGCACGCGCTGCCGGCCAGCTCGGTCTCGCGGATCAGCTTCTTGTTGATCTTGCCGACGCTGGTCTTGGGGATGTCGGCGACGAAGCGGATCTGCCGCGGAATCGCCCACTTGTTGATGTGCCCGCTGTCGACGAACTGCTGCAGGTGCAGCTCGATGGCCCGCTGGTCGAGGCTCGCGCCCGGCGCGCAGACCACCAGGGCCAGCGGCCGCTCGCCCCACTGCGCATCGGGAATGCCGACCACGGCGACCGAGGCGACCGCCGCGTGCTGGCTGATCAGGCTCTCCAGCTCCAGCGAGCTGATCCACTCGCCGCCGGTCTTGATCACGTCCTTGATGCGGTCCTTGATCTCCACCACGCCGCGCGCGTCGATGGAAGCCATGTCGCCGGTGTGCAGCCAGCCGCCGTCCCACAGCTCGGCGCCCTTCTCGGGCTCCTTCAGGTAGCCCTGGGTCAGCCAGGGCGCGCGCACCACGATCTCGCCCAGCGCCACGCCGTCGTGCGCCACGTCGTTGCCGGCGCCGTCGACGATACGCAGGTCGACCAGCGGGATCGGCACGCCGGTCTTGATCCGCTCCGGCAACTGCGCGTCCATCGGCAGGGCCAGATCCTCGGCGCGCAGGTGGGTCAGGGTCAGCAGCGGGCAGGTCTCGGACATGCCGTAGCCGGCATGGATGAGCATGCCCTGCTGGCTGGCCTGGCGCGCCAGGCCGAGGGTCAGCGCGCTGCCGCCGAGCAGCATCTTCCAGCCGGTGAAGTCGGTCTGCTTGCCCAGCTCGCAGTCCAGCATCATCTGCAGGATGGTCGGCACGCAGTGGGAGAAGGTCACCCCCTCCTCGCGGAACAGGCGGACCAGCTGGTTCGGCTCGTAGCGGCCGGGGTAGACCTGCTTGACGCCCATCGCCGTGGCCACGTAGGGCACACCCCAGGCGTGCACGTGGAACATCGGCGTGATCGGCATGTACACGTCGTTCGAACGCAGCAGCGGCTGGCCCTCCCAGCCGGCGAAGGTGCCCAGCTCGTTGAGGGTGTGCAGCACCAGCTGGCGATGGGTGAAGTACACGCCCTTCGGATTGCCGGTGGTGCCGGTGGTGTAGAACATGGTCGCCACCGAGTTCTCGTCGAAGTCGGGGAACTCGAAGTGGCTGGCGGCGCCGGCCAGCAGCGTCTCGTACTCGCCCAGCACCGGCAGCCCGGTCGGCTTGGCGGCGCTCTCGGTGAGCTGCACGTAGCCCTTCACGGTGCGCAGCTCGCCGTGGACCTGCTCCATGAGCGGCAGGAAGTCGTCATGCACCAGGACGATGTCGTCCTCGGCATGGTTCATGGTGTAGACGATCTGCTCCGGCGACAGGCGCACGTTCACCGTGTGCAGCACCGCGCCGAGCATCGGCACGGCGAAGAAGCATTCCAGCGAGCGGTGGCTGTCCCAGTCGAGCAGGGCCACGGTGTCGCCGGCCTTGATGCCGGCCGCGCTCAGCGCATTGGCCAGGCGCTGGATGCGCTCGTTGAGGGTGCGGTAGCTGTAGCGCAGCTTGTCGGAATAGACGATTTCCTGGTCCGGCTGGTAGCGCACGCCGGACAGCAGCAGGCGCTTGATCAGCAGTTGGTAGTCGTAGGCACCTTGCGCCGGCGGAATTGTTTTTGTCTTCGCCATGGTTGTTTTCCCAACTTAGCCATTCTGAAAATTCGCTTCGCTGCACGCAGGGGAGCGGCTCGCGCCCGGGCCGCGGCGGTCATCCGCGCAGCCCCGTTCCCCCCCATGCCACGAACACTAATTACCCCTCCCCTCGAGCGCTTCACATTCCACGTCACACGTTTTTCATTTGATGACAGCCTGCGCCGCTACGGGCGTGCGCGAGCCACCGCCGTGGCGCGGAAAACGTGGAAGGAAGTGCCTGGGGGAAGGTTGCGCCACGCTCCCGGCGACGGCAGCGTGGCGACTGCCGACGATCAGAACTGCTCGGCGTCCAGCAGGTACAGGCTCGCGCTGCCGGCCTTGACCGAGGCGCTCAGCGAGTGGATGCGCGGCAGGATGCGGGCGAAGTAGAAGCGCGCGGTGCCGAGCTTGCTGGCGTAGAAGCCATCGTCGCCCTGCCTGGCCAGCGCCACGGCGGCCATGCGCGCCCACAGGTAGGCGTACACGGTGTAGCCGAAGGCGTGCAGGTACTCGACCGAGGCGGCGCCGATCTCGTTGGGGTTGCCCTGCGCCCGGTCGATCACCCAGGCGGTCAGCTCGCCGAGGTTGTCCACGGCGGCCTTCAGCGGGCCGGTGAACTCGGCCAGCGCGGCGTCGGCGCCGGCGACGAAGGCGTTGATCTCCGCGGACAGGTGGCGGTAGTAGCTGCCGCCGCTGGCGACCACCTTGCGGCCCATCAGGTCCAGCGACTGGATGCCGTTGGTACCTTCGTAGATCTGGGTGATGCGGCAGTCGCGGATCAGCTGTTCCTGGCCCCACTCGCGGATGTAGCCGTGGCCGCCGAACACCTGCTGGCCGTGGATGGTGGTTTCCAGGCCCATGTCGGTGAGGAAGGCCTTGGCCACCGGGGTCAGCAGGGCGACCAGTTCCTCGGCGCGCTGGCGGGCAGCGGCGTCCTCGCTGTACTTGGCGATGTCGAGCTGCACGGCGACGAAGCTGGAGAAGGCGCGGCCGCCCTCGTTCAGCGCCTTCATGGTCAGCAGCATGCGGCGCACGTCCGGATGCACGATGATCGGGTCGGCCGCCTTGTCCTTGGCCACCGCGCCGGTCGGCGCGCGGCTCTGGATGCGCTCGCGGGCGTACTCGACGGCGTTCTGGTAGGAACGCTCGCCGAGGGCCAGGCCCTGGATGCCGACGCCCAGGCGCTCGTAGTTCATCATGGTGAACATGGCGTTGAGGCCCTTGTTCACTTCGCCGACCAGGTAGCCGGTGGCGCCGTCGAAGTTCATCACGCAGGTGGCCGAGGCCTTGATGCCCATCTTGTGCTCGATGGAGCCGCAGGCGACCGCGTTGCGCTCGCCCAGCGAGCCGTCGGCGTTGACCAGCACCTTGGGCACCAGGAACAGCGAGATGCCCCTGGGACCGGCCGGGGCGTCCGGCAGCTTGGCCAGCACCAGGTGGATGATGTTCTCGGACAGATCCTGCTCGCCGCCGGTGATGAAGATCTTGGTGCCGCTGACCTTGTAGCTGCCGTCGGCCTGCGGCTCGGCCTTGGTGCGGATGATGCCGAGGTCGGTGCCGGCGTGCGGCTCGGTCAGGCACATGGAGCCGGCCCAGCGACCTTCGTACATGGCCGGCAGGTACTGCGCCTTGAGCTCCTCGCTGGCGTGGTTGAGGATCGCCAGGCAGGCGCCGGCGGTCAGCATCGGGTACAGGGCGAAGGACAGGTTGGCCGAGTTGACCATCTCCTCGACCTGGGCGCCGAGCACCTTGGGCATGCCCATGCCGCCGAACTCCGGCGCGCCGCCGACGCCGACCCAGCCGCCTTCGGCGTAGGTGTTCCAGGCCGCGGGGAAACCGGCCGGGGTCTGCACCTCGCCGTCGTGCCAGGAGCAGCCTTCCTCGTCGCCGCTGCGGTTCAGCGGGGCGATCACCCCGGCGGTGACCTTGCCGGCCTCCTCGAGGATGGCGCGCGCGGTGTCGATGTCGACGACCTCGGCCAGCGCCGGCAGCTCGGCCCAGAGTTTGGAAACCTCGAAGACTTCATTGAGCACGAAGTCCATGTCACGGAGGGGCGCTTTGTAGTCAGACATTGGAAACTCTCAGCCTAATTCGTGTTGTTGTCGTAGCCGTTGCTTGCGCGGTGAGCGAATCGCGATTCGGCCATTCACCGCTGATTTTTTAGCAAGCCACCCTCGGCGCACGCTTCGAACCCGGGGTGGATTTGCGGGTTGACCTGAGCCTCGGCCGGGGTGGAAGCACTCTCCACCCCCTTGGCCGCCACCGCCCCGCTGCGCTTGTCCGGCAGCAGGAAGTAGGACAGCGCCGGGATCAGGATCAGCGCGCCGAGCATGTTCCACAGGAACATGAAGGTCAGCAGGATGCCCATGTCGGCCTGGAACTTGATCGGCGACCAGGCCCAGCCCACCACGCCGGCGGCCAGGGTGATGCCGACCAGGCCGACCACCCGCCCGGTGAAGGCCACGGCGTTCTCGTAGGCGTCGGACAGGCTCATGCCCTGGCGCTGGTAGTGCAGCTGCACGCTGAGCAGGTACAAGGCGTAGTCGACGCCGATGCCGACGCCGAGGGCGATCACCGGCAGGGTCGCCACCTTGACGCCGATGCCCATCGCCACCATCAGCGCCTCGCACAGCACCGAGGTCAGCACCAGCGGCAGCAGCGCCACCAGGGTCGCCCGCCAGCTGCGGAAGGTGAACAGGCAGAAGACGGTCACCGCCAGGTAGACGAACAGCAGCATGGTGCGGTTGGCCTCGCGCACCACGATGTTGGTCGCCGCCTCGATGCCGGCTGAGCCTGCGGCGAGCAGGAACTGGCGCTCCGGCGTGCTGTTCTCGCGGGCGAAGCGGTCGGCGATGGCCACCACTTCATCCAGCGTCTCGGCCTTGTGGTCCTTGAGGTAGGCGATCACCGGCATCACCGAGCAGTCTGTGTTGAACAGCTCCGGCGCGTTGACCGAGGCCTGCTGCGCGGCGTAATTGAGCATGTCCTGGTTGCGCTGGATGCTGTTCAGCTTCGGGTTGCCCTCGAAGGTGCCGGCGGTGATCTGGCGCACCGCGTTGACCAACGACACCGTGGTCTGCACCTGCGGATGCTGCTGCAGCTCCCAGGCCAGGCGGTCGGCGAGGACCAGGGTCTGGTAGTTCAGGCAGCCTTCCGGCGCGGTCTTGATCATCACCGCGAACAGGTCGCTGGACAGCGCGTAGTGGCTGGTGATGTAGGCATTGTCGCGGTTGTAGCGCGAATCCTCGCGCAGCTCCGGCGCGCCGCTGTCGAGGTCGCCGATCTTCAGCTGCAGGCTGACCAGGAAGCCGCCCACGCCCATCAGCGTCGCCACCAGTACCGCGCCGGTCGCCCACTTGCGGGTGGTGAACAGGTCGAGCAGGTCCCACAGCCTGCCGAAGCCGCGATGCTGGGCGGCGCGCGAGTCGATGCGCAGGGCGCGCTCGGCGGCCTTGCGGCCGACGCCGATGTAGGACAGCGCCACCGGCATCAGCAGCAGCGAGGTGAAGATCAGCACGGCCACGCCGATGCTGGCGGTGATCGCCAGGTCCTGGATCACCGGGATGTCGATCAGCATCAGCACAGCGAAGCCCACCGCGTCGGCCAGCAGCGCGGTGACCCCGGCGACGAACAGCCGGCGGAAGGTGTAGCGCGCGGCGACCTGCTTGTGGGTGCCGCGGCCGATGTCCTGCATGATGCCGTTCATCTTCTGCGCCGCGTGGGACACGCCGATGGCGAAGATCAGGAACGGCACCAGGATCGAATAGGGGTCGATGGCGTAGCCCATCCAGGCGACGATGCCCAGCTGCCAGACCACGGCGGCCAGCGAGCAGCCGACCACCAGCAGGGTGCTACGCACGCAGCGGGTGTACAGGTAGATGATCACCAGCGAGGTGACCACCGCCATGGCGAAGAACAGCATCACCTGGATCAGGCCGTCGATCAGGTCGCCCATCAGCTTGGCGAAGCCGATCACGCGGATCTTGTACTTGCCGCTGCCCTCCTCGCCGCTCGCCGCCGCCTTGGCGGCGCCGGCGAACTCGTACTTGACGCGCAGTTTCTCCTCGAGCATCCGCGAGAACTGGTGGTAGTCGAGGCCGTGGCCTGTGGCCGAGTCCTGGTCGAGCAGCGGCACCACCAGCATGGTCGACTTGAAGTCGCTGGCCACCAGGCTGCCGACGATGCCGGCGCGGTTGATGTTCTGCCGCAGCTGCTCGATGTCGGCCGGGGTGCCCGCATAGTTGTCGGGCATCACCGGGCCGCCCTGGAAGCCTTCCTCGGTGACCTCGGTCCAGCGCACCGCCGGGCTCCACAGCGACTTCATCCAGGCGCGGTCGACGCCCTCGGCGAGGAACAGCTCGTCGTTGACCTGCTTGAGCACCTCGAGGTACTCGGGGTCGAAGATGTCGCCCTGGGTGTTCTCCACCACCACGCGCACCGAGTTGCCGAGGCCGCGCAGCGACTTGCGGTTCTCCAGGAAGTTCTGGATGTACGGCTGGCTCTGCGGAATCATCTTGTCGAAGCTGGGGCGCAGCTCCAGACGGGTCGCCGCCATGTAGCCGAGCACCGCGGTGACCAGCAGCATGATCAGCATGAACAGCGGCCGGTAGTTGAACACCAGCCGTTCCAGCAGATTGCCGGTGCGCGGGTCGAACTCACGCAAGTCGCGGATCACCGGCATGGTGTCTTGCTTGATTTTGCCCATGTCTGGGTACTCGCTCTGTCTTCTTATCGTTATTCGACGGGCAGCGCACGCACGCCACGTTCACCGACCAGCACCAGGCCGGCGCCGCCGGCGCTCGCCGCCGCGGTCACCGGCGCCAGGTTCTGCTGCGGCACCAGCGCGACGCCGGCGCCATCGCCGCGCCCGCGCAGGGCGTGGCCGGCCAGGCTGAACAGCCAGACGTCGCCGCGCGCATCCAGGGTGCCGGCGGTGATGCTCACCGGCAGGCCGGTGTCCACCTGGCTCCAGTTCTGCCCGCCGTCGCTGCTGCGGAACACGTGCCCGCGCAGGCCGTAGGCGAACACTTCGCCGGGCTTGCCGACCACGCCGAACCAGGTGCCCTGGTACGGCGACGGCAGCGCCGCGAAGCGCTGCTGCGCGGCATCCCACTTGAGCAGCAGGCCCTGCTCGCCGGCGAGGTACAGCTCGTCGCCGACCGCGGCGATGGCGTTGAGGTGCAGGCTCTGCGGGTTGTCGGTGCGATCCTGCAGCGGCACCCAGCTCTGGCCGCCGTCCTCGGTCCGCAGGATCAGGTTGAACACGCCGACCGCGTAGCCGCGCCGGGCGTCGGCGAACCAGACGTCGAGGAACGGCTTGTCGGCGCCCTCGGCGACCAGGCGCTCGCCCTCGGCGACGAACTGCGCCCAGGTCTCGTTGTCCGGCTCGGCGCTGGCCAGCGCCTGGTAGTGGGCCAGCACCAGCGCGCCGATCTGCCGGCCGTCGAGCTGCCTGACCCAGCTGGCGCCGCCGTCGCTGCTGTGCAGCACCACGCCGTCGTTGCCCACCGCCCAGCCCTGCTGCGGAGTGGGAAAATGCACGGCGTTGAGGTCGGAACTCACCGGCACGCCGGCCTGCTGCCAGCGCTTGCCGGCATCGTCGGAATAGAGAATGTGCCCGCGCTGGCCGACCGCCACCAGCCGCTCGCCGGCGCGCGCCACGTCGCGCAGCGGACTGCGTGCCGCCAGCTCGCTCGGCCGGGCCGGCAGGTCCAGCACATCCACGAAGGTGTTCGCCTGGGCGGTGCCCAGCAGCGAGGAACCCAGCGCGATACCCAGCGCCAGCAGCGCACACTTCTTGAAGGAACCCATTACCGCGTCCTCTTGGGAAACCGTACCGGGCCGCAGCAGGGTGCCACCCGGAATCACGTCATCGGGAGCCGGAAAGCTCCCGGCCGCCACCCGGCGGCCCGGGAGGGCACGCGAAGTGGCGGCCTGTTGCTCATCCTTGATCAGCGGATACCGGCACCGGCCAGCGACTCCGGCGACCACTGGGCCTTGGAGAGCGGCTCGATGTACTTGATGCCGCCGTACGGACCGACCACGCCGTTGACGTTGTAGGTGCCGGCGATCAGGTCGTAGATCACGTGCGGAGCGGTGTTGGGGGTTTCCACGTCGTAGCTCTGGGTGAAGAAGCTGTAGGAGCCGCGATACAGCTGGCCGCGCGCGTCATACTGGTCGGAAGCCAGGGCGTTCCAGGTGTCCTCGTCGAGGTAGAAGCGACGCTTGTGGTAGATGTGGCGGGCGTCGCCCTTGAGGGTGCCTTCCACCACCCACACGCGGTGCTTCTCCCAGCGCACCATGTCCGGATTCAGATGGTTCGGCGTGGTCAGCTGGTTGGCCTCCTTGGCGTAGGTGAGCTCGTAGGTGTTGTACGGCACGTACATTTCCTTCTTGCCCAGCAGCTTCCAGTCGTAGCGGTCCAGCGCGCCGTTGAAGACATAGATGTCGTCGTAGGTGCCGGAGCCGGAGGTGCCCGGGTTCGGCGTGTCGTAGGCCAGGCTCGGCGCCAGCTTCACGCGGCGCTGGCCGGGCAGGTACTGCCAGGCGCGGCGCGGCTGGGCCAGCGGGTTGGCCGAGTCCTTGAGCATCAGCGACTCGCCGGCGCGACGGGCCGGACCGCTGTAGTACAGCTTGGTCTGGAAGTAGGTGTCCTTGGCGTCGATGACCTTGTTCAGGTCCTCGTAGATCGGGAAGCCGTTGAACGCCATGCCGGTGGTGGCCAGGGTCGCCTTGCCGGCGGCGTCGACGTTCCAGGAGTCGTACTTGGTGCTGTAGGCGACGCCCTGGTAGCGCAGCAGGTGGTTCCACATGGCTTCCGCGCCGTTCTGCGGAATCGGGAAGGGCACGCCCGGCAGGACGTTCTCGATCGCCGTGCCGTTCTCCAGCGACTTGGCCCCGGTGGCGTTCTTCAGGGTGTTGTCGAGCAGCGCCTTGGGCAGCGCGGCGGTACGGTGGCTCGGGTAGACCTCGATGCGGAAGCTCGGGAAGCGGGTGGCCAGCTCGGCGGTGACGGCGGTCAGCTGGTCCTTGTACTGGGCGACGTTCTTGCCGTCGATCACCAGGATCGGCTTCTCGTCGGCGAACGGGTCGGGGCGCACGGTGTCGCCCGCCTTGAAGCCGGCCGGCGCGGTGGTCAGGCCGCCCTGGTAGGCGGGGATGGAACCGTCGGCATTGGCGGCCATCTCGGCGCCGATGACGGTCAGGGTGGAGCCCAGCTTGGCGGCCTCCTGGGCCGATACCGCTGCCAGAGCCGATCCGGAAGCCGCCAGCGCAAGCGAAGCTGCCAGCAAGGTGCGTGCGAATTTCATCTTATTGTTCTCCAGCTCAGAGCCTAAGCAAGTTGCCGATCAGAAAGTGGTTTTGAGGGTCAGGTAGACCGCACCGCGATCCTCGGTGGTGGCTCCGCCACCAGAGAAGGACGCATAACCGCCGCCGTAGCAGGTGTAGCGTTCGGTTCCATCGAGAGCGTTGGGGGTGGCGCCGTCGGTGGCACCGTCGTTGCACTTCTCGGCTTCGCCGAAGGCGTCGACGTATTTCAGGTCGACGAAGTACTGGTTGTAGATGGCCGCGGACAGGCCAACGGAGTAGTTGCCGGTGTCTTCCGCACCGCCGGCCTGGACCGGCGACACGCCGTCGAGGCCCATGTTGATGGACATCGGCGCGCTCAGGTCGATGCCGGGGAACACCTGGTACCAGGTCGGCGTGAAGTTGACCGCCAGGCCCCAGTTGTCGCGGGTCGGCTTGTCGATGCCGCGGTAGGTGCTCTTGCCCTTGTACAGCGCCTCGTTCTCGCTATCGAGTTCCAGCAGGTTGCTGTAGTACAGCTCGGCCAGCAGGCTGGCGGAGTCGAACAGCGGGGTGTCGCCGATGGTCATCAGGCCGTTGAGGGTCCAGTGCAGGGTGTCGCCGCGGGCGCTCATGCTGTCGCCTTCGCCGGGCAGGCTGGCCACCACGCCGGTACCCGCGCTGCGCGGCGGCAGCGCGGCGCCGGCGCCGTTCACCAGCAGCGGGCTGTAGATGGCCGGGATGCTGGCCAGCGGCATGTTGTGGCGGATGTTCAGGTCGCTGCCGACGCTGACCCCGGCGATCTCCTTGGACAGGCTGAGGCCGAAGATGTCGATCTTGTCGCCGTAGGCGAACTGGTAGCTGGTGCCGGCCAGCGAATCGACCAGGCGGCACAGACCGGTTGCGCCAGGGTTCACCACGCCGCCCGGCGCCACCACGCAGCTGCCCTGGGTCAGGGTCAGCGAGCCGGCGTCGAGCACGGCCTGCGGCAGGATGTCGGAAGTCTGCCGGTAGTAGGCGCCGAGGGTGCCGTCCAGCCATTCCGGCGACCACTTGGCCATCACGCCCCAGTCGCCACGGTCGCCGGGCGTCTGGTCCTTGCCGCGGCGCACGCTGGTCAGCGCATTCGGGCCGAGCAGGCCGGCGGGCACTGCGGTATGGCCGAGCAGGAAGGACTGCGCGCCCTCGCCCACCACGTCGGAGCCGGCGTAGTAGGTGCCAGCTTCCGGCAGGCGGGCGGCGTCCCACTCGAGGAAGTACTGGGCGCCGATGGTCAGTTCCGGATTGACGGTGAAGGACATCGACAGCTGGTTGCGCGGAACGAACAGCTCCTTGGCCTCGGTGCCCGGAGAGGCGGCCAGCTTGGCCAGGTCCAGGCCGGACTGGCCGTAGCTCACCGAGTGCACCGGGTTGAGGATGGTCTCGCCCCAGAACACGTTGTGCTGGCCGGCCTTGAAGCTGAGCAGCGACTCCTCGCCCAGCTCGGTGCTGTAGAACACGAAGGCGTCGAGAATCTCGCCGGACGGGCCGCTGTAGTAGCGCTGGGCGTAGTTGCTCAGGTGGCTGCTGCCGAACACGTTGCCATCATTGCTGGCGAACGGGCCGACCGCGAAATGCTGGCCGATCATGCCGCTGACCGCGCCGTTGCCGTTGACGAACGGATTGGAGTTGGAGCCGGTGTTGTCGTAGGCCTTGTCGTACCAGGCGGCGGCGCTGACGCGGAAGCCCATCGACTGCCGGTAGATCACGTCCAGTTCGGACAGCAGGTCGACCCGATTGGTGATGTTGGTGCCGGAGCGGCGGAAGTTGTAGTCGCCGTCGTTGCTGTTCGGCGTGCCCAGCATGCGCTTGTCGGCGCTCTCGGCACGCACCCCGTAGTTGTACTTGACCGTGTTGTCGAAACGGGCGGTCCAGTCCTCGCTGCCGAGATCGAGCTCGATGGCCTGGGCGGCCGGCAGCGAGGCCAGCATGATGGCGGTGGCCAGCAGGCTGCGCCGCAGCGGGGTTGTACCGAGAGTTTGCTTGTTATGCATTGCGTTGACTCCGCTTGTTTTTATTGTTGTTGACGATGAATCGCTTTCAGAGCGCGGCGACCTGGGCAGCCGGCTGTAATGTCTGCCGGCGGTCCAGCGCCGCCACGAACTCCTCGGCCTGCGGCCAGGGACCGTAGCCGGCGGCAGGATTGAGGTGGCCGACGGCGCCGCAATCGACCAGCTCGCTGCCCCACTGGTCGGCCAGGCGGGCCACGGCCTCGAAGCTGGCCAGGTGGTCGTTGCTGCTGGCGGCGACGATGCTGGGGAACGGCAGCGGGCCGCTCGGCAGCGGGTCCCAGCCGTTGGCGCGCAGGGTTTCCGGGGTCGGGTAGCCCTGCGGCCACTGCGCCTCGAGATCCGGCGGCGCGGCCAGCAGCGCGCCCTTGATGGCATGGCGGTAGCGGGCCGCCCAGTGCGCCACCATCAGCACCCCGGCGCTGTGCGCCACCAGGATCACCGGACCGTCGATCTGCGCCAGCTCGCGCTGGATCGCCTCGACCCGCGCGGCGCAGCTGAGCTTGTCGGTCTCCAGCGGCGGCACCGAGCGCACCTTGGCCAGGCGAGCCTCCAGCAGCGTCTGCCAGTGCTCGGCCACATGGTCGCGCAGCCCGGGAACGATCAGGACGGTTGCGGCGGTTTGCAGTTTTTCCACGTCAGCACCCTTGCTCTCGATAGTCAGGTCGGCCAGACAGCCGATTGCTTGAGATCAACAGTAAAGAGCGCTCCCCCGCCCCGCTTTACATTCCGCGACAGCCACTTTTCATTTGGTGACAGCGAAATATCCGAGTGAAAAACTCGCCTTCTCGGCCCCGCCGACGGCCCGAAACTCGCGCCGCAGAGCGATCCCGGCTTTTCATTTGGCGACGCGAAGGCTATAAGTGCAGTCCCCGCCAGCGCAGCGGGACGCCATTTGCAAAACATGGAAACAACAAGATGACCGCCCTCGCCCGAGCCGCCGTGCTCACCAACTACCAGGAAGTCGCCCGCCATCTGGGCCTCAACGCCCACGCCCTGCTCAACCAGGTCGGCCTCAGCCCCAGCCAGCTCGACGATCCCCAGCACCGCATCCCGGTCACGGCCGCCGTCAACCTGCTCGAGGAATCGGCGCGGGTCAGCGGCTGCGAGTCGTTCGGCCTGCGCATGGCCGAACTGCGCCAGCTGTCGGACTTCGGCGAGGTCAGCCTGCTGCTCAGTCACCAGCGCACCCTGCGCGACGCCCTGCAGGTGATCGTGCAGTACCGCCACCTGCTCAACGACTCGCTGGCGATCTTCATCGAGGAGGCGGGCAAGACGGTGATCATCCGCGAGGAGGTGATCACCGACGAGCCGACGCGCAGCCGCCAGGCCAGCGAGCTGGCGGTCGCGGTGATGCACCGCTTCTGCGCCGCCCTGCTCGGCGCGCACTGGCACCCGATCAGCGTCAACTTCACCCACGAGGCGCCGGCCGACCTGACCGTGCACCGGCGCATCTTCGGCTGCAAGCTGGAGTTCGGCAGCGAGTTCAACGGCATCGTCTGCCCGGCCGCCGACCTGGACGCCGCCAACCCGCTGGCCAACGAAGCCATGGCGCGCCACGCCCGGCGTTACCTGGATTCGCTGCAGAGCGCGGGCGAGAGCTCGCTGGTGTTCGACGTGCGCAAGACCATCTACCTGCTGCTGCCGATGGGCCGCGCCACAATCGAGCAGATCGCCCAGACCCAGGGCATGAACGTGCGCACCCTGCAGCGCCGCCTGGAGGAAGGCGGCGCCAGCTTCAGCGAGCTGATCAACGGCGTGCGCCGCGACCTGGTGATCCGCTACCTGGAGAACCCCGGCTATTCGCTGGGACGCATCGCCGACATGCTCGGCTACTCGATGCCCAGCTCCTTCACCCGCTGGTTCATCGCCCAGTTCGGCATGCCGCCGGCGACCTGGCGCGCGCAGCACGGCATCGTGCCGCGCAAGTGAGGGCCCGCCCCGGCGCTCAGGCCGGGGCCAGCGCCAGGCTGTCGGGCAACGCCTCGGCGGGCACCGGCCGGCTGAACAGGTAGCCCTGGAACGCGGCACAGCCGTTCTCCAGCAGGAACGCCATCTGCGCGGCGGTTTCCACGCCCTCCGCGACCACGCCGACACCCAGACTGTCGGCCAGGGTGAGGATGGTGCGGGCGATGGCGGCATCGCTGCTGCTCTGCACCCCCTCGACGAACGACTTGTCGATCTTCAGCTGGTCCAGCGGCAGGCGCTTGAGGTAGTTCAGCGACGAATAGCCGGTGCCGAAGTCGTCCAGCGCGAAGCGCACGCCCAGGCGGCGGAGCAGCTCCATCTTGCCGATGGTGGTTTCCAGGTTGTCGTGCAGCATGCTTTCGGTCAGCTCCAGGCGCAGGCGGTCGGCGCTGGCGCCGCTGTGGCGCAGCGCCTGTTCGACCCGGCAGACGAAGTCGCCCTGGGCGAACTGCCGGGCGCTGACGTTCACCGCGACCGTCCACTCCCGCCGCCGCGGCTCGTCGGCCCAGGCGGCGAGCTGCCGGCAGGCGCTGTCCAGCACCCACTGGCCGATCGACAGGATCAGCCCGCTCTGCTCGGCCAGGGGAATGAACAGCGCCGGTGAGACCAGGCCGCGCTGGGGATGCTGCCAGCGCAGCAGTGCTTCCACGCCGAGGATGCGGCGCCGGGCATCCACCACCGGCTGGTAGAACAGGAGCAGCTCGCCGCGCTCCTGGGCCAGGCGCAGATCGCGCAGCAACTGCGCGCGGGCGGTGACCTCGGCCTGCAGCGAGGGATCGAAGAAGCACAGCTGGTCGCGGCCGGCGCCCTTGGCCCGGTAGAGGGCCATCTCGGCCTGCCTGATCAGCTCGTCCGGCTGCTCGTCGCTCTGGTTGAACAGCACCACGCCGACGCTCGCCGTGATGCCCAGCTGCTGGCCGAGCAGTTGGTAGGGCTGGGCCAGCGCCAGGCGGATCTTCTCGCCGGAATCGCCGGCATGGGCCATCGCGCTGTCGCGGTCCGGGCCGATGTCCTCGAGCATCACCAGGAATTCGTCGCCGCCCAGACGCGCCACGCTATCGATCTGCCGCAGGGCCCGCAGCATCCGCCCGGCGACCTGGCGCAGCAGCTCGTCGCCCTGGGCATGCCCCAGGGTGTCGTTGACCTCCTTGAAGTGGTCGAGGTCGATGTGCAGCACGGCCCCGTGGCTGCCCCGCCGCGCCGCCCGCTGGAGCGCCTGGGTCAGGCGCTCGGCCACCAGGCTGCGGTTCGGCAGGCCGGTGAGCACATCGTGCAGGGCCAGGCGTTGCGCGGCCGCCTCGGCCTGCTTGCGCCGGGTGATGTCGGCGCGGATGGCGATGTACTGCTCGGGCACGCCATCCTTGCCGAGGCACGGCACGATGGTGGTCTGCAACCAGTACAGCGAGCCGTCCTTGGCCCGGTTGCAGATTTCCCCGCTCCACACCTCGCCGCGGCTGATGGTGCGCCACAGCTCGCGGAAGAAGGTGCGCGGGTGATGGCCCGAGTTGACCAGCCGGAACGAGTTGCCGATCAGCTCGCTGCGGGTGTACTGGGATACCGCGCAGGACTTCTCGTTGACCCGGGTGATGATCCCGCGTGCGTCGGTGAAGGCGACGATCGCATGGGCATCGAGCACCGACTTCAGCTCGCCGAGCTCGCGCAGCGACTCTTCGAGCCGCGCGTAGGGCTCGCGCACGCCGTAGAGGAAGGTCGCCCGGTAGATGAAGGCGTAGGCGGCCACCTTGTACAGATGACCGAAGACATTGAGGAACTCCGAAGGCGCCTGGTAGCTGGTGAAGGCCAGCTCGCCGATGCCCATCACGAAGCATGAGGTGGCGAACCACAGCCCGCGCGGCCGCGGCTCGCTGCGGCTGCCGACGAACAGCCAGAGCGCCAGCGCCAGGTTGGCCGCGCACAGCAGGTACTCGAGACGCGCCTTGAACTCCGTCACCCCGAGTCCGGGGACGAAGGTCGCCGGCAGCCGGTCGATGGCGTAGGTCCCGACCAGGAACAACGCCAGCACCGCTGCCACGCCGCTCAGCAACCAGCACCGGCGCCCGCCGGGCAGGCTGACCCGGGCGGCGAACAGCAGCATGGTCAGCACCTCGAAGGCGCGCCCGCACAGCCAGAAGAAGATGGCCTTGGGCGTACTGCCGTCCGCGAGCAGCGAGGGCATGCCGTCGTAGACCAGCGCATGCAGCATGTCCATGCCGGCGACCACGACGAAGCCGAACACCAGCACCCGGGCCATGCCCTCGTCGGCCGCGTCGAGGGTGTGCAGGGCCATCGCCACCACCATCAGCGCGACTAGCACCGAGAAGGTTTCCAGCAGCAGGTGCACCGAGAGGTGGTCCTGCGGGCGCTGCTCGAAAAGCGCGAAGGGCGGCAGCGAGGCGGCCAGCAGCATCAGCAGCACGGCCATGGCACAGGTCAGCGCGGCGACGCGCCGGCTCCTCGCGATATCGGGAGCACGGGAAGGATCCATCTTGAGTACCAGCGGGCGCCGGGCACGCCGCATCCCTCGCATGCCCGCGCAGAGTCACACGCCCCGCCCTCCTCTGGCCAGGGCCGCAGCGGCTCGTGCAGCGGCCGAACTAGCGGCGCGGAAGCGCCATCTTGCGCGCCAGGATGCGGTCGATCCAGCGCGTCGGCAGCAGCGCGGCCAGACGCCACATGGGATGCAGCGGATAGCGCGGCTTCGGCCGCGGCGTGCGCAGGCCGTGCAGCACGGCCTGGCTGACCCGCTCCACCTGCGCGCCCTTGCGCGCGTTCTGCGCCGCCAGATCGAGCAGCGCGTGGATCGCCGGCTCGTAGTCGGTGCCCGCATAGCGCGGGTCCGGCTTGGCCTTGCCCCAGATCGGCGTGCGGATCGGCCCCGGCTCGATGGCCACCACCTCGATGCCGTAGATGCCCAGCTCGATGCGCAGGGTGTCGTTGAACGCCTCCAGGGCGTGCTTGCTGGCCGCATAGGCGCCGGTCAGCGGCGTGGCCACCCGCCCGGACACCGAACTGATGTTGATCAGCCGTCCCGGGCGCGCGCTGCCCTTGCGCGCACCGAGCAGCGGCGCGAAGGCCTGGATGACGGCGAGCAGGCCGAACAGGTTGACCTCGAACATGCCGCGGATCTCCTCCAGCGGCTGCAGCAGCAGCGGCCCGTTGGGCGAGGCGATGCCGGCGTTGTTGACCAGCGCCGCCAGCCCGTCCGCGCCGACCAGCGCCTCGACCCGACGCACCGCGCCGCCCAGCGACCCGGCGTGGGTGACGTCCAGCAGCAGCGGCGTGAAGTCCGCGCCGAGCATGTCACGAAGGCGCAGGCCATCCTCCTCGCGGCGCACCGTGCCTATCACCCGGTAGCCCTGCTCGACCAGCAGGCGGGCACAATCCAGACCGATGCCCGAGGAGGCGCCGGTGATCAGTACGAATGGTTTCATGCGTTTTGCTCCTTGGAAATCGGTTGCTCCGCGCGGGCGCCGACCTGCGCCAGGCCGAAGGCCAGCAGCGCCAGACAGGCCAGCGCGGCCATGCCCAGCGCCAGGCTCAGCGTGCTGCCGAGCAGCAGCGGCACCAGCAGCGCCGCGGACAGCGCGTTGCCGGCCTGCTGGAGGGTCACGTAGCCGCTGGAGGCCAGGCCGCGGCGCTCGGGAAAGCGGTCGAGGGCCAGCAGTTGCAGGCCGGGCTGGGTCAGCATCAGGCCGATGGCGAACGGCGGCAGCGCCAGCAACGACCAGGGCACGCCGACCGGCAGCCACAGCGCAGCCCCGATGTTGAGCAGGACGGCTGCCAGCATCACGGCGTAGCCGATCAGCACTCCGCGTGCCGGCGGCAAGCGGCCGGCCATACGGTGGGCGGCGAAGGAGCCGAGCAGCAGGCCGGCGACGATCGGCAGGAACAGCCAGGCGAACGACTGTGGGCCGAGGCCCAGATGGCGGGTGACGAAGGTCGGCGCACTCAGTACGTAGAGGTAGATGGCGGCGTTCACCCCGGCGTTGGCCAGGCACACCAGCAGGTAGCGACCGCTGCGCAGCAGCTCGTTGAAGCCGCGCAGCAGGGCCAGCGGCTGCAGCGACTGGCGCCGCCCCGCCGCCAGGGTCTCGTCAAGGTGGCGCCAGCAGCCCAGCCAGAGCAGCGCGCTGATCAGGCAGAGGAATATGAAGATGCCGCGCCAGCCGACCAGCGGCAGCAGCCAGCCACCGCACAGCGGGGCCAGCGCCGGCGCCAGGGAAAACAGGATGGCCACCATGGCCAGCTGCTTCTGCGCCAGCACGCCGTCGAAGCGGTCGCGCAGCATGGCGCGGCCGACGACGATGCCGACCCCGGCGGACAGCCCCTGCAGCACGCGCCCGGCGAACAGCCAGTCGATGCTCGGCGCCAGCGCGCAGAGCAGCGAGCCGGCGCAGAACAGCAGCAAGCCACCGAGGATGAAGCCGCGGCGGCCGACGGCGTCGGAGATGGCGCCATGCCAGGGGATGGCCATGGCGAACGGCAGCAGGTAGGCGGTCAGGCTCTGCTGCACCTGCGCCGGACTGGCCGCCAGGTCCGCGCCGATGGCGTCGAACGCCGGCAGGTAGGTGGCGATGGCAAACTGGCCGAGGGCGGCCAGGCTGGCGACCAGCAGGACGAACAGGGAGGGGCTGGGCATACGGAGTATCGGCATGGTGAAACGGGCAGCCTGTCGGCCGGTCTCTCGGCAGCGCCTCGCCCGCCGGGTCAGGTTCCCGGCGGCGGGCCCTGCCCGCTCAGGGCCTGCGCTGCGCCACGGCCAGCGCCAGCTCGTCGAGGTCGGTGACCGCGCGGCCGAGATAGAACTCGGCGCCGCCGCTGGCGCGCTTGTCGGCCTTCTGCACCTGGACGCGGACGAACTGGTAGCTGCCATGCAGCTTGCCCAGGGCATCGGCGTGCTCGGGGTACTGCTGGCGCAGCCGGCCGAAGCGCTCCTCGATGCCCTGGTCGAGCGTCTGCAGCTGCTCGGCGGACAGCAGCCACTGCTCCTTGTCGGTCACCGGGTAATGGCGCAACTGGTAGTCGAACAGGAAGCGGGCCAGCGCCCGGCTCTGCTCGCCGAACAGCAGCGCCGACGCCTCGCCCGGCAGCCCGCGCTGCTCGCGGAGATAGGCGGCGCCGGCCGCCTCGCGCAGCGCCTGCTGGTGAACCAGCAACTGGCGCACCAGCAGCGGATACTCCTGGCGGCGCACCGGCGGCAACTCCTCGAGCTGGCTGAACACCTGCTGCATGGCCTGCACCGGCCTGGCCAGCTCGGGCGGCTGACCGAGCTGCTGCACGTCGGTCTTGAGGATCTGCAGGTGCTGGAATACCGAGGTGAGCAGGCGCGGATCGGGCGTGCGATCCTTGGGGTTGAAATACAGCATGGCACTGGCGCCGAGCAGCTGGCTGCGGCTGTCCAGCTCGCTCAACTGCAGGGCGCTGCGCTCGTCGGCCCAGAGCGGCGAACAGAGCAGCAGCAGCCCGCAAAACAGCACTTTCATTCGCATCATCCCAACCCTCTTGTCTTGTTGTTATCTCAGGTCGTGCGGCCGATCCATGGACCGGCGGGGTGCCTGTGCGCACCGGCGCCCAACGCGGGGGACGCCGAGTAAAACAGCCGCGGAACTGCCTGCCCCCCCCCTGTGGCAGGGGGTGCAGGACACAGGGACCCGTTCCCGCTCGCGCAGGATCGGGGGCGAGCAGGCACCTTGGCGTCCGTGGTAACGCAGCAGGGCTCGCCTCGCGAGCCCTCGATACCCGGCCTGGCCAGACGGGTGAAGCGTGGCTCGGGCGCTCAGCGCAAAATGCTGCAGCCGGTCGCCGCCTGCAGCGCGTCGAAGTCGACGCCCGGGGCCATCTCCACCAGCCGGAGGCCCTCAGGGGTGACGTCCAGCACGGCCAGGTCGCTGATGATGCGGTCGACCACGCCGACGCCGGTCAGCGGCAGGTCGCAGCGGGCGAGGATCTTGTGGTCGCCGTTCTTCGCGGTGTGCTCCATCAGCACCACCACGCGGCGCACGCCGGCCACCAGGTCCATCGCCCCGCCCATGCCCTTGACCAGCTTGCCGGGGATCATCCAGTTGGCCAGGTCGCCCTTTTCCGACACCTGCATGGCGCCGAGCAGGGCTAGGTTGATGTGGCCGCCGCGGATCATCGCGAAACTCTCGGCGCTGTCGAAGAAGCTGCTGCCCGGCAGGGTGGTGACGGTCTGCTTGCCGGCGTTGATCAGGTCGGGGTCGACCTCTGCCTCGGTCGGGAACGGGCCGATGCCGAGCAGGCCGTTCTCGCTCTGCAGCCAGACGTCCATGCCTTCGGGGATGTAGTTGGCGACCAGGGTCGGCAGGCCGATGCCGAGGTTGACATAGAAGCCGTCCTGCAGCTCCAGGGCGGCGCGCTGCGCCATTTCTTCGCGGGTCCAGGCCATGTTCAGTTCCTCACCGTGCGGACTTCGATGCGTTTTTCCGGGTTGGCGTTGAGCACCAGACGCTGCACGTAGATGCCCGGCAGGTGGATCTGGTCGGGGTCCAGCTCGCCGATCTCGACGATCTCCTCCACCTCGGCGACGCACACCTTGCCGGCCTTGGCGCACAGCGGATTGAAGTTGCGCGCGGTCTTGTCGAACACCAGGTTGCCGGCCTTGTCGGCCTTGGCGCCCTTGATCAGCGCCACGTCGGCGGTCAGCGCGCGCTCCATCACGTACCACTCGCCGTCGAACTGACGGGTCTCCTTGCCCTCGGCGACGATGGTGCCGTAGCCGGTGCGGGTGAAGAACGCCGGGATGCCGGCGCCGCCGGCGCGCAGCTTCTCGGCCAGGGTGCCCTGCGGGGTGAACTCCAGCTCCAGCTCGCCGGCTAGGTACTGGCGTTCGAACTCCTTGTTGCCGCCCACGTAGGAGGAAATCATCCGGGCGATCTGCCGGCTGAACAGCAGCGGGCCGAGGCCGAAGTCGTCGACCCCGCAGTTGTTGCTGATGATGGTGAAGCCCTGCTTGCCGGTCTCGCGCAGTGCCGCGATCAGCGCCTCGGGGATGCCGCACAGACCGAAGCCGCCGACCGCCAGGGTGATGCCGTCCGCGACCAGCCCGTCGAGGGCGGCCTGGGCGTTGGGATAAAGCTTGTTCATCGCATCGTCTCTTTCTTGTTGATTACACGCAGCCCGGGAGTCCGCTGTAGGGGCGAATTCATTCGCCTTGGCGAGGCAATCTGGCGAATGAATTCGCCCCTACGACGTCCCTGCGATCACAGGACCCAGTGCATCAGCGCCAGCACCAGCGCGACTAGGAAGGCGGTCTCGCCCACCATCAGCAGGATCGGCTTGATGCCCACCGAGGCCAGCTCCTTGAGCTGGGTCTTCATGCCCAGCGCGCTGATCGAGATCACCAGGCACCAGCGCGACAGCTCGTTGACCCCGCCCTGCACCAGCGTCGGCACCCAGCCGGTGCTGTTGACGCAGGCGAGGATCAGGAAGCCGACGGCGAACCAGGGCAGCAGCGGCGGGCGCTTGCCGGTTGGGTCGGCGCCCTGCATGCGGGTGATCATCGCCGCGCAGACGATCACCGGCAGCAGCATGGCGACGCGCATCAGCTTGACCACGGTGGCGGTGTCGCCGGTCTCCGGGGACATGCTGTAGCCGGCACCGACCACCTGGGCGACGTCGTGGATGGTGGCGCCGAGGAACACCCCGGCGTCCTGCGGCGACAGGCCGAACCAGTTGGCGATCATCGGGTAGAGGATCATCGCCACGGTGGACAGCGCCGACACGCCGATCACGGTGAACAGGGTGGCGCGTTCCTTCTGCGGGTGGTTGGGCAGCGCGGCGGACAGCGCCAGCGCCGCCGAGGCGCCACAGATGGCGGTGGCGCCACCGGTGAGCATGCCGAACAGGCGCTGGAAGCCGAGCGCCCTGGCCGCCACCACCGACACGCTGATGGTCACCGCCACCAGGATCACCACCAGCGCCACCGGCTTCCAGCCGAGGCCGGCGATCTGCTCCAGGGTGATGCGCATGCCCAGCAGGCACACGCCGATGCGCAGCACGGTGCGCGCGGTGAACTCGATGCCGACCTTGCACTTGCCGTCCGCCGACAGGAAGTTGAGCGCCATGCCGAGCAGCAGGGCGAACAGCATCACCGGCGCGCCGTAGTGCTCGGAAAGGAAGGTCGCCGCCGCGGCGACGATCAGGCTGACCGTGAAGCCCGGCGCCAGTTCGCGCACGCGGCTGGGGATGGAAACGAGAGCGATGGCGCTCATGGCGCGGACTCCTCGGAAGCGATGACGATGAACAGCCGGCCGTCTGCCTGCACCTCGACCGGATAGCGGGCGACCTTGAGCGCGGTCGAGTTGAGCAGGTAGCCGCTGGCCAGGTCGAAGCGCAGGCCGTGGGCGCAGCACTGGATCACCCGCCCGTCCAGGCGCCCGCCGCACAGCGAGGCCCCCTGGTGCGGGCAGCCGTCGTCGATGGCGTAGAACTGGCCGGCGACGTTGAACAGCGCCAGGCTCTTGCCGTCCGATTCGATCAGCGCGCGCGCGCCGGGCGCCGGCACCCTGGCGGCCGCCACTTCGATGTGGCGGGTCATGCCGGCTGCTCCCGGCGCGCCAGCGCGGCGTGCATGGCGCCGAGCAGCACCTCGGTCGACTGCGCGCCGGATACCGTCAGCTGGCGGTCGAAGACGAAGCACGGCACGCCGCCGGCGGCCATGCCGGCCGCCTCGCCGAAGAACGGAGCGCCGTCGCCGCGCAGGGCGTCGGCCAGGTCCGTCGTGGCGAAGCCGCAGTCTTCAGCAATCACCAGCAGGGTGGCGGGATCGCCCAGATCCTCGCCGTTGTGGAAGTAGGCGGCGAACAGGCACTCGAGCAGGTCCTCGACCTTCTGCGCGGTGCCGATGGCGGCGGCGCGCTGCAGCAGGCGGTGGGCGTCGGCGGTGTTGGGCATGCGCAGGATGCGCGCGAAGTCGATGTCCACCCCGGCGGCGCTGGCTGCCTCGCGCACCTGGGCCTGGCGCAGGCGCACGGCCTGCTCGCTGCCGAGGCGGCGCAGGTAGAACTCGGCGAACGGCACGCCCGCGGCCGGCAGGTCCGGCAGCAGCTGCACGCCATGCCACTCCAGTTCGACCTTCACATCCGGCCGGGTGGCGCGCAGACGGGCCAGCGCGCGCTCCAGCTGGCGCTTGCCGATCAGGCACCAGGGGCAGATGAAGTCGAAGAACACCTCGATATGCAGCGGCTGGCTCACGACTGGGCCTCCAGCGCGGCTTCGCTGGCGCTTTCCTCGACGCCCTCGCCCTTCAGGCGGGCCATGTCGTTCAGGTAGTAGCGCTTGGCGTAGAAGAACACCGCCGCCGCCGCGATGCTGACCAGCGGCACCAGCTGGAAGGCGTTGTCCAGGCCGATCAGGTCGGACACCTTGCCGGTCAGCAGCGGGCCGGTGGCCAGGCCCAGCAGGTTGTTGGCCAGGGTCAGGGTGGCGAACGCGGTGCCGTGCACGGTGTAGTGGGTCAGGTTGGCGACCATCGCCCCGGCGAGACCGGTGGTGCCGGCGGCGATCAGCATGCCCAGGCAGATCAGCGCCAGCTGGGCGGTGCCTACCGGCAGGGCGAAGGCTGCCGACAGCAGCAGGCAGCTGCCCAGGCAGTAGCTCATGGCCAGGCCGATCTTGCGATCCGGACGGTTGCGACACAGGCGGTCGCTGAGCATGCCGCAGAGGATCATGCCGACACCGCTGCACAGCACGATGATGGCGGCGACGCCACCGGCCTGGTCGGTGCCCATCCCGTAGTAGCGGCTCAGGTAGCTGGGCATCCAGACGATCACGGTGCCGCCGACGAACAGCTGCAGGCCGCTGCCGACGTAGGCGCAGATCACCGAGCGGCTGGAGTACAGAGTACGCAGCGGGCGCTGGGCCTTGAGCGCCGCCTTGCTGGCGGCGTCGACGATGCGCTGGGGCGCGATCTTCGCCTCGCGCACGATGATCGGATAGAGCAGCGCCAGGGCCAGGCCGAAGAACGCCATGCCGGCGAACGCCCAGCGCCAGCCGAAATGCTGGGCCATCACCCCGCCGAGGGCCATGCCCAGCACCGAGCCGAACATGCCGCCGGAGATGAACGCGCCGGACAGGGTGGCGCGCATCTCGCGCGGGAACACCGAGACCACCACGGCGATGCCGACGCTGCCGTAGGCGGCCTCGCCGACGCCGACCAGGAAGCGGGCGACGAACATCTGCTCGTAGCTCTCCGCCACCGCGCAGCCGAGGGTCGCCAGGCTCCACAGCACGGCCATGATGGTCAGGCTCCTGACCCGGCCGAAGCGGTCGGCGAGCAGCGACAGGGGGAAGGTCAGCAGGCCGACCATCAGCGCGACTATGCCGCTGAGCAGGCCGAGCTGGGCGTCGGAGAGCGCCCATTCGCCCTTGAGCATGGGGAATACGGCGTTGAGCACCTGCCGCGACATGTAGTCGGAGATCAGCAGGCCGAAGGTCAGGGCGAAGACGATCCAGGCGTAGCGACGCGGGATGCCGATGGAAGTGTCCTCGCCGTCGTCGGCGGTGGGATGGTAGCCGGCCATGCTGCCTCCTTAATCTGTGTTTGGCGCGTGTCTTGTTGTTATGGGTCATGCCTGACCGGGTTCTGCAAAGGCTTCGCCACAAGGGTGAAGCCTTTGCACAACCTGTATGAAGAGCGTAGAGGGGGCGGGAAGCCTGTGGCCTCCCTCCCGCTCAGGGATCAGCCGCGCTGCGGCACGCCCTTCTGCCCCGGCTTGCGGTTCGGCGCCATGCCGTTGGCCAGCAGGGTTTCCTCGACGCTGTCGTACTGCACGCCGATGCGGTAGATCTCGCGCGCTTCCTTGCCGTTGGCCACTTCGCGGCCCAGCTCGTGGGCGACACGCACGCACTGCTGGATCTGCTCGACCGAGGTCATGCGCTGGCCGTGCTGGCCGACGATGGTGTCCTCGATGCCGCAGCGCGGGTGCAGGCCCATGGACATGGCCATCATGTTGAACGGCAGCACGTTCTTCAGCAGCGACTCGGCGGTCAGGGTGCAGCCGTCCGGCGCACGGTGGATGAAGTTGAAGAAGTTGAACGGGTTGGGGCCGTCGAAACCGCCGCCGATGCCGATCCAGGTCAGGTTCAGCGGGCCCTTGTAGACGCCCTTGCGCACCAGGCGCTCGAGGGTTTCCAGGGCGTGCATGCCGGTCAGCTGGAAGTGCGGCTGGATGCCGTTGGCGCACAGGCGCTTGAGGTGCTCCTCGACCCAGGCCGGGCCGGCCGGCACGGTCATCTCGCTGTAGGCGGCCTGGTAGGCCGGGTTGGCCAGGGAGGTGCCTTCCAGGTATTCCGGGTAGAGCAGCTCCATGATGTTCATCTGGGTGGTGTTGATCGCCACGGTGACCTGATCGGGCTTGGGGGTCAGCTCGGCGAGCATGTGGCGGGTGTCGTCGGACAGCCACTTGGCCGCCTCGCCCTCGCCTTCCGGCGCGAAGGAGATCGAGCCGCCGACCTGGATGATCATCTCCGGCACGGCCTCGCGCACGCCCTTGATCAGCTCGTTGAACTTGGACAGGCGCTTGGAGCCGGTGCCGTCCAGCTCGCGCACGTGCAGGTGCAGCACGGTGGCGCCGGCCTCGTAGCAGTCGACGGCCTTCTGCACCTGCTCGTCCATGGTCACCGGGATGTCTTCCGGGAAGTCGGCGGGCATCCACTCGGGGCCGTAGGGGGCGACGGTGATGACCACCTTCTCCATGTTCTCGGGGTGCAGGGAATCGTCGAAGAATTGCATGTTGTAGTCCTCGGTCTTGTTATCTGGCCGCCCCGGTCGGGCCGGGGCGGCGCTGGCATGCACGCAGGTGACGCGCGATTCAGAACGGCTTGTCGCCGATGATCCCGGCGCGCTCCATCTTGCGATGGCACGGCGGGTAGTCCATGACGGCGTAGTGCTGGGTGCTGCGGTTGTCCCAGATGGCGATGCTGTTGGGCTTCCAGCGCCAGCGCACCTGGTACTCCGGGATGTACGCCTGGCTGATCAGGTAGCGCAGCAGGTCGCTGCCGCCCATGTTGTAGTCCTGGCCGAAGCGCACGTGTTCCGGGGTGTGGTAGTTGCTGAAGTGGGTGGCGAAGGCATTGACGAACAGCACCTTCTCGCCGGTTTCCGGATGGGTGCGCACCACCGGGTGCTCGGCGTCCGGGAACTGGGCCTTGAGCGCCAGGCGCTTCTCGATCGGCATCGCCGCGCCGAAACTGGCTTCGATGCTGTGGCGGGCGCGCAGGCCCGCGATCTTCGCCTTCACCTCGTCGGGCAGGCGCTCGTAGGCCAGCACCATGTTCGCCCACATGGTGTCGCCGCCCACCGGCGGGCACTCCACGCAGCGCAGCACGCAGCCCAGCGGCGGCGCCTCGCGCCAGGTGGCGTCGGTGTGCCAGGCGTTCTCGTAGCGGTCCATCGGCTGGTCGGGACGCTTGTAGATCTGCACCAGGCCCGGATGCTCCGGGTCGCTGCCGGCCACCGGGTGGTCCTCCAGCTCGCCGAAGCGGCGGGCGAAGGCCACGTGCTCGGCGCGGCTGATGTCCTGGTCGCGCAGGAACAGCACGCGATGCTTGAGTAGCTGGGCGCGGATCTCGGCGAACAGGCCGTCGTCGTGGATGGCGTCGGCCAGCCTGACGCCGACCAGCTCGGCGCCGATGGCGCAGGTCAGTTGTTCGACTTGCATGGCGGGCCTCCTCAGATGACGAAGATCGACGAGCCGGTGGTCTTGCGCGACTCCAGGTCGCGGTGGGCTTCCACGGCGTCCTGCAGGGCGTAGTGCTGGTTGATCTCGATCTTGATGCGGCCGCTGCCGACGTGGTCGAACAGCTCGCCGGCCAGGTCGGCCTTCTCGGCCGGATCGGCGATGTAGTCGGCCAGCGCCGGGCGGGTCAGGTACAGCGAGCCCTTCATCGCCAGCAGCACCGGATCGAAGGCCGGGATCGGCCCGGAGGCGGTGCCGACGCAGACCATCAGGCCGCGGCGCTTGAGCGAGTCCAGCGAGGCCATGAAGGTGTTCTTGCCGACGCTGTCGAACACCACGTTGACACCGACGCCGTCGGTCAGCTCGCGGACGCGCTTGGCGACGTCCTCGTGGCTGTAATTGATGGTGTGGTCGCAGCCATGGGCGCGGGCGACTTCCGCCTTGGCCTCGGTGGACACGGTGCCGATCACGGTGAGGCCGAGCAGCTTGGCCCACTGCGAGACGATCAGGCCGACGCCGCCGGCGGCGGCGTGCAGCAGGACGGTGTCGCCGGCCTTGAAGTCGTAGATGCGGCGCATCAGGTAGGCCGAGGTCAGGCCGCGCATGGTCATCGCCGCGGCGGTCTCGAAGGCGATGGTCTCCGGCAGCTTGATCAGCGGCGCGGCCGGGATCAGGCGCTCGGTCGAGTAGGCGCCGAGGGTGTTGAGGAAGCCGGTGTAGGTGACGCGATCGCCGACCGCCACGTTGGTCACGCCCTCGCCCACCGCTTCCACCACGCCGGAGGCTTCCACGCCCATGCCGTTGGGCAGCGGGATCGGGTAGGTGCCGTTGCGGAAGTAGGTGTCGGCGTAGTTCAGGCCGACCGCCACATGGCGCAGGCGGACCTGACCGGGACCGGGTTCGCCGACTTCGACATCCTCGTAGCGCAGAACCTCGGGACCACCGGTTTCATAGAAGCGTACGGCTTTGGCCATGCTTGTCTCCCAAATGCATTCTTGTTGAGCACTGCCGCTCGTGTAACAGCGAATTTAGGGAGTTGCCCTGCCCGGCGCTTCTCATCGGGCGACAGCGATTTTTCATTTCATGACAACCGCTGGGGATTCCTGCCCCTCCGCGCGCCGCATGCAAAAAAGCCGGCAGGCGCGGCAGGCCTGCATCTGCATGCAGGTCCTGCCGGGCGTGCCGGCAAGGCTCAGCTCAGCGCTGGCCGCTCAAGGAATCAGGCGTGCTGGGTAAAGCCCACCTGCCCCGGCTTGCGATTGGGGGCGAAGCCGTTCCTGGCCAGGGTCTCGTCGGCGTCCTTGTAGAAGGTGCCGATCCTGTAGATCTCGCGCGCCTCCTGGCCGTTGGCGACCTCGCGGCCGAACTCGCGGGAGAGGCGCACCAGCTGCTCGATCTGCTCGACGGTGGTCATCTTCGCGGTCTGCTTCTGGTTCCAGATGTTGTCCTCGATGCCGCAGCGCACGTGCAGGCCCAGGGCGATGGCCATCATGTTCAGCGGCAGCACGTTGCGCATGCTGGTTTCCAGGGTCAGCACCGAACCATCCGGGCAGGCGCGCACGAAGTTGGCCAGGTCGTAGGGGTTGGGCGAGTCGAAGCCGCCGCCGATGGCCACCCAGGTGAGGATCAGCGGCACGTTGCACACGCCGCGACGCATCATGCGCTCGACGGTGTTGAGCTGGGTGATGTTGGCCAGCTGGAAGTGGGTCTGGATGCCCTTGGCGGAGAGGCGGCGGATGTGCTCCTCGACCCAGGCGGGACCTGCCGGGATGGTCATCTCCTGGTAGGCCTTGAGCATCGCCGGCTCGGCCAGCGAGGTGCCGCGGATGTCGGCGGCGGTCATCTGCTCGCAGACGTTCATCTGGTTGGTGTTGATGGCGATGGTCACCTGGTCCGGCGTCGGGGTCAGCTCGGCCAGCATGTGGCGGGTGTCGTCGGACAGCCACTTGGCGACGTCGCCGTCGTTCTCCGGGGCGAAGGAGATCGAACCGCCGACCTGCAGGATCATCCCCGGGCACGCCTCGCGGATGCCGGCCAGCAGTTCGTTGAACTTGGACAGGCGCTTGGAGCCCTTGCCGTCCTCCTCGCGGACGTGCACGTGCAGCACGGTGGCGCCGGCGTTGTAGCAGTCGACCGCCTTCTGGATCTGCGCCTCCATGCTCACCGGGATGTCTTCCGGGAAGTCGGAGGGCATCCACTCCGGGCCGTAGGGCGCGGCGGTGATGACCAGTTTCTGCATGTTTTCGACGAACAGGGAACCATCGATGAAGTTCATGGCGTTTTCCTCGGATTGCTCGGTGTTGTGCTTGTTGTGCTGTTCGGATTTCAGAAGGGCTTGTCGCCGACGATGGCCGCGCGCTCCATCTTGCGATGGCACGCCGGGTAGTCCATGACCGCGTAGTGCTGGGTGCTGCGGTTGTCCCAGATGGCGATGCTGTTGGGCTTCCAGCGCCAGCGCACCTGGTACTCGGGGATGTAGGCCTGGCCGATCAGGTAGCGCAGCAGGTCGCTGCCGCCCATGCTGTAGTCCTGGCCGAAGCGCACCCGCTCCTTGGTGTGGTAGTTGGTGAAGTGGGTGGTGAAGGCGTTGACGAAGAGGATCTTCTCGCCGGTTTCCGGGTGGGTGCGCACCACCGGGTGCTCGGCGTCGGGGTACTGCGCCTTCATCGCCAGGCGCTGCTCGAGCGGCATGGCGGCGGCGAAGGACGACTCGAAGCTGTGGTTGGCGCGCAGGCCCTCGATCTGCTCCTTGATCTCCAGCGGCAGACGCTCGTAGGCCAGCGCCATGTTGGCCCACATGGTGTCGCCACCCACCGGCGGGCACTGCACGCAGCGCAGCACGCAGCCCAGCGCCGGGGTCTCGCGCCAGGTGCCGTCGGTGTGCCAGGCGTTCTCGTAGCGGTCGATCGGCTGGTCGGGGCGCTTGTAGATCTGCACCAGACCCGGCGCTTCCGGATGGGTCGGCGCCATCGGATGGTCTTCCAGCGCGCCGAAGCGGCGGGCGAAGGCCACGTGATCCGGACGGGAAATGTCCTGATCGCGCAGGAACAGCACCTTGTTCTGCAGCAGCAGGCCCTTGATCTCGTTGAACAGGCCGTCGTCGTGGACGGCATCGGCGAGGTTCACGCCGATCAGCTCGGCGCCGATACTGCAGGTGAGTGGTTCTACGCGCATCTTGTTGTTCTCCTCAGGCGAAGGTCGGTTGCAGCGACCGGGCGAGGCGCCGGATGGCGGGGCTTGCCGGTCAGGCCGTGAGGAGGAATTTAGGGAGGCGCCAGGCCGTCGACCTTTCATTCGGCGACAGCCGTTTTTCATTTCATGACTGACCCCGGGGATTTCCCGGGGGATTGGCTGCAGCGTTGATCCACGTCAGTTTTTGCGAGATGCGCGGTGCACGGGGCAGCGCAGTCCCGGGCGCCGCGGCGGCCAGGATGGCATCGGCGCTACGGGGCGGGGGGTTTTCCGCTGGCGGGCGCGCCGCCGCCGCAGGACAATGTGCGCCCTTGTTCCATGCCTGCGGAGCGCACCGTGGATTCGCGCAGCCCCCTCGATAGTCAGGCCGTCGGCCTGATGCTTCTCCTCTGCCTGATCTGGAGTATCCAGCAGGTCGTCCTCAAGGCGACGGCGGCCGACTTCTCGCCGATGCTGCAGATCGCCCTGCGTTCGGGGATCGCCGCCGTACTGCTGATGGCCCTGATGCGCCTGCGCGGCGAGCGCATGAGCCTGGATGACGGCATCTGGCAACCCGGCCTGGCCGCCGGCGCGCTGTTCGCCTTCGAGTACATGCTGGTCGGCGAGGCCCTGCGCCACACCCTTTCCGGCCATGTGGTGGTGTTCCTCTACACCGCGCCGGTATTCGCCGCCCTCGGCCTGCACTGGAAACTGCCCGCCGAGCGCCTGGCGCCGTTGCAGTGGCTGGGCATCGGCCTGGCCTTCGCCGGCATCGCCCTCGCCTTCCTCGGCGGACTCGGCGGCGACTCCGCAACGCTGACGGACATCCTCTGGGGCGACTTCCTCGCCCTGCTGGGCGGCGCCTGCTGGGGCGCGACCACGGTGCTGGTGCGCAGCACGCGCCTGTCAGCGCTGCCGGCCAGCCAGACGCTGCTCTACCAGCTGGCGACGGGCTTCGCCCTGATCCTGCCGGCGGCCCTGCTGTTCGGCCACACCACCTTCGTGCCGAGTAGCGCGGTGTGGGCCAGCCTGGCCTTCCAGTCGGTGCTGGTGTGCTTCGTCAGCTTCCTGATCTGGTTCGCCCTGCTGCGCCGCTACCTGGCCTCGCGCCTGGGCGTGTTCTCCTTCCTCACCCCGCTGCTCGGCGTGCTGTTCGGCGCCTGGCTGCTCGGCGAGCCGGTCGAGCCCGGCTTCCTGACCGGCGCCCTGCTGGTGGTCGCCGGCATCGTGCTGGTCAGCGGCTACGGCTGGCTGCGCCAGCTCGCCGGCCGCGTGGCGCCGGGCTGAGCGTTGGCCGCGACGGTCAGTCGTCGCGGGTCAGCACTTCCAGCAGCTCGATCTCGAAGATCAGGTTGGAGTTGGGCTTGATGTGCGCGCCGATCTGCCGCTCGCCGTAGGCCAGGTGGGCCGGCACGAACAGTCTGCGCTTGCCGCCGACCTGCATGCCCATCAGCCCCTGGTCCCAGCCCTTGATCACCCGCCCGGTGCCGATCACGCACTGGAAGGGCCGGCCCTTGTCCCAGGAGGAGTCGAACTTGGTGCCGTCCTCCAGCCAGCCGGTGTACTGGGTGGTGATCAGGGCGCCCTTGACCACGGCCTTGCCGTCGCCCAGCTGGATGTCTTCGATCTGCAGTTCGTTGCTCATGGCTCGCTCTCGTTCGGGCGGCAGCCGCTGCTGGCTGCCGGGGCGGGGGTTTTCGCAGGATTTCCGCGCCATTGCAACCGCTTTACTAGAACGTCAGCTGCGCGCTGAAGTAGACCTGCCGGCGGTCGTCGTAGAGATTTTCCCGCCAGGTCAGCGCCTCGTCGTCCAGACGCTGCTGCAGCACGCCGGCCAGCTCGAGGTCGGTGCGACCGAGGTCGAAGCGCTTGGCCAGACGCACGTCCACCCGCTCGAAGCGCCGCTCGTTGAGCAGGTCGGCGCCGTAGTAGAACAGCCCGCTCGACCAGCCGCGTCCCCAGTCATGCATCCAGCCGCCCGAGCCGCTGTAGCGCGCGGTCAGCCGGCGGTCGCTCTTGTGCGAGGCGTCGAAGTCGACGTAGGCATAGGTCAGGCGCAGGCGGTCGCGGTTGCCGATGCGCCAGTCGATCTCGGTCTCGGCGCCGCGGAACCACATCCAGTTGTTGTTGCTGACCACGAACTCGTTGACGTCCAGCGGTTCGCTGATCATCTGGTGCAGTTCGTCGTTGAAGATCTTGATGTCGATGCTCAGGCCGAAGTCGAAGTGGCCATTGTAGCCGATCTCCCGCGAACGCATGATCTCCTGCTCGAGATCGCCCGAGCCCTTGGCCCAGCCGTAGGCGTACGCGCTGCTGCGCCCCGGCAGGCCGCTCAGGTTGTCCAGCCGGTAGCTCCAGTCGACGTTGTTCTCCTGCATGTCCGGCGAGCGGATGGCCTCGGAATAGACGAAGCGCAGGCCGTGGCGCGGGGTGATCAGGTAGTTGAGCGCCACGCGCGGGGTCAGCGAGTCGCCGCTGAGCCTGTCGTTCTCGTACATGGCGCCGCCCTGCAGCAGTATGTGCTCGGTCAGGTACCACTCCAGGTGGGCGAACAGGCGGCCGATGTCGTTGTCGATCGCGCCGTTGAAGTAGGTCTGCGAGTCGACCCGGTCGTGACGGTAGCCGATGCCGCTGAGCAGGCGCAGATCGGGGGTCAGGCTGAGGGTGTCCTGCACTTCCAGGTCGTAGCGGGTCTCGTCGATGTCCTGATCGGTGTCGCCGCAGACGGCCTCGCTCATCGACGGATCGCTGTAGAACTTGTCCATGATCCGGATCGCCAGCAGGTACATCGGATCGTTCTTGTCGAGGATCTGCTGGGGATTCGGCCCGCGCGGCGGATAGGTCAGCCCGGCATCGATATGGCCGGCAACGTCGTCGAGATAGTCGGGATTCATGGCGAACAGCTTGGCCACATCGGGATCGAAGGCCAGCCGGACGTCGCAGCGGCGCCACGCCTGGCGCCGCTCCCAGCGCTGCGCGTAGGTCTGCACCTGGACGCTGTGCGCGGGCGAGAGGTCGAGGTTCCAGCGCAGCGAACCGGCGAAGTCGCGCGCGGTGACGTCCCTGTCGGTGTCGCCCGGCTCGACGATGTCCTCCAGCAGCGGCTCGTCCTCGTAGTCGTAGTTGCGCTGGTTGCTGCCCTCCTTGGCCGCCAGCTGCCAGTCCAGGCTCTGGCCGCCGGCCAGGTCGTGACTGGCGCTGAGCTGCATGCGCGTGCTGCGCCGGCTGTCGCGGTACTTCTCGTCCCGGTTGGTGTGGTGGAAGCCGTTGTCCTCCTGCCCGGACAGCGACAGGCGGAAGTCGCCGCTGCCGGCCTGGAAGCCCTGGCTGGCGTACCAGTCGTCCACGCCGCGCTCGCCGCGGGTGTACTTCAGGCGGCTGCCCTGGCTGTCGGCCGGACGGCGGGTGATGATGCTGATCACCCCCATCAGGGCATTGGCGCCGTAGCTGACGGTATTCGGCCCGCGGAACACCTCGATGCGCTCGATGTCTTCGATCGCCAGCGGGATGTCGAGCCAGTCGACGGTGGCCAGGCCGGGGCGATACACCGAGCGACCGTCGACCAGCACCTGCAGGCGGCGCGCCTCGGTGGCGCGGCTGCCGTGGTAGTTGACCGTGGCCAGGTTGCTCTCGGCGTAGCCGGTGTGGCCGACCATCATCCCGGGCACCAGGCGCATCAGCTCGGGAATGTCCCGCGCCCCGCTGGCCTCGATCAGCTGGCGGTCGATGACGGTGACGCTGCCCGGCACCGCCGCCGGCGACTGCCTGAGACGGGTGGCGGTGAGCACCTCGGGCAGGGCTTTGCCGTCGAGGAACAGGTCCTCCGCCCAACCGGAAGGACTGGTGAACAGGACGGGCAGCAGCCCGAGCAGGGGCGTTAAGCGGCGAGTGGGCACGGCATGATCTTGGCAGGGACGTAAGGCGCGGAATCTTAACCGACCGGGAGCCGTTGGTCTGCTGCGAACCGAGTGTCATGCGCTCCGACTGCGGCAGGCGCTGCCACCGCTACAGCGCTCATCCGGCTCGGCAGTGCCGTGCCTCGCCCGCTTTACACTCCCCTTACGATTCGTTAATAATTCTCGTTAGCCAAGTAATCGCATCTGTACCCAGCAGCGTCCATCTGCAGCTCAGCCGTTGTCGCTCACGGCAATGGCGACCACGGCAGCCCCCAACCGACCAGGCACCGAAGCACCGCAGGCATGCGGGGCGCGCCGTCGTTCGCCCCGAAAAAACCCGAGCGCCGTCCGGGGCTTCGGGCATCACCACAAATCCAAGATCAGGAGTCGCCACGTGTTCCGCAAAACCCGCCTCTGCCTTTCCATCTCGCTGGTCTGCCTGGCCCTGCCCTGTGCAACGGCCCTGGCCGAAGAGGCTCTCGAGCTGGATACGCTGACCATCAACGCCACCCGCGGCAAGAGCGAAGTCGGCAAGACCCCGCAGAAGATCACCGTGATCACCCGCGAGCAGATCGAGCAGCAGCTGGCGATCACCTCGGATCACGGCCAGGTGCTGAGCAACCTGATCCCCTCCTACTCGCCCAGCCGGCAGAAGCTGAGCAACGCCGGCGAGACCTTCCGCGGCCGCGCGGCGCTGGTGATGATCGACGGCGTGCCGCAATCCACCCCGCTGCGTGCCGGCGGCCGCGACGGCTACACCATCGACCTGTCGATGGTCGAGCGCATCGAGGTGATCCACGGCGCCAGCGCCGAGCACGGTCTGGGCGCCACCGGCGGCATCATCAACTACGTCACCCGTCGGCCGCAGGGTGGCAGCATGACGCAGCACGCCGGCATCAGCCTGGAAGCCTCCGACGACTTCAACGGCGAAGGCATGGGCTACAAGCTGGACTACCGCGTCGAGGGCAGCGAGGGCAACTGGGACTACCTGGCCGCCATCAGCGGCCAGACCCGCGGCATGTTCTACGACGCCGACGGCGAGCTGATCGGTGTCGACGACACCCAGGGCGACATCATGGACTCCGCCAGCACCGACCTGCTGGTGAAGCTCGGCTACTGGTTCGACTCCGAGCAGAATCTGGAACTGATGGTCAACCGCTTCGAGCTCGAGGGCGAGCACGAGTACGTCAACGTGCCGGGCGATCGCGACGCCGGCATCCCGACCACCTCGCGCAAGGGCCAGCCGCCGGGCAAGGCGCCGCAGAACGAGGTACTGGCCACCAGCCTGACCTACAGCAACACCGACCTGGCCGGCAACCAGCTCACCGCGCAGCTGTTCAGCCAGCGTTTCCGCGCCCGCTACGGCGGCAACACCCTGCCCAGCTTCCAGGATCCGGCGATTGCCCCGGTGGGCACCCTGTTCGACCAGTCGCAGAACGAGTCGGACAAGTACGGCGGCAAGCTCAGCCTCAGCCGTGACGACATGCTCGACGGCTACCTCAAGCTCACCGGCGGCCTCGACTTCCTGCAGGACACCACCAGCCAGATGCTGATCGCCACCGACCGCGAGTGGGTGCCGGAGACCGTATTCCAGAACCTCGCGCCCTTCCTGCAGGCCGAGGTGCGCGCCACCGAGCGCCTGACCCTGCACGGCGGCGTGCGCCACGAGTTCGCCGAGCTGGACGTCGACAGCTTCCGCACCATCGCCTCGACCACCAAGCCGGCGGGCGGGGTCAGCGTGGAAGGCGGCAAGCCCGACTTCGAGGAAACCCTGTACAACGCGGGCCTGGTGTTCCGGGTGACCGACTGGGCACAGGTCTTCGCCAACTACTCCGAAGGCTTCGGCATGCCCGATGTCGGGCGCGTGCTGCGCGGCATCAGCCAGCCCAACCAGAGCGTCGACAGCTTCCTCGACCTGCAGCCGATCGTCACCGACAACCGCGAGATCGGCCTGCGCCTGAACTGGCAGGACGTCGACTTCGAGATCAGCTATTTCGAGTCCGACTCCGACCTCGGTTCGCGCCTGCAGAACGTCGGCGGCGTCTATCAGGTGCGCCGCGAGCGCACCGAAATCGACGGCGTCGAGGCCAGCGCCGGCTGGCAGATCAACGACGTCCATCGCCTGCAGGCCAGCTACGCCAGACTCGACGGCGAGTCGGATACCGATGGCGACGGCAAGGTGGACACCGATCTGGACGGCGCCAACATCGCTCCGGACCGCTACGGCCTGAGCTGGCAGGCTAACTGGAGCGACAAGCTGAACAGCCGCGTACAGGCCAACCACTACGCCAGTCGCAGCTTCGAAACCCCCGGCCTGGACTTCGACGGCTACAGTCTGGTGGACGCCTCGCTGGGCTACCAGCTGCCGGTCGGCGCGGTCAGCTTCGGCGTCGAGAACCTGTTCAACCGCGACTACATGACCTACTACGCGCAGGCGGCCAGCACCCGCGACGACCAGTTCTTCGCCGGCCGTGGCCGCACCTTCACCCTCGGCTATCAGGTCAGTTTCTAACCGGTTAGACGCCAGTGGACGGGGAGGCAGCGGCCGGCCGCCTCCTGTTCAGTCCTCCGCAGCACTGCCGGGATCATGCGCCCTCCCCCCTACCTCACTCACATGTTCGGATAGTTCGGTCAGCCGGTTCCCTCCGGAGTCACCCAGGTGATGTTCTGCGCCGGGTCCTTGATGTCGCAGGTCTTGCAGTGCACGCAGTTCTGCGCGTTGATCTGGAACTTCTTCTCGCCGTTTTCCTGGATGACGATCTCGTACACCCCGGCCGGGCAGTAGCGCTGCGCCGGCTCATCAAAGAGCGGCAGGTTCTTCGCCAGCGGGATCGAGGCGTCGGCCAGCCTCAGGTGGCAGGGCTGGTCTTCCTCGTGGTTGGTATTGGAGAGGAACACCGAGGACAGCTTGTCGAAGCTGAGCTTGCCGTCCGGCTTGGGATACTCGATGCGCTGGCACTGGGCGGCCGGCTTCAGGCAGGCATGGTCCGGCTTATTGTCGTGCAGGGTGACCGGGATCTTGCCGCCGAACAGGTTCTGGTCGACGAAGTTGAACGCGCCGCCGAGGATGGCGCCGAACTTGTGGATCGCCGCGCCGAAGTTGCGGCTGCGGAACAGCTCGTCGTACAGCCAGCTGTCCTCGAAGGCCTTGACGTAGTTGTTCAGCTCGTCGCCGCCCTCGCGACCGGCGGCCAGCGCCTCGACGATCGCCTCGGCGGCCAGCATGCCGGACTTCATCGCGGTGTGGCTGCCCTTGATCTTGGCGAAGTTGAGGGTGCCGGCGTCGCAGCCGATCAGCGCGCCGCCGGGGAAGACCAGCTTGGGCAGCGAGTTGAGGCCGCCCTTGCAGATCGCGCGGGCGCCGTAGGCGATGCGCTTGCCGCCCTCCAGGTACTGCCTGATCACCGGGTGGTGCTTGTAGCGCTGGAACTCGTCGAACGGCGAAAGGTAGGGGTTGCTGTAGGACAGGTCGACGATCAGGCCGACCACCACCTGGTTGTTCTCCAGGTGATAGAGGAAGGAGCCGCCCGGGTTGTCGTCGTTCAGCGGCCAACCGGCGGTGTGCACCACCAGTCCCGGCTCGTGTTTGGCCGGGTCGATCTCCCACAGCTCCTTGATGCCGATGCCGTAGTGCTGGGCGTCGGCTTTGGCGTCCAACTGGTACTTCGCGATCAGCTGCTTGCCGATATGGCCGCGGCAGCCCTCGGCGAACAGGGTGTACTTGGCGCGCAGCTCCATGCCCGGGGTGTACAGGCCGTCCTTGGGGTTGCCTGCGTGATCGACGCCGAGATCCCCGGTGACGATGCCGCGCACCACGCCCTTGTCGTCGATCAGCGCTTCCTGGGCGGCGAAGCCCGGGTAGATCTCGACGCCGAGGTTCTCGGCCTGTTGGGCCAGCCAGCGGCACAGGTTGCCGAGGGAGATGATGTAGTTGCCTTCGTTGTGCATGGTCCTGGGCACGGCGAAGTCGGGGATCTTGCTGGCGGCGGAGTCGTTCTTCAGCAGATAGATGTCGTCGCGCTTGACCGGGGTGTTGAGCGGCGCGCCGAGGGCCTGCCAGTCGGGGAACAGCTCATCGAGCGCGCGTGGCTCGAACACCGCGCCGGAGAGGATGTGGGCGCCGACTTCGGAGCCTTTCTCCACCACGCAGACGCTGAGCTCCTGGCCGGCTTCGGCGGCCTTCTGCTTCAGACGGCAGGCGGCGGACAGGCCGGCAGGGCCGGCGCCGACGATGACCACGTCGAATTCCATGTATTCGCGCTGCATGGCTCCCCTCCCCTCAGGCCTCGACCGCCTTGACCATGTCCTCGACCACCTTCTTGGCGTCGCCGAACACCATCATGGTCTTGTCCATGTAGAACAGCTCGTTGTCGAGACCGGCGTAGCCGCTGGCCATCGAGCGCTTGTTGACGATCACGGTGCGCGCCTTGTACGCATCGAGGATCGGCATGCCGGCGATCGGCGACTTCGGATCGGTCTTCGCCGCCGGGTTGACCACGTCGTTGGCGCCGAGCACCAGCACCACGTCGGCCTGGCCGAACTCGGGGTTGATGTCCTCCATCTCGTGCACCTGCTCGTAGGGCACCTCGGCCTCGGCCAGCAGCACGTTCATGTGCCCCGGCATGCGCCCGGCGACCGGGTGGATGGCGTACTTCACCGTCACCCCGCGGTGGGTCAGCTTCTCGGTCAGCTCCATCAGCGCGTGCTGGGCACGGGCCACGGCGAGACCATAGCCGGGGACGATGATCACGCTGTCGGCGTTGCCGAGCAGGAAGGCGGCGTCGTCGGCCGAGCCGGACTTCACCGGGCGCTGCTCCTGGCTGCCGGTCACCGCGGCGCCGGCTTCGGCGCCGAAGCCGCCGAGGATCACGTTGAAGAACGAGCGGTTCATCGCCTTGCACATGATGTAGGAGAGGATCGCACCCGAGGAGCCGACCAGGCTGCCGGCCACGATCAGCATCGAGTTGTTCAGCGAGAAGCCGATGCCCGCCGCCGCCCAGCCCGAGTAGCTGTTGAGCATCGACACCACCACCGGCATGTCGGCGCCGCCGATCGGGATGATGATCAGCACGCCGATGACGAAGGCCAGCGCCACCAGCACGGCAAAGGCGGTCAGGTCGCCGCTGAAGGTGAAGGCCAGACCGAGGCCGACGATGGCCAGGCCGACCGCCAGGTTCAGCCAGTGCTGGCCGGCGAAGGTCACCGGCGCGCCCTGGAACAGGCGGAACTTGTATTTACCGGAGAGCTTGCCGAAGGCGATCACCGAACCGGAGAAGGTGATCGCGCCGATGGCCGCGCCGAGGAACAGCTCCAGGCGGTTGCCGGCCGGGATGGCGTCGCCCAGCTGCGCGACGATGCCCAGCGACTGCGGCTCGACGACTGCGGCGATGGCGATGAAGACCGCGGCCAGGCCGATCATGCTGTGCATGAAGGCGACCAGCTCGGGCATCTTGGTCATCTCCACGCGCTTGGCCATGATCGTGCCGGCGGTGCCGCCGAGCAGCAGGCCGAGGACCACGTAGCCGATGCCGGCGCCTTCGCCCATCTGCGCGCCGAGCTTGTAGATCAGGCCGACGGTGGTGAGCACGGCGATGGCCATGCCGACCATGCCGAACAGGTTGCCCCGGCGCGAGCTGGTCGGGTGCGAGAGGCCCTTGAGCGCCTGGATGAAACAGACGGACGCCACCAGGTAGAGGGCAGTGATCAGGTTCATGCTCATCTCAGTGCGCCTCCGCCTTGGCCGGCTTGTCTTTCTTCTTGAACATTTCCAGCATGCGCCGGGTGACCAGGAAGCCGCCGAACACGTTGACCGCGGCCAGCGCCACGGCCAGGGTGCCCATGGTCTTGCCCAGGCCGGTTTCGGTCAGCGCGGCGGCCAGCATGGCGCCGACGATGACGATGGCGGAGATGGCGTTGGTGACCGCCATCAGCGGGGTGTGCAGCGCGGGGGTGACGTTCCACACCACGTGGTAGCCGACGTAGATCGCCAGCACGAAGATGATCAGGTTGTAGAGACCGTCGGAGATCGGGTCCATGGCGGTGGTCCTTATGCGGTTGCTTGGGAGGCCGGAGCGGTGGCGGCGGGTGCGTTGCCATTGGTCCGCACCAGTTGCCCGTCGGTGCACATCAGGCAGGCGGCGACGATGTCGTCTTCGCGGTTGAGCTGGAACTGGCCGTCCTTGTCGAGGACCAGCTTGAGGAAATCCAGCAGGTTGCGCGCGTACAGGGCCGAGGCATCGGCCGGCACCAGCGCCGGCAGGTTGGTATGGCCGACCAGGGTCACGCCGTGCTTGACCACCACCTCGCCGGGCACGGTCAGCGGGCAGTTGCCGCCCTGGGCGGCGGCCAGGTCGATGACCACCGAGCCGGGCTTCATCGCCGCCACCGTGGCCTCGTGCAGCAGGGTCGGCGCCAGACGGCCGGGAATCAGCGCGGTGGTGATGACGATGTCGGCCTGCCTGGCGCGCTCGTGCACGGCCTTGGCCTGGCGCTCCATCCAGGATTTCGGCATCGGCCGCGCGTAGCCGCCGACGCCCTGGGCGCATTCGCGCTCTTCATCCGTTTCGTAGGGCACGTCGACGAACTTGGCGCCGAGCGATTCCACCTGCTCCTTGACCGCCGGACGCACGTCCGAGGCCTCGATCACCGCGCCCAGGCGCTTGGCGGTGGCGATCGCCTGCAGGCCGGCGACGCCGGCGCCGAGCACCAGCACGCGGGCGGCCTTCACCGTACCGGCGGCGGTCATCAGCATCGGCATGAAGCGCGGGTAGTGGTTGGCGGCGAGCATCACCGCCTTGTAGCCGGCGATGTTGGCCTGCGACGACAGCACGTCGAGGCTCTGCGCGCGCGAGGTGCGCGGCGCGGCCTCGAGGGCGAAGGCGGTGATGCCACGCGCGGCCATGCGCGCCAGGTTGGCGGTGTCGAACGGGTTGAGCATGCCGACCAGCACGGCGCCGGGCTGCATCAGCGCCAGCTCGTCAGCACTGGGCGCGACGACCTTGAGCACCAGGCCAGCGCCGAAGGCTTCGGCGGCCGAGCCGATGCGCGCACCGGCGGCGACATAGGCGTCGTCGGGGACGCTGGCAGCAATACCGGCGCCGGACTGGACGACGACCTGATGGCCCTGGCCGACGAGTTTCTTCACCGTTTCCGGCGTGGCGGCCACGCGGGTTTCGCCGGCGTGGGTTTCGCGGGGAATACCTATGCGCATTCCACTCTCCTTGATTTCTGGGCGTGAAAGGGGGCGTTTCCCGACCTGTAGGGGCGAATTCATTCGTCCTGGCGGGGTATCCGGGCGAATGAATTCGCCCCTACACGGATTGATGTGTCGCTCAGCCGCGCTTGCGCCGGGCGTAGAAGGCGTCGATGGCCTCGACGAACTCGGGACGGCCGGCGCAGTCGAGGAAGCCCCGGTGCTCGGCGGCGAGCTGTTCGGCCAGCGGCTGCTGCAGCGATTGGCGCAGCAGCCGCTTGAGGCCGGCCAGCGCATGCGGCGCGCGCGCGGCCAGGCGCTCGGCCATCTCGTGGGTCGATTCGGCCAGCTTCTCGGCCGCCACCACGCGGTTGAGCAGCCCGAGGCGCAGCGCCTCGGCGGCATCGAACGGCTCGGCCAGCAGGGCGACTTCCAGCGCCCCACGCAGGCCGAGCAGGCGCGGCAAGGCCCAGGACGCGCCGCCGTCGCAGCTCGCGGCGATGTCGGTGTAGGCGAAGTTGAAGCGCGTGCCCTCGGCGGCGATGGCCAGGTCGGCGCCCAGCACCAGGCTCAGGCCGGCGCCGGCAGCGGCGCCGTGCACGCTGGCGAGCACCGGCTGGGGCATCTCGGCGAGCAACTGCACGGCCTGATGCAACGGGCGGATCAGCGCGTCGGCGGCTTCCACCGGCGCGGCGCGCATCGCCGCCAGGTCGCCGCCGGCCATGAAGGCGCGGCCGTTGCCACTGAGCACGACGACGCGCACGGCGCTGTCGCTGGCCAGCGACTGGCAGGCCTCCAGCAACGCATGGGCCAGATCGACGCTCAAGGCGTTGAGCACGTCCGGACGGTTGAAGCGCAGATGGGCGACGGCCCCGCTGCGCTCGACGAGCAGAGGTGAATCGGTCATGGCAGTCTCCCGGGATGGGTGCAGGGCAATCGCGTGCCCGGTCTGTAGGGGCGAATTCATTCGCCAAAACACTCGCAAGGCGAATTCATTCGCCCCTACAGAGGGCCAGGTGTGTTACAGGGCGCGTTCCAGCTCGGGCACCGCCTCGAACAGGTCGGCGACCAGGCCGTAGTCGGCCACCTGGAAGATCGGCGCCTCCTCGTCCTTGTTGATCGCCACGATCACCTTGGAATCCTTCATGCCGGCCAGGTGCTGGATGGCACCGGAAATGCCGACGGCGACGTACAGCTGCGGCGCGACTATCTTGCCGGTCTGCCCCACCTGCATGTCGTTGGGCACGAAGCCGGCGTCGACGGCGGCGCGCGAGGCACCCACCGCGGCGCCGAGCTTGTCGGCCACCGCGTAGAGCAACTGGAAGTTGTCGCCGTTCTGCATGCCGCGCCCGCCGGAGACGACGATCTTCGCGCCGGTCAGTTCGGGGCGCTCGGACTTGGCCAGTTCCTCGCCGACGAAGCTGGAGATACCGGCATCGCAAGCGGCGTCGATGACCTCGATGCTCGCGCTGCCGCCGGTGGCGGCCACGGCGTCGAAGCCGGTGCTGCGCACGGTGATGACCTTGACGCTGGCCGAAGACTTCACGGTGGCGATGGCGTTGCCGGCGTAGATCGGCCGCTGGAAGGTGTCGGCGGAAACCACCCTGACGATCTCGGAGATCTGCTCGACGTCGAGCAGCGCGGCGACGCGCGGCAGGTAGTTCTTGCCGTTGGTGGTGGCCGGCGCCAGCACGTGGCTGTAGCCGTTGCGCGCCAGCTCGACGATCAGCGGCGCGAGGTTTTCCGGCAACTGGTGGGCGTAGGCGGGGGCGTCGGCGCGCAGCACCTTGGCCACGCCGGCGACCTGGGCCGCGGCCTCGGCCACGGCGGCACAACCCTGGCCGGCGACCAGCACATGGATGTCGCCACCGATCTGGGTAGCGGCGGCCACGGTATTGAGGGTGGCGGCAGCCAGGGCACTGTTGTTGTGTTCAGCGATTACCAGGATTGCCATCTCAGATCACCTTCGCTTCGTTCTGCAGTTTCTCGACCAGCTCGGCCACCGACTTGACCTTGATCCCGGCGCTGCGCGCGGCCGGGGCCTCGACCTTGAGCACCTTGACGCTGGAGGCGGTGGACACACCGAGGGCGTCCGGAGTGACGGTCTCCAGCGGCTTCTTCTTGGCCTTCATGATGTTGGGCAGCGAGGCGTAGCGCGGCTCGTTGAGGCGCAGGTCGGTGGTGACGATGGCCGGGAGCTTGAGGGCCACGGTCTGCAGGCCGCCGTCGATCTCGCGGGTCACGTCGACCTTGTCGCCGGCCACCTCGACCTTGGAGGCGAAGGTGCCCTGGGCGAAGCCGGTCAGCGCGGCGAGCATCTGCCCGGTCTGGTTGTTGTCGCTGTCGATGGCCTGCTTGCCGGTGATCACCAGCTGCGGCTGTTCCTTGTCGACCACCGCCTTGAGCAGCTTGGCGACGGCCAGCGAGCCCAGCTCGGCATCGCTCTCGACCAGCACGGCGCGGTCGGCGCCGAGGGCCAGGGCGGTGCGCAGTTGCTCCTGGGCAGCATTCGGGCCGACCGAGACCACGACGACCTCGGTGGCGATGCCCTTTTCCTTGAGGCGCACCGCTTCTTCCACGGCGATCTCGCAGAAGGGGTTCATGGCCATCTTCACGTTGGCCAGGTCGACGCCGGAATTGTCCGCCTTGACCCGGACCTTGACGTTGTAATCGACCACGCGTTTCACGGGGACCAGGACTTTCATGCAACCTCCAACGTATTTCGAGCAGTTGCATGAAGCCTATGGCGCAGGAAGATCGGCGAGCATCGTTCACTTGAACTAGTGCATGCATGATGCGTGCAACCGAATTACCCCGGGCAATCGCCCAGCATCGTCCGGACAGACTATGGGCAGATCGCGCGCATGGATCTCTAATGCCCTACGCGCTTACCGGTCAATTGCGCAGCAATCAATTATCCAGCCAGCAAACGATAAAACGCCGAACGGCGGGGGAATCGCCGTCCGACCGAAAGATTGGCCAACAATCGAAAAGGACAAGACATGCAAAGAGTCATTCTTCTCGCCTTGCTGTTGATGACCAGCACGGCAGGAGCCGAGTCTGCCGTCACCCAGCCGCTGCACGAGATTCGAACTCACGGCTTCCGGCTGTGCGCGAATCTGCTGGTCTACTACAACAACCAGGACCCGGCGGCCGCCTTCGATCCGGCGGCGCGCGAGGCCTATCGGCAAAGTCTGCGGCAGCTCGACACGCTGGTGGCCGCGGTGGCGGGCGAGCCGGGCATCGCTGCGTCCCTGCAGGGGCTGAAGAACAGCATCGGCGAACTCGAACGACAGCCGGAAGATGCCCGCGTGCTGTACACCTCGTCACTCAACCCCGTGCTGCACGCCCAGAACGATCTCGACAAGGCAGCCGAAGCGGCATATCTCAGGCGCGGTGAAATATCCCCGACCGTGGCCGGCCTGCATCAGATGAGCCTGGATATGAGCCGCATACTGTTGCTCTATCAGGGCAAGGGTTTCAGCAATATCGGTATTCACTCGGTGGAGTTCGATGATATCGGCTTCGGCAAGATCGACCAGCGCATCGGCTCCACGCTGGAGAACCTGCTGACGATTGCGTCGGATATGAAGCCCGAACTGAACGAGGTCTGGATGAACTACAGTTTCATTCGCCAGCGCTTGAAGACCAGCGATCAGGCGGTCGTCTCGCGAAGTGCCAGCCTGTACCTGGGCAAGGGCGTGGACAGGCTGGATATGCTGGCCAGGCGTGCCGGCCAGCACAACTCGCAGTAGCGCCCCGGACTACGGCAATCGGCCGTGCTTTCCCGACTCGCCACCAGGCCCCATAGCTCCTGTCCGCTGCAGGCCCTGGGTGCGGAGGCCGCGTGATCCAGACGGCACGCACTGCGCCCGCCCGGATCACGGAGGTCACCGTTGCTCAACCGAGGGTGGCGACGCTGCGCAGGATCAGGCGCACCAGCATGGTCTGCCGGGTCACGCCGGTCTTGGAGAAGGTCGAGCGCAGGTGCGCGCGGGCGGTGTTGCGGCTGATGCCCAGCTCGTCGGAGGCCTCGTCCAGGGTCAGGCCGTTGGCCAGCAGCAGGGAGATCTGCGCTTCCGAGGGGGTCAGGTCGAACAGCGCGCGGACGATCTCCTGCGGCGGCCGCGACTCCTGCTCCGGGTCGCCGATGAAGATGGCTACGGCGGGGCATTGCTTCGACCCGCTCCACTCGCCTGGCGGCACCGAGCGCACCACGATGCCGAAGTCGGCGCGACCGGAGGGACGCTGCACGCGCATGGCCTCGACCACCGAGGGATTGCCGCTCTTCTGCGACAGCAGCGCCTGCTTGATCAGCTGGCGGAACTTCTGGCTGTCACGTGGCGTGCCGACCTGCAGCCCGTCGCTGACCAGTTTCACGCCGTCCTTCTCCTGCACCAGCTGCTCGGCGACCCGGTTCATCTGCAGCACCTTGCCGTCCGAATCGAGCAGGATGGTGCCGACGGCCATCTGGTCCACCGCGCCGGCGTACAGGTCGCGCTCGCTCTCGATGCGGTTCAGGCGCATGTGCAGGATCATCGCCCGCTCCAGATGCGGCAGGAACAGGGTCAACAGGTCCTTGTCGGCCTGGTTGAACGGCGGATCGCTGCGCCCGCGGCTGATGCGGATGCGGCACTGGGCGCCGTCGGCGGTGTTGATGTCGGCGCCAAGCACATGGAACACGTCGGTCGGCTCCATGAAGCTCTTGTAGAAGTCCGAGTTCAGCCAGTCGTTCAGGGCGACGAACTCGGTGAGCGAGACCACCTGGCGGTTCGGCAGGTCGACGAAGGGGTCGAGGCGATAGAAGTGCTGGTGGTAGGAGCTGGTGACCTCCTCCGAGGCCCCCGCGGTGGAGATGCTCAGGCCGTCCACGTGCTGGCTCGGCGGACGCAGGATGAAGGTGGCGTACCTGGAGGCCAGCAGGTCCTTGAGCTCGTCCAGAAAGGTGTTCCAGGGCACGGACTCCAGCGGGCCCTGATAGAGGTGCCCGAGCATGTCGCCGAGGCGTTCCAGAGTGAGAGAAGCAGTCATGATGGGTGGCACTTTGTAATTGTTCTGGACGATCTGCAGCATATTACGGCCTTCTGAACTGGAGCAACGACATGGCCGGGCAGTCCGTCGCCCGCCCTCCTGACGCATTCCGGGCGGTACCGTGGCGGGTCGTGCACGAATCCACTCCTGCACGTTCGAGCGATGGTCCTGCCCCGGCTGGAGCAGGATACCCGCGCCCCCCATTCTCCCCCCGTCCCACGCTTTTGCCTTAGTCCGCTCGGACGTAGCGACGCCCCTGCCCGCCTGAAATAACGGCGGGCATCCGGCAGACCAGCGAGGAGCGTACAGCCATGCACCCACCCCAGCACCGCGTCGCGGTGATCACCGGCGCGGCCAGCGGCATCGGCCGCGGCCTGGCCGAACGGGCCATCCCCGAGCGACTGCACCTGGTCCTCGCAGACCGCGATGGCGAGGCCCTCGAGCGCCTCGCATCGCGCCTGCGCGAGCAGGGCGTGCAGGTGCTCACCCAGGTCACCGACGTGGCCGATGCCGCGCAACTGGAGCGCCTGCGCGACGCCGCCGTGGCGCGCTTCGGCGCGGTCGACCTGCTGTTCAACAACGCCGGGGTGATGCAGACCGGCAGCTGCTGGGAACTCGGCGATGAGCAGTGGCAGCGCGCCCTGGCGGTCAACCTGGGCGGGGTGATCAACGGCGTCCGCGCCTTCCTGCCGCTGCTGCTGGCCCAAGGCCGGCCGGCCCACGTGGTCAACACCGCCTCTCTCGCCGGGCTGCTCAACAGCCCGTTCATGGCCGCCTACAACGTCAGCAAGCAGGCGGTGGTGGCCCTCTCCGAGAGCCTGCACTACGAGCTGACCGCGCTGAACGCGCCGGTCGGCGTCTCGGTGCTGTGCCCGGGGCCGGTGGCCAGCGAGATCATGACCTCCGACCAGGGCCGGGGCGCCACCAGCGAACTGAACCGCCTGCTCGACGGGCAGATCCGCCAGGGCATGAGCCCGAGCGAGCTGGCCGAGCTGGTGTTCGCCGCCATCGCCGAGAAACGCTTCTGGATCCTGCCGCACAAGGGCTTCAAGCCGGCGCTGCGCGCCCGCCTGGAGTCGGTGCTGGAGGAACGCAACCCGCAGTTCGCCCCCTTCGACCCACAAGGAGACGCCCATGTCGCTTGATCCGCAGATCGCCGCCCTGCTCGCGCAGATGACCGCCCAGCCGGCCCCCGACTTCGCCCATCTGGACGCCGCGACCCTGCGCCAGGCCAGCGCCATGCCGCCGCTGTGCGTTCCGACGCCCTTGGCCGAGGTGCGCGAACTGAGCGTCGCCGGCGCCGCCGGGCCGCTGGCGGCGCGCCTGTACCGGCCGCAGGCGCAGGCCGGCCTGCCGCTGCTGGTGTTCTTCCACGGCGGCGGCTTCGTGCTCTGCGACCTCGACAGCCACGACGAGCTGTGCCGCCGCCTGGCCCTGCTCAGCGGCGCGGCGGTGGTGTCGGTGGACTACCGGCGCGCGCCCGAGGCGCGCTATCCGGCCGCCGCGCTGGACGCCTTCCACGCCCTGCGCGATCTGGCCGGGCGCGGTGCCGAGCTGCAGCTCGACACCAGTCGCCTGGCCGTGGCCGGCGACAGCGCCGGCGGCAACCTGGCCATCGCCGCCTGCCGCCAGGCCGCGCAGCAGGGCGGCCCGCGCATCGCCTACCAGTGCCTGTTCTACCCGGTCACCGACCTGCGCTGCGCCAGCGCCTCCTATGAGGCCTTCGCCGACGGCTACTTCCTCAGCCGCGCGATGATGGAGTGGTTCCGCGCCCAGTACCTGCCGCACGCGGAGCAGGCCGAGGAGCCGCTGGCCTCGCCGCTGCTCGCCGAGGACCTGGCGCAGCTGCCGCCGACCACCCTGCTCAGCGCCGAGTTCGACCCGCTGCGCGACGAGGGCGAGGCCTTCGCCGAGCGCCTGCGCGCCGCCGGGGTGGCGGTGCGCCTGCAGCGGGCGTCCGGCATGATCCACGGCTTCGCCAGCTTCGCCCCGCTGGTCGCGGGCGCCGCCGCGGCGCTCGAACTGGCCGCGACCGACCTGCGCAACGCGCTGGCATAAAGCTGTAAGGGCGAATTCATTCGCCCTTACGCGCCTTCAGGCGAATGAATTCGCCCCTACAGGCGCACGGTCCGATCTGACGGAGCCACAAAGCACAACGCCCGCCCTGATCTTCAGGGCGGGCGTTGTGCTTCAGCCGGTCAGCGCTGCGAGGAGATGTTGCCGCCGTCCACCACGATCTCCGCGGCGTTGATGTAGCTGGCCTCGTCGGAGAGCAGGAAGCGCACCACCCGGCCCAGTTCCTCGGGCTGACCGAGGCGGCCGAGCAGGATGCGCCGCTCGAACATGCCCGGATGGGCTGCGGCGATGGGCGCGACCATCGGCGTGAGGATCTGCCCCGGCGACACCGAGTTGACGCGGATGCCATCGGCGCCCAGGGCGTCGGCCATCGAGCGCACCATCGACAGCATGCCGCCCTTGGAGGCGCTGTAGGACGGGATCAGGCCGTTGCCCAGGGTGGCGTTGATCGAGGCGATGCCGACCACCGACGAACCGCGATGGGAACGCAGATCCGGCAGCATGGCCTGCACCAGCAGGGCCATGGCGCGCAGGTTGACGTTCAGCACGGCGTCCCAGCGTGCGGCAGTGAGCCCTTCCAGGCCGCTCTGGTCGACCACCCCGGCGGCGTGCACCAGGCCGCCCGGCGCGCCCAGCTCGGCGCGGGTGCGCGCCAAGGCCGGGGCGATGGCCTCGGCGTCGCACAGGTCAATGCCGATACCCAGGCAGGCCACCGCGTACTGCTCGGCCAGGCGCGCGGCGACGGCCTGCGCTTTCTCTTCCTGCAGGTCCCAGATGATCACCGGGCGCCCCACCGCGGCCAGGGCCTCGGCGCAGGCCTCACCGATGCCGGAAGCGCCGCCGGTGACCAGTACCGGGCTGGCCGGCGAGTTCAACAGATTGTGCATTTCTTATTCTCCTCTGAGTTCGCTGGAGGTCTGCGAGGTGTAGTCGGTGGCGCCGACGTTCAGCTCGCAGGTCTTGCCGCCGTCGACCACCAGCCTCTGCCCGGTGATATAGGAAGAGGCGTCCGAGGCGAGGAACAGGATGGCGTTGGCCACCTCGATCGGCTCGCCGATACGCCGCAGCGGCACGCTGCGGGCGGTGCCGGCGATCATCTGCTCGCTGCGCAGCGCCTCGCGGGTGCCCTCGCTCCACACTACGCCGGGGATCACCACGTTGACCCGGATGTTCTCGGCGGCACCCTCCAGGGCCGCCGCGCGGCTGAAGTTGAGCACGCCGGCCTTGGCCGCGCCATAGGCGGACAACCCGGGGCTGCCCAGCAGGCCGACCACCGAGCCGAGGTTGACGATCGAGCCGCCGCGCCCCGCCATGGCGCGGAACGCCGCGCGGGTGCCGAAGAAGGCCACATCGAGGCTGCCGCGCAGGCTGCGCTGCCAGTCCTCGGTGCTGAGCTGGGCCAGCGGGCCCCAGGTGTAGTTGACGGCGTTGTTGACCATCACGTCGAGCTGGCCGAAGCGCTCGACGGTACGCGCCACCGCGCGGTCGATGGCCGCTTCGTCGGTGACGTCGGCCTGCACCCAGTCGGCCTCGCCGCCGGCCGCGCGGATCCGCTCCACCACGGCCTCCAGCGGCGCCTGGCGGCGCCCGCAGAGCATCACTTTCGCGCCCTGGGCGGCGAACAGTTGCGCGGCGGCCGCGCCGATGCCGGTGCCGGCGCCGCTGATCAGCGCCACCTTGTCCTGCATGCTCACACTCATGGTCATTCTCCTTGTCAAAGCATCAACATGCCGCCGCTGGCGGCGAGGGTCTGGCCGGTGAAGGCGCTGGATTCGTCGCTGGCGAGGAACAGGCAGGTACGGGCGATCTCCTCGGGCTCGAGCATGTGCCCGAGCGGGATGGCGCGCTCCAGCGCCTGCATCCACTCGGCGGAGATCGACTGCATGATCGGCGTGCGGGTCGGCCCCGGGCACACTGCGTTGACCCGGATGCCGCGCGGGCCGAGGTCGCGGGCCAGGCACCTGGTCATGCCGAGCATGGCGGCCTTGGCCGTGCAGTAGGCCAGCGGCCCCTCGCCGCTCAGCGCCGACAAGCTGGCGACGTTGACGATCGAGCCCTGCCGGCCGCTGGCGATCATCAGGCGCACCGCCGCGCGGCTGCAGTAGAAGGCGCCGTTGACGTTGATGGCGAGCAGACGCTGCCAGCCGGCGGCGGTGAGGTCGACGATCATGTCGGTGAACACGTCCGGCGTCCGGCCGGCCGCCAGCTGCGCGTTGCGCAGGGTCATGCGCTGCTGGTAGCGCTCGAAGCCGTCGCCGGGCACCTGGCCGACGCCGGCGTTGTTGACCAGCACATCAATGCGGCCGTAACGCTGCTCGACCGCGGCGAACAAGCGCTCCACCGCGGCGCCGTCGGCGATGTCGCAGCCCCAGGCCAGGCCGCCGTTGCCGGCCGGCAGGCCCTCCAGCACGCGGTGCGCCGCCGCCTCGTCGATGTCCGCCAGCACCACGCGGGCGCCCTCGGCGGCGAACAGCTCGGCGGTGGCGCGGCCGATCCCCGAGCCGGCGCCGGTGACCAGCGCGACCTTGTCAGCAAGTCTCATGGGAATTCCTCGGATCGGGCGGGACGGCCCACACAGCGCGCCGCGCAGGCGGCGTCCCGCTCCGGGATTGGGTGGGCTCAGCTGGCCGCGGCCAGCGGCAGGCTCGCCGCGGTGGTGGTGTAGCTGCCGTCCACGTAGACCAGCGGGCTGATCTCGCCGTGGTGATGGATCTGCTCGATGCGGCCGATGAACACCGTGTGAGTGCCGTAGCGGAACTTGCCGTCCTGTTTGCAGAGGATCGCCGCCTGGGCATCGGCCAGCCAAGGGGTTCCCGCAGCGCTGGTCTGCCAGTGGCCCTGCTGGAAGCGCCCCTCGCCCTTGATCGGGCCGCTGCACAGGTGCGACAGGTATTCCTGATGATGGCCAAGAATGTTCACGCAGAAGTCGGCGCCCTCCTCCAGCACGGCGTGCAGCGAGGCGCTCTGGTTCACGCAGATCAGCAGCGACGGCGGCTCGGTGGACAGCGAGTCGACCGCCGTGGCGGCCATGGCGAAGCGCTCTTGGCCGTTGCTGGTGGTGATGATGGTCACCGACTTGGCCAGGCGACGCATGGCCTGGAGCATCTGGGATTTCAGGTCGGTCTGGCTCATGGTTCGGCCCTCCTCATGGGTTGTGTCGGGCCGATTCTTGACCTGGGTCAAACCACCGGCATCGTCCCATGGGACTAGCAAGAATTGGTGCCATCGGCGCCGATTCCCGCCCGCTCTGGGCCCCGTGCGGACGGGCCGATCGCGGCCCGGGCGGCGGGCCGAATTGGCTAGTCTGATCGGATGTATCTGCCCCTTCCTGCATTTCCGACCATGCGCCCGAGAGCCGGTATCGCCGGACCGACCACCCCGATGACAACAAGGGATAGCGCATGAAATTCTCCCTGATCTACGAAGCACAGACCCTCGACGCCACCCGCGAGGGCGACCGCCGCGTGTTCGACGAGACCGTCGAGCAGGCCGTGCTGGCCGACCAGCTCGGCTTCGACACCTTCTGGTGCGTCGAGCACACCGCCCTGACCAACTACTCGCACATGTCCGCGCCGGAAACCATGCTGGCCTTCGTCGCCGGCAAGACCGAGCGCATCGGCATCGGCCACGGCGTGGTGTGCCTGCCGCCGGCGATGAACCATCCGGTCAAGGTCGCCGAGCGGATCGCCACCCTCGATCTCTTGTCCAAGGGCCGCGTGCACTTCGGCGTCGGCAAGGGCGGCACCCAGCAGGAAGCCGGCACCTTCGGCTACGACCTGACCACCCTGCACCCGCAGATCGACGAGGCGATGTACCTGATCCCGAAGATGTTCGTGCAGGACGAGATCGAGCATCACGGCGACTTCATCAAGATCCCCAAGCGGCCGATCCATCCCAAGCCGTACCAGGACCCGCACCCGCCGATGTACCTGGCCTGCACCAACACCGAGTCGCTGAAGAACGCCGGCGGCCGCGGCATGGGCGCGCTGGTGCTGGGCTTCGGCGGCCCGGACGAAATTGCCAAGAAGGTCGCCGTGTACCACGAGGCCTGGGACAACCGTAACGAGAAGAACCAGGTCGGCTTCCGCCCCAACCGCCACATCGCGGCGCTGTGCCCGGCCATCGTTCTCGACGACAACGAGAAGGCGCGCGCCATCGGCATCCGCGGCCAGCGCTACTTCATGGAGTCGCTGGCCTACTGGTACGCCGGCGGCGAGCGCCCGGACCCGGAGAAGTGGAAGGACGACACCTTCGTCGACGGCAACGGCCAGGCGGTGATCAAGTCGCGCTTCGCCTCCGAGGAGGTGACCGTGGACTTCTCCGATCCGACCCTGGCGATGATGAACCCCAACCACGCCTACGGCACCGTCGAGGACTGCATCGGCTACGTGCAGCGCCTGATCGACGCCGGCGCCGACGAGATCCTGTTCATCTGCCAGATGGGCACCGTGCCGCAGTGGGCGCAGCTGGAGACGCTGAAGAACATCGGCGAGAAGGTGATTCCCTACTTCCGCAACCAGCAGGCGCTGGGCTGAGAGTGCTGTAGGGGCGAATTTATTCGCCGGGATTCCCGCAAAGGCGAATGAATTCGCCCCTACTGGCCGGAGCCAACCAGCTGCCTTGTAGGATGGGCTTTAGCCCACGCTGACCTCTTTTGATGGGCTGAAGCCCACCCTACAAGGCTTTCAGGCGAATGAATTCGCCCCTACAGACCGGAATACACCTGCAGCGCCAGCGGAGCGGTCCACCGGCGCTGCAGGCTTCGCTCACTGCCGCCCTTCGGCGAGGAAATCCAGGCAGGTGCGGTTGAACAGCTCGCGGTGCTCGACCATCACCCAGTGCCCGCACTCGCTGAGCAACACGAAGCGGATGTTGCGGCAGGCGTCCATCAGGGTCTGCGCGCCGGAGGCCGGGCAGAACTTGTCGTTCACCCCCCAGAAACCGAGGATCGGGCACTGCAGCTCGGACAGGCGTGGCGCCAGGTTCGGCACCTGCATGGTGGAGAGCACGCAACGCGGCTGCTGCCGGACCACGGCGACCCGCTCGGCGACCGTCTCGTCGCTGATCCCGCTGGCGTCGTAGAGCTGCAGGCCGAGCAGGCGGCGCATGCCGGCGGCATCGTTCAGCTCGCCGTTGGCGAAGGCCGCGCCCATCTTCTGGATGCCTTCCATCTGCTGGTAGTACTGCTCCTTCTCCATCAGCCCTCCGGGCGCCATGAGGATCAGCCTGCTGACCCGCTGCGGTTGGTCCAGCGCCAGCTTGAGGGCGATGGCGCCGCCCAGCGAGTTGCCGACCAGCACGCAGCGCGGGATGTCCAGCGCATCGAGCAGGCCGCTCAGGGCAGTGACGAAGAAGTCCAGGTCGTAGGTGGTTTCCGGCTTGTCCGAGGCGCCGTAGCCCGGCAGGTCGGGCACGATCACCCGGTGGCCGGCGGCGGCGAACACCGGGTAGTTCTGCTTGAAGTTGCTGTGGCCGCTGGCGCCCGGCCCGCTGCCGTGGATGAACACCACCGGCTCGCCGGAGCCGGCCTCCGGGTAGCCGGCCTCCGGAAAGCCGGCCTCAATGTAATGCAGCTGCAGCCCATCGTTCAGCGTCACGAATCGCCCTTGCGGTAGCGCGCCCATGGCGGCCCTCCCCGTCTCGTTGTCGGAAAAGGCATTGTCAGAAGGGGTATCGGCGGCGGAATCGTCCGAGCAGACTAACCCGCGGCGACGAGTCCGCCCGGACGAAGGCACCGGCGCCCTGCCCCGCTAGCCTTGGCGGCATCAGCGACTGGCCAACGAGGTGAGGCATGCACGATCCGATCGATTTCAGCGGCAAGGTGGTCCTGGTCACCGGCGGCGGCAAGGGGGTGGGCCGCGGCATCAGCCAGAGCTTTCTCGAACGCGGCGCCGAGGTGGTGATCTGCGGGCGCAACGTCCCGGACAGCCTGCCGGCCCATGGCGACCGCCAGGCGCACTTCGTGCCCTGCGACGTGCGCGACGTCGAGCAGGCCCAGCGCCTGATCGAGGCGGTGGTCGAGCGTCACGGCCGCCTCGACGTGCTGGTCAACAACGCCGGCGGCGCCCCGCATGCCGACGCGGCGACCGCCTCGCCGCGCTTCTCGGAGTCGATCATCCGTCTCAACCTGCTGGCGCCGCTCAACCTGTGCCAGCTGGCCAACCGGGTGATGCGGGCGCAGGCCGGCGGCGGCGCGATCATCAACATCTGCAGCGTCAGCGCCATCCGTCCCTCGCCCGGCACCGCCGCCTACGGCGCGGCCAAGGCCGGCCTGCTCAACCTGACCCGCTCGCTGGCGGTGGAGTGGGCGCCGCGGGTGCGGGTGAATGCGGTGACCGCCGGGCTGACCCTCACCGAACAGGCCGAGCTGCACTACGGCGATGCCGAGGGTGTCGCGCGGGTCGCGGCCAGCATCCCGCTGCAGCGCATGGCCAGCCCGCAGGACATCGCCAACGCCTGCCTGTACCTGGCCTCGCCGCTGGCCAGCTACGTCAGCGGGGTGGACATCTGCGTGCATGGCGGCGGGGAAAGCCCGGCCTTCCTGGCCGCCGCCAACGCCGGCTGAACCGGCCAAAGCAAAACGGGGATCCTGATGGATCCCCGTTAGCCTGCCCTCTCCTTACCTATCTTCAGCGCGTGTGCGCCAGGCTGGCACCGCTGGTCTCGAAGTGGCCGCGGAACGCGGTTGCGACGATGCGCCACTGGCCGTCGACGCGCCGGTAGCGGTCCTGGTAGAAACCGCCCAGCTTGCGGGTGGCGCCGGTCTCGGCGTCGAGGTTGCAGTAGCACAGCGCCCAGCGGCCAACCGCCTCGTCGTCGCCGAGCAGGTCGATCTCCGGATTGGCGCCGTGGTGCAGGTCGATCACCCGCGGCTGGCAGGCCAGTTCCCGGTAGACCGCGACGAAGCTGTCGCGCTCGCGGAAGGTGCCGATGGGGCCGTAGTCGATGAGGATCTCCCCCGCGGCGAAGCAGTCGCGGATCACCTCGACTTCCTTCAGGTCGCAGGCGTTGAGATAGCGATGCTTGAGCCGCCGGATATCTTCCAGCGCCTCCAGGCGGGCGATGCGGGCTTCCAGGTTCATGGCGTTTCCCTCGTGGTCGGCTTGGCAGGATGGCCCCGAGTCTGGCGACCGGGGCGCGGCGCGGAATCGTCCGAGCGGACGATCTCGGGGTATGCAGGGCCGCAACTGGCCATTCCGCTGTAGGGGCGAATTCATTCGCCTTAGCGAGATATTGGGCGAATGAATTCGCCCCTACAGGACGGCGCCGCGCAAGGGCGGCGCCGCAAACCTCAGAAGCTGTACTTGGCGCTGAACGCGAAGTAGTCGCGGTCGGCCAGCGGGCGCTTGTCCAGATCGGCGTCGCCGAGGAAGCCGTTGTAGGCGATGCCCAGCTCGAGGTTGTTGAGGTACTTGCCGTTGAGGCCGAGGCTCACGCGCTTGTCACCCTCGCCGACCAGGCTGCCGAAGGCGCCGGCCACCGCGGCGGTGCCGCTGGCCTGGTGGGCGAACGAGATCGGCATGTTCAGGTCCCAGCCGTCGATGACGTTGGTCCACGACGGCGTCATCAGCAGCTGGTAGGCCCAGGAGTTGCGGTCGTAGGTGAGCTGGTCGGAGCGCGTGCCGGCGAACTCGAAGGCATCGACGTCGTTGACGTGCAGGTAGGCGACCTCGGCGATGAAGGTGGTTTGGTCCGACAGCGGCATGGGCCCGAGGAGATAGATGGCCGAGAGCTGCGCTTGGGTGGCCTCGGCGCGGGTGGCGGACGGGCCGATCAGCGAGTCGACCAGCACCGGGACATCTTCCTTGTAGCTGACCTCGCCGGCCAGGTTGACGTCACCCAGGCGGGTTGAGAAGCTCGCCCCGCTCAGCTTGATGTCCTCGAAATTCACCACGCTGTACGAGGTCGGGAAGCCGCCGTCGAAGTTCAGCGCCACGTTGGGGTTCTTGTCGTGGTAGCGCAGGTAGTAGAGGCTCGCCTCGCTCTCGCTGCCGAGCGCGAAGCGGGCGCTCACCCCCCACTGACCGCTGTCGCGCGGATCAATGTCCGGGCCCATGGGAATCGTGAAGCCCGGCGCCGCATGGATGAACTGGGCGCCCGGGCCGATCATGTCGGCGTAGGAGAAGTAGCTGCCGACCGGGTCCAGCTCGGTGGGCTTGTACTCGTACTGGTAGTAGGCCGCCAGGCCGAACGCCGGGTTGAGCTGCCACTGGGCGAACAACTGGCCGACCGGCAGCAGGATGTCCTTCACCTCGACGGCCGGCACGTTGGCCTTGGTGGCATCGGCGGGCGACTGGGCGCCGGCGATGTTGGGGAAGAACAGGCTCTCCCCCCACTGCACCACCTGGCGACCGGCACGCAGGTTGAGCATCGACTGCTCGCCGGTCTGCAGGTTGCCGTACAGATAGGCGTCGAGGATGCGGCTGCGGCTGCCGGCGCGGTTCCTGGCCTGCGAGCTGAAGTGGTCGTGCGTCCCGCGCTTGTTGACGGTCGCCGGCGAGTCGTTGTCGTTGGCGTGATAGTACACGTCGTCGTAGAAGGTGCTGGCGCGCACGAAGCCGCCGTAGTTGCGGTACTTCAGGTCGAGCTCGCCGAGCAGCGCCACCCGGTTGTTGATCATCGCCCCGCCCTTGAAGTTGCGGTTGCCGTCGTCGGCGTTGACCGTGGTCGGCAGGCCGCTCTCCGGGTCGAGCGGCCCGTCCACCAGGGCGCGTGCCGGATCGTGCTGCCGCCAGGCTGCGCCGTAGGAGAGGTTCAGCGTGTAGTCGGCACCGACCTCATCGCCCAGCGCGAAGGAACCGGCCGCTGCCGGCGCGCCCAGGGGCAGCAACCAGGCGCCGAGCAGCCATGGCCCCAGCCGGCCGTTCACCATCGCCCTGTCTGCAAAATGCTTCATCTTCTGTCTCCCGATTGCCTGCCGCGCGGATCTTCGGGGCGCGGCAGGTCGCGGTGACGGCGGCATGCCGTCGTCACCGAGCCATATGTGAGGAAATCCCGTTTCGCCGTCCGCTCAGCGGCCCGCCTGGCGCAGCATGTCGGTGGTGTACATGAACGGCTTCAGCCGGTCGCCGTTGAGCCGCGGCGCCGCGATCTCGTTGGTCAGGCGGTCGGCGAGGTAGGCCCCGGACATCAGGTCGTGGTAGACCGTGACCCCGGCGTGGAACACCCGGGCGTCGTAGGCGTAGAAGGTGTTCATGAAGTTGGTGCGCCACAGCTGGCCGCGCGCGTCGTAGTTGTCGGCCATCACCGCCTGCCAGCTGTCCTCCTCGATGTACAGCACGCGCTTGGCGTAGCGGTGGCGATAGCCTTCCTTGAGGGTGGCCTCCAGCACCCAGACGCGGTGCGGCTCGTAGCGCATGAAGCGCGGGTCGATGCTGCCGGCCTTGAGCAGCTCGGCGTACTTCACGTCCGCGCCTTCCAGCCGGTAGCCGTTGTAGGGGATGTACAGCTCGCGCTTGCCGACCAGCTTCCAGTCGTAGCGCTCGGGCGAGCCGTTGAACAGGCGGTCGTCGTCGATGGTGCGGAAACCGCCGACCCCCAGCGGCATGTCGAAGCCGAAGCCGGGGGACTGGCGCACGCGACGGGCGCCGGGGTTGTACTGCCAGCTGGTCTGCGGGTTGGTCAGCTCGTTGAAGTAGGTGTAGGTCATCGACGCCTCGCCCTTCTGCCGTTCGGGCTTGAGCACGGTTGCCCGCGAGTAGGCGAACACCCCCGTGGTCGGCTGACCGAGATCCTCCGGACCGCCGGTCTTGTCGAGGATCTCGTAGCGCATCTGGCCCCAGGCCGCCTTGCCGTCCGGATAGACCACCGCCTGGTCGTACACCGCATCCTCCTCGAGGACGTAGGCCGGCAGCAGCATGTTGCGCAGCAGTTCGTCGCCGTTCTGCGGGATCGGGAACGGCGTGCCGCCCTTGAGGGCCTTCACGCCCATGTTGCCGTCCTCCAGCTCGGCAACATGGGCGTTCTTGCGGGTGATCTCGCAGCGCAGGTCGTCGAGGCGGAAGTCGCGGTGGCTGGGGTAGACGGGAATGGCGAAGGTCTGCGGATACTTGCGCAGCAGCGCCTGCTGCCCATCGGACAGGTGCGCGGCGTATTGCGCCATGTTCTGCGCGGTGATGGTGAACAGCGGCTGCTCGCCGGCGTAGGGGTCGGGGTGGCGCGCGCCCACGCCGGCGAACCGGATGCCGGGCGGGGTGCCCAGCCATTTGCCGGCGAAGGCCGGGATGGAGCCGTCGGCGTTGCCGGCCTGTTCGGCGCCGAAGCAGGTCATTTCCTTGCCGAGTTTCTGCGCCTCCTCGCCGGAGACCTTGGCCAAGCCGCCCTGGGCGACCAGCATCAGCAGCGCCGCCAGCGGCAGGGTTCTACGAAACGGGATATGCATGGCTTGCCTCTTGTTCTTGTTGTGCACCAGGCCGCTCCCGATGGGGAGCGGGCCGTTTCCATTCGTCGCTGCCCGACACGCAGGCGGGCGGGACGTCCCTCAGGCGTAGCGGTCGCGCCTGAGCACCGTTTCGCTCTCGATCAGCCGGCCACCGGTTTCGCCGGCGAAGGCGCGCACGTAGGCCTCGGCGTCCAGACAGACCTCCGGCGCCAGCAGGCCCTGCCCGGTGACGCCACCGGCCAGCCAGGCCTCGATGGCCAGGCGCGCGCAGGTCGGCGTCGGGTCGGCGGTGCTGTCCTCGGCCTGTTCGGTGGGCAGGTCCAGGTGGTGCTCCAGCACGCAGCGCACCTCGGCGCCGTCGCGCTCGCCGACCACCTCGACCCGCGAGGCGACCGCCCAGGGCTCGTCGGAGAGGTCGACGCCCACGCTCCTGGCGCCGGCCTCGCTGGCCAGGTGCCGGGTGAGGAACTTCAGCGGCGAGATGCCGAGGCCCTCGATCACCTCGGGATTGCCCAGCCCCAGGTCGATCAACGAGCGCCAGATCTGTGCGCCGGCCTCGGGGAAGAAGGCGATGCGGTTGGTCACCTGCTCCAGGCCGCTGATGAAGTGCGGCAGGGTGACGGTTTCGCCATGGCCGATGAAGAACGACGGATAGGCCTTGAACGGCGCGGCATAGGGCACCTCCAGCCGGCCACCCCAGCCCGGCATCTTGCGGTACTCACCGTCGACGAACTGCACCACCTCGCCGGCGGTGATGTGCATCATGTGGTCGACCACCGCCGGCGACAGCAGGCCCGGCACGAAGGGCACGGCGGTGGCCAGGTGGATCTCGCGCACCCTGTCCAGGCGGTCGGCGAGCAACCGGGCCATCACGTTGGTCAGCCCCGGCGTCGAGCCGCAGCCGATCACCAGCTTGATGCCCGCGTCCACGGCACGCTGGTGCCAGGACGGATCGAGGAACAGCTGCTCGGCCACGTCGTGGTCGTCGTTGATGTCGAGGTAGTCGACCCGCGCCCGCAACGCCGCCTCGATGACCGGCACCGCGCTGCGGTAGAACGGCCCCACGGCGTTGAACACCAGGTCCACCCCGTCGAGCAGCTCGTCGAGGCGGGCGGGGTCGCGCACGTCGGCGGCCACGGCGCGCACCCGCGGGCCCAGCTCGGCGGCGAGCTGCTCGGCGACGGCGAGGTCGAGGTCGCCGACCACGCATTCAAGCTCGGGGTGGCGCGGCACCAGCTGGCGCGCCACGTTGGCGCCCACGTTGCCGCAGCCCAATAGGAGGACTTTCATGCTTGTTTCCTTCTTCTCTGGTTGTTGTTCTTCTACAAGAGCGCAGGGCAATTGCATGAGGCCCATTGCCCGGTCCACAGGGGCGAATTCATTCGCCTTGACGGAGCGCTTTGGCGAATGAATTCGCCCCTACAACGCCCAGCAGCCAGGCATTGGCTGCGCGGGCGGCGCCCGCTCAGACGAGGTTGAACTTGTCGGCCCAGCGCGCCGCCGGGATCAGCACGCGGCGGATCTTGGTTTCGAACAGGCCGGGAAACTGCACGGCCCTCGGGGTTTCCAGCGGCAGCAGGCAGCTGGCCAGGCAGCCGCCGACCAGTGCATCGGCCAGGTTGACGCCCAGCAGCGGGCCGAGGACGTTGCCCCAGGAGCCGAAGTTGTTCAGCGCCAGCACGCCATCGGCGACCCGGTACAGCTTCGGGTAGCAGGCGTCGTAGACCGAGGACGAATTGGCGGTCATCCCCGTCCAGTAGGACTCCAGCTCGATGCGCGTGCCGCCGAGCTGCGGGTAGGTGCGCCGCAGGTAGCGCAGGAAGTAGGCGAAGTGCTCCGCCGCCCGCTGCGCGCGGCCGGCGGCCGGGATGGTCGCGGTGATCAGGCGGTTGCGCCCGTCGATGACCAAGGGATACAGGCCGGCCGGATACTGCATGAGCGCGACCCGCGCCGGGTTGATGATCTCCAGCGCCGCCTGGGGCAGCGGCCGGGTCGCCAGGCCGCAAGCCACCAGCGGGAACTGGGTACGCGCCAGCTCAGGGAAGAAGCCGTTGCCGACGTGGCCATTGGTGCACAGCACCACCTGCTGGGTACGCACGCTGCCGACGGCGGTGCGCACCCGCCAGGCCGCGCCGCTGCGCTCGCAGCCCACCACGCCGGAGTTGCCGTAGACCCGGGCGCCGAGGCCCACGGCGGCGGCGATCATGCCGTTGGTGAACAGGAACGGATTGACCCGTCCGCCTTCGCGCCAGTGGATGCCATGGCTGTAGGCGTCGGTGCCGAGCAGCTCCTTGAGGCGCGCGGCGCCGACCGTCTCCACCTCGTAACCGAAGGCCTGCCACTTCTTCACCTTGGCCGCGAGCGCGGCGTGCCGGCGGCTGGCCGCATCGACCATGCCGCACCGGGCCGCATCGGCCCGCAGCCCATGCTTGCCGCACAGCTCGAAGACCACATTGCGGTGCTCGACGAAGTAGTCGATGAAGCGCCGCCCACCGTCGGCATGGGCGCGCAGCGGCTCGAACGAGCCCAGATAGGGCTGCACGTGCCCGGCGTTGCGGCCGGAGGCGCCGCTGCCCGGCTGCTCGGCCTCCAGCACCACGACGGCGACGCCCTGCTCGGCCAGGCGCAGGGCCAGCGCAGCGCCGGCCAGCCCGGCGCCAACCACCACCACGTCGGCCTCGATGTCCCGATCCAGGGCCGGATAGGCCGGCATTTCCCCCGGCAGCGGCCAGCCGCTGAAGCGGATCGGCACTACCCCCGACTCGTAGGCGTCCGCGGCCGGAAACACCGCCACCTGCCCCACCGCCGCACTTCGATACCCTCTCCAGCTCACTGCCGCCTCCTCGAATTCGCTGCGCAGCACACACTGCGGACTGCGCCCGGCACGGCCTGGCGCAGCGGTTTCGATGCTAGTGAGGAGGGGAAGCGGCGCTCCAGTACCAGCTGGTACTGCCGGCAGCGCGGCTCAGCGCAGCAGGGCGAAGCTCTTGAACAGGATGCGCACCAGGTCGGTCTGGCCCTTGATGCCGAGCTTGGCGTAGATGTTCTTCGAGTAGTTGCGCGCGGCGGTCACCGCGATGCCCATCTGCGCGGCCGCCTCGCTGATGCTCTGCCCGCCGGCCAGCAACGCGGCCAGCCGGGCTTCCTGGCGGGTCAGGTCGAGCAGCCGGGCAATCGGCTCCGCCGCGGAGCCGCCGGCGAGCGGCCGCATGGCCAGGCTCTCGGTCAGCTCCGAGAGGTAGATGATCGCGCTCGGCACGTGCCGGCCCTGGTAGTAGTAGTCCAGCAGCGGCGCCGGGGTCGCCAGCATGCCCAGCAGCACGCCGTCGCGGGCCGGCAGGCGCACCAGTTCGCCGCGACACTGCCCGCCCTCGCGCGCGCCGGCCGCGACGGCCTGGGCTATCGCCCGCTCCAGCGCCTGCTGGGCCGCGCGGTCCTGCAGCTGCAGCCGCCCGTGGCTCAGCTCGATGCCGCGGTGCCTGTCGACGATGGCCCGGGCGGCCCGGTTCGCGCAGAGCAGCCGGCCATCGCCATCGAGCAGCAGGCAGCCGAGCAGCAGATGATCCAGGCAGCCCTCGTAGATCGCCCGTTCCGCCTCCTGGCGCTTGTGCCGGGCGTAGAGGCCGAGGGCGCGGGTGAGATGGGGTAGCAGCGCCCGGATCAGCGCCAGCTCGCCGGCCGCAAAGGGCTGCTCCGGCTCGCTCCTTCCGCGGATCGCGTCGATCCAGCAGCGCATGCCGCCGGGCTCGGCGAAGCAGGTGCGCAGGCAGCTGGCGAGATTCAGGGAGACCATGTGCGCCGCGCACTCGGCCTCCACGTCCCCGGGGCCGAAGACGATGATTTCGCCCGGCAGCAGCGACTTCGGGTCGACCATCTCGATATGCGCGAAACGCTCGCGGTAGACCCGCTCCGCCTGCAGCCAGTCGGTGTCGTCGCCCTCCTCGAGCGCCATCACCTGGATGTCGGTCGGCCGGTCCTCGGCGTGCAGCAGGGTGACCGTGACATTCCGCGCCGCCAGCACCTGGCGCAGGCGTTCGGCCAGCGCCGCCCAGGGCCGGGCTTCGTTCAGCCCCTCGTAGACCAGGCCGATCAGCTCGGGCAGCGCGGCGACGCCGGTGGCCGCGAATGGCGCGAGCGGGCGTTCGAAGTCAGCGGCAGCCTGCATGGGATTCCCTCGTGGCGGGCAACGCCCTCACCGGGCGAGCCTGGCGGAAAGCAAAAAAACCCGGCCAGCGGCCGGGGAAAGGGTGACAGAGCGACAGACCTGTCAGCACGCACTGGGTTTGCAGTCGCTGCGCCGAATCAGGCGGAACCACCGATCAGCTGGGCATTGTCGACGCGGATCTCCGCGCCGTTGATGAAGCGCGACTCGTCCGAGGCGAGGAACAGCACCACGTTGGCGATGTCCAGCGGCGCGCACATGCGGTTCTTCGGGTCTTTCTCCAGCTCTGCCTGGGGAATCGGCTGGCCGCCGTGCAGGGCGCTGGTCATCGGCGTGTTGACGCCGTCCGGATGCACGCTGTTGCAGCGGATGCGGTAGCCCTGCTGCTTGCAGTGCAGGGCGATCGAGCGGGTCATCGCCGCCACCGCGCCCTTGGACGCCGAGTAGGCGCAGAACGCCGGCATGCCGCCCAGCGCCGCCATCGACGACATGTTGACGATCGAGCCGCCGCCGGTTTCCTTCATCGCCAGCACCGCGTACTTGCAGCCGAGGAAGTAGCCGGCGCTGTTGATGCCTTGCACCTTCTGGAACAGCTCCAGCGAGGTGTCCTCGATGGTGCCGACGGCGAGGATGGCGGCGTTGTTGACCAGCACGTCGAGGCGGCCGAAGGTTTCCAGGGTGGTGTCGATCACCCGCTGCCAGTCCGCCTCGCTGGCGATGTCGTGACGGATGAACAGGGCGTCGCCGCCGATCTCGGCGGCCGCGCGCTGGCCGGCCTCCTCGTTGAGGTCGGTGAGCACCACCCTGGCCCCTTCGCGGGCCAGCAATCTGGCGTCCTCCAGACCGATGCCACTGGCGGCGCCGGTCACGATGCACACCTTGCCTTCGACTCGTTTCATTGTTGTTCTCCCGTTGCTGGATCAGCGCGGATCGAGCGCGCAATCGACTGGATTCGATTGTTGCAACGGGTGGGAGGGGCTACATCGTCTGGGGAGACTAATCCCATTTGGCGCCGTGGCTCGGGCGCCAGACGCTTCAGGGCTTGGGGAGAAACACAAAACCTGGCGCCCCGTGCAGCTCGCGGCTGCTCGGGGCCCCGTTTGCAGCCGAGCGATCAGCAATAACGCATGTCGGGCTCGGGGAGCGACTCCAGGCCCGGGCGCGCCAGCAAGTAGCCCTGGAACAGCGAAACGCCCATTTCCCTCAAGGTGTAGAGTTCTTCGGCCCGCTCGATCCCTTCGGCAATGATCTTGCAGCCGAGCGCATTGCAGGTGCCGATCACTCCCGCGACTATCGCCCGCCTCACGGCATCGCGGTCGATATCCCGCGTCAGCGCCATATCCAACTTCACGATATGGGGCTGGAACTCGGCCAGAAGATTCAAGCCCGAATAACCGGCACCAAAATCGTCGATCGCCGTCAGGAAGCCACGTTGCCGATAGTCCTTGATGATCTTCAAGGCATGCTCGGGATTACGGATCTTTTCCGACTCCGTTAACTCGAAAATCAGCCGGTCTGGCGAAAAACCGACTTTCCGCGCGGCGGCCAGCGTCAGGCGAATGCAACTGGCCGGCTCATATACCGCGTTGGGCAGGAAATTGATCGACAGATAGGTCTCCATACCGAGACGCTGAGCGGTTTCAATCGCCAGCACACGGCAGGTCTGATCGAAGGAGTACATCTCCTCGGGCTTCACCGCGCCCAGCACCTGTGCCGCAGAGGCACCATCGGCCCCGCGCACGAGCGCCTCGTAGGCGAATACATTGCGCTGCTCGACATCGACGATCGGCTGAAAAGCCATCTTCAATTCAAGGCCGAGCGGCCTGGCATCCCTGCAGCGGATACATCCGATGAGATCATCGTCAGCATCCGCGAAAAAACTTGACAAATACATCCGAAACCCTCTGGAAATATATCCCCTATCAATAAGAAGGGATTCTTGATCGATCAATGTGCGGCGCGACAGGTGAGATCACCTATACAGCGCTCAACATGCCAGTGTAGCGGCCTGGTTTCGTATAACTCGGCAGCGCGCGATGACACAAGGTATATCACCACCCTGTGCCTGCTCTTGTGGCTGCGGCAGCTGTCAGTGCCGACGTCGAGCCAAATTCTTGCAAAACCTATCGGCTTTGCATGCCATGTACTTGAGCACGATGAACCTGACCCGGAGTGCATGCCCCACTGCGTCCCGGTACTGAAGACCCGCTTCGCGCCGACCGGGCGGGAGTGCTCGCCACAATCGAAGGCGCACGCCAAAAAACAAACCCGGAGCCCGCCAGCGGCGGACTCCGGGTTGCGTTGGCCCGCCTGGAGCGCGGCTCAGGCGCCGCTGGGCCTGGCGATCAGGTACTGGCTGGTCGGCAGCACGTCGATCTTGTCGTAGTCGATGAAGCGCTTGCAGCTCTCCATCATCGCCGCCAGGTTGCGGCGGAACTTCTCCTCGTCGCCCGGGGCGTCGAAGAAGCTCAGCGGGTCGCTCATCGCCGCCGGCGGGAAGCACTCCTCAACGATGGCGTCGATGGCCGGGGCGCCGCGGGTCAGCGGCCGTACCACCACGTTCTGCGCGTACTGGAAGTTGTCCTGGGTGTCGATCGCCACCTGGGTATGGCGGTTGTGCCAGATGTCCAGCCAGGCCTCGTGGGTGAGGCGCGGCGGGCGGCTGAGGAAGGCCAGCTGGGCGAAGCCGTGGGTGCGCTCGCCGGGGACGGCCGGGAAGCGGGTGTTGCGGATCGGCACCGACTCGGTGACCAGGTAGGCGGCCAGGCGCTCGACCGCCTTGGCGATGGCCTCGTCGAACGGGCGGCGGAACTGGGCGATGGCGCTGTCCAGCCACAGCGACACGCTGCCGTCCATCAACGGCTGCAGGTTGGCCTGGCGCAGGCCGGCGGCGGGTTCGACCGCGGCGTCGGCGACGTTCACCTGCAGGCCGCGGGCGCCGAGCGCCAGCAGCTGCTCGGCAACCTCGCCGCGCAGGCGGCTGGCGAATTCTTCGGGATTGACCTGGCGATCACGCCAGACGACATAGACGACTTTTTCCATGGATGCGCTGCCTTTCAAGGGATGGAATGCGTCCGCACCGGCGGTGCGGGCGCTGGATAACGGCGGGTCGGATCGCCCAAGGCGGCTTCGCCGCCTGATTCCCTGTAGGGGCGAATTCATTCGCCTTGGCGGGGTGTTCGGGCGAATGAATTCGCCCCTACAGAGCGGGAAGTTTGCCCTGTCAGATCACCCGTCCCGGATGCGGCACGCGCGGCGCGCCCAGTTGCTCGCGGTAGGACGGCGGCTGGCGGCCGCCCTACTCGCTGATGCCGTAGCCCGGCGCCAGCTCGGCGGTCACCAGGGTCTGCCCGCTGAGGCTGGCCAGCGCCGGGTCGTCGAGCAGGGCGCGGATCACCCGGCCGTTGAACTCGGGGGTTTCCGCCTGGGCGAGGAAGGCCTCGTACTGGTCGGCGCGCTCCTCGCCGGCGATGGTGGTGCGTTCGGTGCGCTGCGGGCCCAGCCACAGCGACAGCGCGGCGACGCCGCTGCCCTCCAGATCCACCGCCATGTCGGCGGCCAGCTTGTCGCAGCCGGCCTTCTGCGCGCCGTAGGCCGGGCCGTGCATGTAGCAGCCGGCGCCATAGGAGGAGACGAAGGCGATCAGCCCGCGCCCGCCGGCCACCAGCAGCGGCGCGGCGTAGTAGCTGGCGACGTAGGCCGAGCGCAGGCCGACGTCGAGGATGCCGACCAGCTCCAGCGGCTTCTCCCAGAACGGACCGGGATCGATGAGGTTCTCGTGGAGGAAGGTGGCGTTGTTGACCAGCAGGTCGAGGCGCCCCTGCTCGCGGCCGACCTGCTCGAACAACGCCCTGACCTGCGCATCGTCGGCGTGGTCGCAGGCCACCGGAATGCCCAGCCCGCCGGCGCGGGTCACCGCCTCGGCGGTTTCCTGGATCGAGCCCGGCAGCACCTGGCCGCGCAGCTGCGCGCCGCTGGCCGTGGTCGAGCGGCCGGTGACGTAGACGACCATGCCGGCGGCGCCCAGGGCCAGGGAGATGCCCTTGCCGACACCACGGCTGGCGCCGGTGACCACGGCGACCTGGCGATTCTCGCAACTCATGTCTGATCCTCTCGGTGGTTGTGCGCGGTGCGGCCGTCCCTGGGCAGTCCGGTCCTGCAGGAGCGAATTCATTCGCCCGGACACCCAGCCAAGGCGAATGAATTCGCCCCTACAGGGGGTTGTCGCGCCCCTTGCCTTCGCGCCGGGAATTGGCGAATGAATTCGCCCACGGGGGTCGTCCGGATCGTCGTCAACGCGCTGCCGCCCTGCATCGTCCGATGGGACTAACCGGCCAGTGGCCGATGCGCAGAGCACCTGCCGGCAGTTAGTCTGTTCGGACGAGGTAGCCCCCTGCCCCGCTATCTATGGTAGGAACATCGCATCGGGCTCCCGTGGGCCCGCCACCGGCAGCAACGGGAGCGCCTTCTGCCCGGCGCCCTGCTTGCCACCTGAAGTCGAATCGCTGGGACTCAGCATGCATAACAACAAGATCCTGCCCGCCTCGCCGTCGCCGTTCAGCCCGCTGAAGATCGGCCCGCTGACGCTGAAGAACCGCTTCATCAAGTCCGCCACCAACGAGGGCATGGCCCGCGGCGGCACGCCGTCGAAGCAGCTGGTGCGCTTCCACGAGGCGATGGCCGCCGGCGGCACCGCGCTGACCACCGTGGCCTACTGCGCGGTGAGCCGCGACGGCCGCACCTTCCCCGACCAGATCACCCTCGACCGCGACGCCGTGCCCCACCTGCACGTGCTGACCGACGCCGTGCACCGCCACGGCGGCGCGGCCTCGGCGCAGATCACCCATGGCGGCTGCTTCACCTTCCTCGAGGAGCTGTCCACGCCCCGGCCGCTGTCGGCCAGCGGCGGCTTCAACAAGGTCGGCATCATGAGCGGGCGCTTCCTCAAGCAGGCGATGAGCGAGGCCGACATGCAGCGCATCGCCGGCGAGTTCGCCCAGGCCGCCCGGCTCGCCCGCGAGGCCGGCTTCGACGCCGTGGAGATCCACATGGGCCACGGCTACCTGCTCAGCCAGTTCATCTCGCCGCTGTACAACAAGCGCCGCGACGACTGGGGCGGCAGCCTCGACAAGCGCCTGCGCTTCCCCGCCCTGGTGCTGCGCCGCGTGCTGGAGGCGGTGGGCCGCGAGCTGGCGGTGATCTGCAAGTACAGCGTCACCGAAGGCGCCAAGGGCGGCCACACCGCCGAGGACGGCGCCGGAGTGGCGCGCATCCTCGAGCGCGAAGGCGCCCACCTGCTGGTGCTCAGCGCGGGGATGAACGTCGAGTCCACCACCACCCTGTTCGGCTCGTCCTTCCCCAAGGAAAACCGCGTCAGCGTCAGCAACCCCATCGTCCGCGCGGCGATGACCATCCAGCAGTTCACCGAACCCAAGGTGGAGTTCCGCGAACTGTACCTGCTCGAACATGCGCGCAAGGTGCGCGCCGCGGTCGACATGCCGCTGGCCTACCTGGGCGGGGTGAAGACCGCCGCCAACGTGCAGCAGGCGCTCGGCGAAGGCTTCGAGGCGGTGGCCCTGGGCCGCGGGCTGATCTTCGACCCCGAGTTCGTCAACCAGCTGGCCGCGGGCGGCGCCGGCGCCACCGGCTGCACCTCGTGCAACCGCTGCGTCGCCATGATGTACACCCCGGGCGGCACCAGCTGCGTGCTGGGCACCCCCGGCGACGCGCAGCTCAACGCCAAGCCCGCCCGCTCCTGACCGCCGATCCATGTAGGGGCGAATTCATTCGCCAAACAGGCCACCGGCCTGCCCTCGACAACCACCGGGGCCGCTTTGCGGCCCATGGCGAATGAATTCGCCCCTACAAATGCCGCCTGGCGGCCAACCCTATCGCCGATGCAATGGCGAACCCCGGCCCCCCCTGCAGGAGCGGATGCATTCGCCCCCCAAAGCCCGCCAAGGCAAATGAATGCGCCCCCACAGGGATTGCACAACACCAATTCAAGGAGATACCCGCCGTGACCCAGCGCGACGAACCCGGTAGCCCCCACTGGCATTCCCCCGTCCGCCAGCCGGAGCGGGTGGCCGACGCCGCGGCCGTGCCGTGGGACGATGCCGCCGACTTCCTGGTGGTCGGCTACGGCGGCGCCGGCATCGCCGCCGCGCTGGAGGCCGCCGAGCAAGGTCTGGAAGTGCTGGCGCTGGACGCCTACGACGGCGGCGGCTCGACGGCGATGAACGGCGGAGTGGTCTACGCCGGCGGTGGCACCGCCATCCAGCGCGCGGCGGGCGTCGAGGACTCGGTGGACGACATGTTCCGCTACCTCAGGCTGGAGACCCAGGGCGTGGTCAGGGACAGCACCCTGCGCCGCTTCTGCGAGCAGAGCGCGCAGATGATCGACTGGCTGAGCGGCCACGGCGTGCGCTTCGACAGCACCCTGTACGCGGCCAAGACCTCCTATCCGCCGCAGGGCTACCACCTGTACCACTCCGACAACACCCTGCTGCCACGCTCGGTGGCGGTCGCCCGGCCGGCGGCGCGCGGGCACAAGGTCTACTCGCCACCCACCTCCGCCCCCATCGGCTTCGGCGTGCGCATGACCGATCCGCTGCGCGAGCGGGCCAGCCGGCTGGGCGTGCGCTTCATGGCGCACAGCGAGGTGCGCCAGCTGATCGTCGACCACGACGGCAACGTGCTGGGGGTCAAGGTGCTGCAGATGCCGCCCGGCGCGGCGGCGGCGCAGTTCGCCCGGCTGATGCAGCAGGCGGCGCGCTTCCAGCTGATGCTGCCGGCCAGCTTCCCCGGCTCCGGCCTCACCAGCGCCATCGCCCTGCGCTACTGGCGCAAGGCCGAGGCGCTGAAGAACGCGCACGCCGTCGAGCGGCGCATCTGCGCCCGCCACGGCGTGTGCCTGAGCAGCGGCGGCTTCATCCAGAACCGCGCGATGGCCAACCACTACGCCCCCGCCTACGCCAACGCCATGCCCTTGGGCTCGCTCGGCGACAACGGCAGCGGCATCCGCCTCGGCCAGAGCGTCGGCGCCGTCGCCGACCGCCTCGGCCGCATCAGCAGCTGGCGCTTCCTCAACCCGCCCAAGGCCTTCGCCGAGGCCATGCTGGTCAACGGGCGCGGTGAGCGCTACTGCAACGAGATGCTCTACGGCGCCGCCATCGGCCAGATCATGGGCGACGAACAGGACGGCGCCGGCCTGCTGATCCTCGACCGCGCCCTGTACCGCAAGGCCTGGCAGCAGGTGCGCAAGGACGACATGCTGCCGTTCCAGCGCCAGCCGGCGATCCTCGCCCTGCTGTTCGCCTCGCGCAAGGCGCGCAGCCTCGACGAGCTGGCGCGCAAGTGCGGCCTCGACCCGCAGGTGCTGGAAGAAAACGTGCGCGACTACAACCAGGCGGCCGCCGGCTGGCAGGCCGACCCCTTCGGCAAGGACCAGAAGGACATCCACGCCATCGCCCAGGGGCCGTTCTACGCCATCGACGTGTCGATCCGCAGCCGGCTGTTCCCGCTGTCGGCGATGACCGTCGGCGGCCTGCGCGTCGACGAGGACAGCGGCCAGGTGCTGCGCGCCGACGACACGCCGATCGGCGGGCTGTACGCCGCCGGCCGCACCGCCATCGGCCTGCCCTCGCACCTGTACATCTCCGGCCTGTCCGCCGCCGACTGCATCTTCTCCGGCCGCCGCGCCGCCGCCCACGTCGCCCGGCAGCGGGCGCACCAGAAGGACGCTATCCCGGCAATCGCGGGTTGACCTCCCACCCCCTGTAGGGGCGAATTCATTCGCCAACGATCCTCCTCAAGGCGAATGAATTCGCCCCTACAGGCAACGGCGCGCCCCGACCTGCGCCGCCCAGAGGGCGGTGCCTGGACAACCGGGCATCCGCATCCCGCGATGCAGCGAAACGCAGACGATATTGTCTGATCGGACTAGCAAGGACACGGCAGGTCCGCCCGCCGGCAACTCCCTAGAGTGGTCCCACCGAACAACAAGAAAGGGTGTGACCATGAACGACACAGCAGCAAGACCCGACCTGCGCGTGGTGGTGATCGGCGCCGGCATGGCCGGCATTCTCAGCGGCATCAAGCTGCGCGAAGCCGGCTTCGCCAACGTGACCATCTACGAGAAGGCCTCGCGCATCGGCGGCACCTGGCGCGAGAACACCTACCCCGGCCTGACCTGCGACGTGCCCTCGCACGCCTACACCTACTCCTTCGAGCCCAACCCCGACTGGAGCCGCTTCCTGCCGCCGGGCGCGGAAATCCAGGAGTACTTCGAGCGCACGGTTAAGAAGTACCGGGTCGACGAGCTGATCCGCTTCAACGAGGAAATCGTCCGCTGCGAATTCGTCGGCGGCCGCTGGCAGCTGGAGATGAAGAGCGGCCTCACCGACAGCGCGGACATCGTCATCGCCGCCACCGGCGTGCTGCACCACCCCAACACACCCAGCCTGCGCGGCCTGGACAGCTTCCGGGGCGACCTGCTGCACAGCGCGCGCTGGGACCACGACATCCCGCTGGACGGCCGGCGCATCGGCATCGTCGGCAACGGCTCCACCGGCGTGCAAATCGTCTCCGCGCTGGCCGCCCGCGCCGGCAAGCTCAAGCACTTCCAGCGCACCGCGCAGTGGATCTTCCCGGTCGACAACCCGTTCTACAGCGAGGAGCAGAAGGCCGCCTTCCGCGCCGACCGCGCCCTGCTCAAGCGCATGCAGAACGAGGAAACCTACCTGGCCAACGTCGAGCGCTTCACCAACGCGGTGCTCGACGCCAACTCGCCGGAAATCCTCGAAATCGAGGCCATCGCCCGCGACAACCTGGAAAACAGCGTCAGCGATCCGGTCCTGCGCGAGAAGCTGCGCCCCACCTACCGCGCCGCCTGCAAGCGGCTGATCTACTCGCCCGACTACTACCAGGCGATCCAGCATCCGAACGCCGAGCTGGTCACCGACGGCATCGAATGCATCGAGGCCGGCGGCGTGCGCACCCGCGACGGCCAGCTGCACGAGCTGGACGTGCTGGTACTGGCCACCGGCTACAAGGCCGACCAGTTCATGCGCCCGATGCAGATCACCGGCCGCGACGGCCATACCCTGGAGCAAGCCTGGGCCCAGGGGCCGACCGCCTACATGGCGATCTCGATCCCCGAGTTCCCCAACCTCTTCATGCTCAACGGTCCCACCGGGCCGGTCGGCAACTTCTCGCTGATCGACATCGCCGAGCTGCAGTGGGGCTACATCGCCCAGCTGATCGAACTGGTGCGCAGCGGCCAGTGCCGGGAAGTCAGCGCCGCGCAGTCCGCGCTGGATGCCTACGACGTGGCCCGCAAGGACGCCGCGCGCAAGACGGTGTTCGGCTCCGGCTGTAACAGCTGGTATCTGGACGCCGACGGCATCCCGAATACATGGCCGTGGTCGCAGCAGCGGTTCAAGGATGAGATGGCGGCGCCGAAGCTGGAGGCGTTCGTGCTGCGCTGAGTTGGAGATGAACGGGCGTTCTGCTGGGTTGGCGGGGCGTCCGTTGCGGGCACTACAGCGCTCTCCCCGCCCGCTTGTCGCAGTGGGTAGGCAACCTCCCTGCTCCTTGAAACGCCAATCCCGGCAAGCATGCCAGTGCGTCGGCGGGCTGGCGCGGCCTTGCCCTTCACTTTCCAGCCAATTTGCTTGGGCCTGGCCACGTATGGCGTTCGGATTGACCAATCCCACTTGTGCGACTAGCAGCAAACGGCTGAGATCATTAATTGAGCGACTACAAATTTACGGGCGATTCAGAACAGGCTATCGGTATGGAAACCCTTTTTATGCAGCACCAGCTGAAACGAGCCTAGAGAGATGCAGAGCCGAGGTAGGCAGCTCATTGTCACCAATGTATTATTTCCCGACCGAATGATGATTGAGATTTCTAAAAGAATGGCCAAGCCACATGCATCACTGTATACGAGAGTCAAGCGATGGTTTCGCAGACCTAGCAATCCAGCAGGTAACGTCTACTATGTGCGCCTAAACACCCCGCAGGGTCTTTTTTACAAAATTGGCTTCACGACAAAGGCTAGCTTGGTCGAGCGCATGGCGTATGGCGGCCACGGCGATGAAAAACTTATCGATAAAGAAATTTTTTTCACACGAAGCAACGATGCGTGGGATTTAGAGCAAACACTTCTGGACCACTTCAGCAAGCATCGTGCTTTTGGAAAATATAGCAAAGACCCGGCCCAACCTCTAAGCGGGAGGGGACAATCTGAGCTCTTTTCGTCCGACATCCTTGGGCTCGATGATTCTCTTTATGCCCCTCAGGAAATAACGAAACTTGAGGCATGTGAGCACGATTCAAAGCAAGCGGCAGGCGGGTGTTTAGGGATATTGATCGGGTTAGTGCTTATTCCATTTACACTGGGGATTTCTCTGTTTTTTATCTTGGGCGGACTCATGGATTTTTTTGCGGCCGCTCAAAATCGAACGCTAGTGGAGAAGCGCGACATTATTTACAGACCACGACCTAAGCATCCTGAGGAAATCCAAGCCATTATTGACTCGCTGAGCAAACCGGAAATCTCAGCTAAAACCCTAGAGAAAACTGTAGCTTGATCCGCTTTCATGCTGCATGGCTTTCGGGAGTTACCACTATTGGCTGATTGCCACCAGATGCAACCGGCCACATTGGGTGAACTTCGTCCATTTGAGAGTGGATTCATACGACCCTAGGCTGTCCCAATTGAGCGACTAATGGTCGAACAGGGAGTTGGGGGGCGATCAATGCGCTGATTCAGTAGTGCTCTTATATGGCGGATTATTCGCAGGGAAGCAGTCTTTGAACTCCGTGTAAATTCCCGCCATCGTTCCTACCTCCGGCGGTATACCACTCAGGATCAGAAGCAGATTGCCTGCGATTCCAAGAAGACCATTCGAGTGCTGGATCTCTGCCAAAACCAGCTCTTGTGGAACCCCCCTCTCGTGACGATTAACTGCATGGATACCTCCATGCACATAGGAGCTCAAAGGTCGCCAAGAGTAATGCTTAAACTCCTTTAGGTGAGCTACCGGCGCGTGCGGTGCTTTCGCCTCAATATCTTCCAACATTTGGCTGAGCATAGGAATCTTGCTTGCCTGCTTTGCCGTCTCGTGCGTGAGCTCAGCAAGCATCAACTCCACCTGACCATCTCTGGCCACATAAAGCACCCAAATTGCACGAACTAGTGATTCGTACTGTACTCGTAGCAGTGCAGCAGCTGAGGTGTACAGCCCTGCTGCTACCAGATGCTTCAGGCTCCGAGCGTGCTCAAATCCTAGGCTAGCTAGCGCTTGGGTTGCCTGTAGGCGGCTGGAGCCATTGACTAAAGGCAGAGCGAAGAAGCCGATAAGCCGGTCCTCAAGCATGGCTGACCGTGCCAGTAATTTATCGAAGTGCATACAAATGCCCAAGTCTGAGAAGAGCCATGTCAGCGAAGATTCTATCGTCACCGGGCAATGACCGCACCTGACAGATTTTTGCCTGTCGCGACTGGCCCCTCCGGGTCGACAGATGCCGATAACGATATCGCAGATCAGCTTATGACACACGGCTATGCCCACTGCCCTGCCACCGCCCCCCCCCAACTGGTTGCGCGACTAGACTCCATCTCCCAGCCCCCAATCGCGGAGCCCCAAGATGACCAGCAAGAACACCATATGCCTCTGGTACGACAACGATGCGCTGGACGCTGCGACCTTCTACGCCGCCACCTTCCCGGACAGTGCTGTGGGGGCGGTTATGCGCGCTCCGGGCGACTATCCGGCGGGCAAGCAGGGCGATGTGCTGACCGTCGAGTTCACGGTGATGGGCATCCCTTGCCTCGGGCTTAACGGCGGGCCGGCGTTCAGGCACAGTGAGGCGTTCTCGTTCCAGGTGGCGACCGACGATCAGGCCGAAACGGACCGCTTGTGGAACGCGATTGTCGGCAACGGTGGCCAGGAAAGCGAATGCGGCTGGTGCAAGGACAAGTGGGGCCTGTCGTGGCAGATCACGCCTCGCGTTTTGACGGCCGCGGTTACCAGCCCTGATCGTGCAGCGGCCAAGCGCGCCTTCGACGCGATGATGACCATGCGCAAGATCGATATCGCGGCGATCGAGGCGGCGCTGAAGGGGTAGTCGGCACTTCGGCGTGCAGCCTGGAGCGATCAAGGCACTGGCCACCCAGAATAGAAAAGCCCTCCCCACACAGCGTGGGGAGGGCTCCGCTTCTACCGCTCTGCTACCGGATCAACGCCCCCAGCGACCCGCCGCCTCGGCGCTGAACATGGCTGGCGTCCAGTTTTCCTTGGTTTCCAGGATCGGCGCACCGGTCTCGTTGGCGATGTTGTCCACCAGGTAGGCGCCGGAGATCAGGTCATGGTGCGCGGCGATGCCCCAGTAGGGAGTCTGCGACTCGTAGGCCCACATCCAGTTGCCCAGCACGGTGCGCCACAGCTGGCCGCGGCCGTCGTACTGGTCGGACAGCGCCGCGCCCCAGGTGTCTTCCTGAATGTAGAACACGCGCTTGGCGTACTGGTGGCGGAAGCCGGGCTTGAGGGTGGCCTCCAGCACCCAGACGCGCTGCAGCTCGAAGCGCATGGGCTCGGTGTTGACGTGGCCCTTGTGCTTGATCAGGTCGGCGATCTTCACCTCGGCCTGGTTGGTGCTGAAGGCGTTCCAGGGAATGTACATCTCGCGCTTGCCGACGATCTTCCAGTCGTAGCGCTCCGGCGAGCCGTTGAACATGTGGTGTTCGTCGACGGTGCGGAAGCCGCCGGCGCCCTGCGGCATGTCGAAGCCGAACGACGGCGCCTGGCGCACGCGGCGGGTGCCGGGGTTGTAGATGTAGACGTCGCGCGGCAGGGTCTTGTAGTTGAAGGTCTCCCGCGTCGAATACACCGTGCCCTTGTCGCGCAGCGGCAGGTGGGTCTTCTGGATGGTCAGCGACTGGATGCCGCCGTAGGGCGGGGTGAAGTCGGTGGTGTCGCGCATCACGCCCGGCTCGGAGCGCACGCCGAGGAACTTGTTCTCCATCTTGCCCCAGGCCAGGTTGCCGTCCGGGTAGACCACCACGTCCTGGGTGGTCAGCTCGGTCTTGAACGGCTGCGGGCCGGTGTTGTTGATGTTCCACAGCAGCTCGAGGCCGGTCTTCGGGATCGGGAACGGCTGGGAGCCGGTCACCGCCTTGAGGCCGAGGCCGTCGTCGACCAGTTCGGCGGTGGTGGCGTTCTTCCTGAAGGCGTCGCAGACCCAGTCGGGGAAGCGGAAATCGCGGTGGCTGGTGTAGACCGGAATGGTGAAGGTCTCCGGGTACTTCCTGAACAGCGCCTTCAGGCCGTCGGAGAGCTTGTCGGCATGCTGTTCCATGTTCTGCGCGGTGATGGTGAACAGCGGCTTTTCGTTGGCGTAGGGGTTTTCCCAGAACTTGCCGGTCCCCTCGTGCCTGATGTGGTCGGGGGCGCCCAGCCACTTGCCGGAGAACGCCGGAATGCTGCCGTCGGCGTTGCCGGCCTTCTCGGCGCCGGAGCAGGTCAGGTCCTTGCCCAGGCGCGCGGCCTCTTCGGGGGAAACCTTGGCCCACGCGGTCTGGCTGAATGCGCAGAGGATGCCTGCACTCAGCAGGCTGGCCCGGAAAAGAGTCGTCTTCATCGCTGTGTCTCCTGCTGTTACAGGTTGTACTTGAGGTTGAAGGCCACGAAGTCCCTGTCGGCCAGCGGACGCTCGAGCGGGTCGGCCGAGCCCAGGTAGGCGTTGTAGGTCAGGCCCATTTCGAGGTTGTTCAGGTACTTGAACCTGGCGCCGAGGCTGGCGCGCGCGTCGCCGTCGCCACCGAAGCCGAAGGTGCTCACCGAGGACTGGTTGAAGGCGTGGCCGTAGCTGAACGGCACGTCCAGATCCCAGCCGTTGAACACGTTCGGATAGGTCAGGGTGACCATGAACTGGCCGAACTGAGCGTTGCGGTCGTTGGCGAGGTTGCTCACGCCGCCGTCGTCGACGTCGTTGATGTGCACCGCGCCGAATTCGCCGGCGAACGAGGCCTGCGGCGCGATCCAGCTTTTGCCCCAGGTCTTCAGCAGCGACACCTGCGCCTGGGTCGCCTCGCCGCGCGACACGCCGGTCCTGGTCAGCAGCGACAGGCCGTCCTTGTAGCTGACCTCGCCGGACACCTGCCAGTCGCCGACGCGCGTGGAGAGGCTGGCGCCGGTCAGGTCGACGTCCTCGAAGTACTTGAGGGTGTAGGAGGTCGGGAAGAAGGTGACGGGGTCGATGTTGAGCAGCAGGCTCGGCGTGCGCTCGTGGTAGCGCAGGCGGTAGGCGCCCACCTCGGTGTAGGGGGTGAGCTTGTAGCGCACGCCCATGCCCCACTCGCCGCCGTCGCGGGCGTTGTCGCTTGCGGTACGCGGAATGGCCGCCCCGAAATTCAGCAGGGTCGCCAGGTCGCCCGGCATGAAGCGGATGTACTGGCCGCCCGGACCGATCATGTCGGCGTAGGAGAAGTACTCGCCGGCCGGCGACAGTTCGTAGGGATGGTTCTTGAACTGGTAGTAGCCGAGCAGGGTCCAGTCGTTGACCGAGAAGCGCGCGGAGGCCTGCAGTTCGGGGAGGAGGATTTCCTTGATCTCGGTGCCGGGGATGTTGGCCTTGGTGGCGTCGACCGGCCCCTGCACCCCGGAAATGCCGGAGATGAACAGGCTCTCGCCCCAGGCTACGACCTGGTTGCCGACACGCACGTCGAGGAAGCCGCTGTCGCCGACGGTGGTGCCGCCGTACAGGTAGGCATCCAGCAGGCGGGTGCGGGTGCCGACGCGGTCTTCGGCCTCGGAGCTGAACTCGTCGGTGTCGCCGAGCTTGTTGATGGTGTTGGCCGAGCGGTTGTCGTTGTCGCGCATGTAGGCGAAGTCGTAGAACGACGAGCCGCGCAGCATCAGGCCGTAGTCGCCCTTGTGGATGTCCATCTCGGCGAGCAGGCTGACGCGGTTGTTGAAGAAGCTGCCGCGATCGAAGTTGCGGTTGCCGTCGTCGCCGTTGATGTTGTCCAGCAGCGCGTGCGCCTGTTTTTCGGCACGCATGTTCAGGCCGTAGTTGAAGGTGGCCAGATAGTCGACTTCGATGCCGTCGCCGAACTCGAAGGAGCCGGCCTGCGCGGTCGGCAGCGCCAGCACGCTCACGGCGCAGCCGAGCAGGCTGAGTTTGAAATGATGCGGCAGGCGGGATACGCCACGTTTCTTGTATTTGTAATTCATCAGTTCAGCTCCTCTCGGAGGACCTTGGTTATGGTTTTCCTGATACGCCCCTGAATCTCGGCAGACCCGTCACTTGCAAGGCGCACGGCAGTTGGCTGCTGCCTCGACAACCGCAGGCTGATCGTCGAGCGAGTTCATGATTACCCGCGAAAAAAGCGCTCACATACTTGGTTCGGACTAGGCGGATCGGCGCTTTTTCGGCTTCCGGCCAGCCCTTTTCGCGGGCGCGCGAACGCCCCTGCGCGGCACTCCGGCGCGCATTCGAAATCAGCGGAATTACCGGGGGCTGCCCGTCACGGACAGCCCCCGGCTATCGATCAGGCGGCAGGTTGCGACGCGGGCAACCCGCTCGCGCGGCGCTCGCCGCCGACGTTCAGCCAGCAGGCCAGCGCCGGCAGCAGCAGCACCGCGCCGAACACGTTCACCAGGAACATGAAGGCCAGCAGGATGCCCATGTCGGCCTGAAACTTGAGCGGCGAGAAGGCCCAGGTGGCGACGCCGACCGACATGGTCACCGCGGTGAAGATCGCCGCCGTGCCGCGCTGGCGCATGGCCTCGTAGAAGGCGCTGCGCAGGTCCTGGCCCTCCGCCTCGATCTGGTGCTTGACCCGCTCGAACAGGTAGATGCCGTAGTCGACGCCCACCCCGACGCCGAGGGCCACCACCGGCAGGGTGGCGACCTTGAGGCCGATGCCCAGCGTGGCCATCAGCGCGTTGCACAGCACCGACACCACCGCCAGCGGCGCGATGATGCACAGCACCGCCTTCCAGGAGCGGAACATCAGCAGGCACATCAGGGTGATGGCGCCGAAGATGGCCACCAGCATCTCCACCTCGGCCTGCTCCACCGCCTCGTTGGTCGCCGCCATCACCCCGGCGTTGCCGCCGGCGAGACGGAAGGCGTCGGCCACGCGGAACGCGACGGCGCGGCCGGCCGCGTCGGTCTGCGGCTGCTCGGCGATAAAGCGCTTGATCTCGCCGGTCAGGTGATGGAGGGTCGCGCCCTCGTGATCGCGGGTGTAGATCAGCACCTGCATCGCCGTGCAGCCCTGGGTGTTCATGCCCAGGTCCGGGTTGTAGGCCTCGGCGCCCTGCTGCAGCGCCTGGCTGCTGCGCGGCAACGCCGCCCAGCGCGGGTTGCCCTCGTTGTTGGCGGCGATGCCGACCTTGGCCATGTCCGGCACGCTGACCACCGACTGCACGCCGTGCACGCCGCGCATGAAGGTGGCGAAGCGGTCGACCGCGCTCATCACCGAGTAGTGCAGGCAGGCGTCGCCCTCGAAGCCCTTGGCCTCGACCACCACGCTGAGCACGTCGACGCCGATCGCGTAGCTGCCGACGATGCTGGCGTTGTCGCGGTTGTAGCGCGAGTCCTCGCGGAACTCCGGGGCGCCGCTGCCGATGTCGCCGATCACCAGCTTGCGCGATTCCGCGATGCCTGCGCCGAGCAGGCCCAGGCAGACGACGGCGACCAGCAGGGCGATGCCGGGTCTGGTCACCGCCGACAGCGTCCACCAGAACGGATGGCGCTGGCCGCCGGCCGTGGCGCTGCGCCGCGCGGAGTCCTCCAGGCGCATCGAGGAGAGCAGGATCGGCAGCATCATCTTGTTGGTGACGATCATCAGCAGCACGCCGAGGCAGGCGGTGATGCCCAGCTCGCGCACGCTGTCGATCTGGATGCGCATGATCACCGCGAAACCCAGCGCATTGGCCAGCAGCGCCAGGGCGCCCGGCACGAAGATGCGGCGGAACGAGCGGTGCGCCGCGGCCAGCGAACTGGCCCCGGCCAGCACCTCCAGCTTCCAGGCGTTGGTCATCTGCACCGCGTGGGACACGCCGATGGAGAAGATCAGGAACGGCACCAGGATCGACATCGGGTCGATGCCGTAGCCCAGCAGCGGCAGCAGGCCGAGCAGCCAGATCACCGGCAGCAGCGCCACCACCAGGGCCAGCAGGGTCATGCGCAGCGAGCGGCAGTAGGCCAGCAGCAGCACCGCGGTGATGACGAAGGCCAGCAGGAAGAACACGAACACCGCGTTCAGGCCGCTGACGACGTCGCCGATCAGCACCGGGAAGCCGATGATGTCGACCTCGATCCGTTCGCTGGCGAACCTCGCGCGCACCGCATCGAGCGCCCTGGCGATCTCGACGTAGTCGACCTTGGCGCCGGTTTCCGGGTTGATTTCCTGCAGGTCGGCGCGGATCAGCGCGCCGCGCAGGTCGCCCTGCACCAGACGGCCGATCACCCCGGCGCGCGCCACGTTGCGGCGCACGGTCGCCAGGTCCTCTTCGCTGCCGCCGAACTTCGCCGGCACCACCACGTCGCCGTAGAAGCCCTGTTCGGTGACCTCGATGTAGCGGGTGTCGGGGGTGAACAGCGAGGACACCCGGGTGCGGTCGACGCCGGGAATGAAGAACACCTCGTCGGTCGCCTCGCGCAGGGCCTTGAGGAACTCGCGGTTGTAGATGTCGCCCTCGCCCTTCCAGCGCAGGTTGACCAGGACACGGTTGGCCCCCGGGAAGGCCTTCTGGTACTCGGTGAAGGTCTGCATGTACGGATGCTGCAGCGGGATCATCTTGTAGAAGCCGGGGTCGAGCCGGATGCGCGTGGCCGTGGCGGCGAACACCAGGGTCAGCAGGATGAACAGGGCCAGCAGCCAGCGGCGGTTGGCCAGGAGCAGGTCGGCGCAGCGGTCGACCCACTGGGCATTCTTGTGGTTGTCCATGGGAAAGTCCGCTCGGGTCAGGGGGTCGGGGATTGGGCCGGTGCGCCGGCCACGGCGATGCCGGCCTGCCCGGTGAAGATCAGCCGGCCATCGGCCAGCTCGGCGACGCCGGACAGGCTGCCGGCGCCGCCGTCGTTGAGGCGCCTGAAGGTCCGCCCGCCGTCGGCGGACTGGGTGACCACCCCGCCCTCGCCGACCAGCACCACCCGGCCGTCGCCGGTACGGGTGCCGCCGTAGAGCGACAGGCCGGTGTCGGCGTCGATCTCCTGCCAGCTCGCGCCGAAGTCGGCGGTGCGGAACACCTTGCCGCGCATGCCGTAGACCAGCCAGTCGCTGGCCGACAGGGCGAGCAGGCCGAAGAAGCTGCCGTTGTAGAAGTCCGGCAGGCGCTCCCAGCGCTGCCCGCCATCGGTCGAGCGCGCGACCAGGCCGCTCTCGCCGACCAGCATCAGGTGCTGGCCGCCGGCGCCGGCGATGCCGTAGAAGTGGCGGTCGCCGAGGCCGGTGTCGCGCGGCTGCCAGGTCCTGCCGCGATCGTCCGAGACCAGCAGGCGGCCGAAGCTGCCGACGGCGAACAGCGGCCCGCGCGCGCTGCCCCACACGCCCATCAGCGCCTCGGCGGCTTCGCCGTCGAAATGCGCCTCCTGCCAGCTCAGCCCGCCGTCCTCGCTGCGCAGGATCCAGTTGTCGTGACCGACCGCCAGGCCCAGCGAGGGATCGGCGAACAACACCTGGGTCAGGGTCGAGCCGCGCTGGGGAGCGACCGTTGCCTCGCTCCACGGCTGGCCGACGCCCGGGCTGTGGAACAGGTGGCCCAGCTCGCCGGCGACGACCAGCTGTGCGCCGGCGGCCTGCGCCGCGCCGTTGATCAGCATCAGCTGCGGCCGGGGGAGGCTGGGCGGGAACGCCGGCGCGGGACGGGGCAGGAACGAAGCGACCGTACCGGCGGCCACCAGACCGACGATGCAGAGGCCGACCAGGATGCGGGAACGGCCGGGGGCCTGCCGCGCGCCGACCTCCGCAGGCGGTAGCGCGCGCAAGGCCGATTCGTTGTTGATTGTTGTGACTGGCTGCATGACTCCTCCTCGTCGACCCAGCCCCGGCCAGCCCAAGGCAGACTGCGGCGCTGGGAGATGGCCAGACTGTGGCGGCGCGCAGGGGGCGTCGCATCGTCCGATCAGACAAGGGGGGTCATCCCTCCTGCGTTCGGACGATGCGCTGGCGCTGGAGGTGGCGGAAGCTCCCGGCCGGCCTTGCGCCAGCCATGCCTGCAGCAGGTGGGGAACCGCTCGTCGCATCTAGTCCGTTCGGACTAGGACAAAGGCATTCCGGCTTCCTATGGTGGCCTCGAGACACGACGGCACACCGTCGGCTCGCTGCCTGCAGTTCGATAGCGAGAGCACAACAATGAAAACAAGAAAGCTGATCTATCTGGCCCTCTTCTCTGCCTGCACCACCCTTTCCCCCGCCCTGCTGTCCGGTGGTCAGTCCCGGCTGTTCGCCCAGGCGGACAGCTGCCAGCACTGTCCGGCGCAGCTGGTTGCGCCCTCGATTTCGCTCGGTCAGCTGTTTCTCTGAGCGGCGCACGCCAACCGCCCCCAGCCCGCAGGGGCGAATTCATTCGCCCGAACACCCTGCCAAGGCGAATGAATTCGCCCCTACAGTGCGGCAGCCATCCAGGCTCCGCCTACACCTGCGGGGCGCAAACGAAACCGCCCGGCAGATGCCGGGCGGTTGCGTGCATGGCGGGCGGCTCAGCGCTTGTCGACGGTGACGATCTCGCGGCGCTCGAACATCGCCGGCGGCACGGCGGCCTCGTCGGTGAAGAACTGCTGGTACCACTCGCGCAGCTGGTAGACCGGGCCGTCGCCCTCGGCCAGCACCGGGTTGTTGACGCGCACCTTGTGCTTCCAGATATCCACGTCCTGGTAGAAGGAGGTGCGGTTCTGCTGCACGTACTCCTTGGCCAGTGCATCGTTCTGCTCCGCGCTCCAGCCCGGGATCTTCTTCACCAGGCAGCCGAAGCGCAGCTCGAAGCTGTTGGGGCCGATCGGCACGTGGCAGTTGAGCAGGATCGAGTGCACTTCCAGCCCCTCGAACAGCGCGCGCATGCGGGTGAAGTGGGTGGCCGGGCCGTAGTAGGCCGACTCGGCGACCAGGTCGCCACCCAGGCGGATCGAGTCGCCGTGGAAGATCTGCTGGGCGATGTGGCCCTCGAACACGTTGGCGAAGTACTTGGTCGGCGTGCCGTGCACCGGGCCGAAGTGCTGGGCGTCGACCAGGTTGTCGACCAGCTCGCGCGGGTTGGTCTCGATGATCAGGGTGTCGAGGTGCCAGTCGTGGGACCAGTCGTCGCTGTCCATCTCCGGCAGGTGCGGAATCACCACGCCGTCGGCCGGCGCCTTGCCTTCCGGGTTGTTCCAGACGAACAACAGGCCGTTCTCCTCGCAGGTCAACCAGGAGCGGGTCTTGGCCTTGGGCGGGATGCGCTCGCAGTAGGGGATCTCGACGCAGCGGCCGCTGCCCTCGAACTGCCAGTGGTGGAATGGGCAGACCACGCGGTTGCCCTGCAGGGTGCCCTGCGACAGGTCGGCGCCCATGTGCGGGCAGTGGGCGTCGAGGACGCTGATCTTGCCGCTGTCGTCGGCGAAGGCCAGCAGGCGGCTGCCGAAGATGTTCAGGGTGTGCAGCTTGCCGTCGCGGTAGTCGTCGGCGATACCCAGGCAGTGCCAGCCACGGGCATAGCGGGCTGGCAGGGCATTGTTGCTGTTGTGATTGTCTGCCGGAAAGGTCATCAGGCTTTCTCCGTTGAGCGCACGCAAGGCGGGACACCGGCCGGCCGCGCCTCGGGGCGGGCCGGCCGGCGGCGTCCGTCGATCTTCACCGAGGCACGCGCGGCGCTCATCATCCGCTTGGACTAGATGACGCGATTTCAGGCGCCTACCGGCACCCGCCAGTCGGCGACTATGCCCTGCTCCAGGGCGAACGGCTGGGCGGCGATGGTGCGCTTCTGGAACGCCGCGGCCTCGGCGGCGGTGGCCAGCCAGAGCATCACCTGCGCCGGCACCTCGGGCGGCGCCATGCCGCCGCGCAGGGCGATCACGCCCTTGTCGCCGATGGTGGCCATCAGCGCCTCGGTGGTGACCACGCCGGGATTGACGGTGAAGGCGCGGATGCCGCGCTCGCCCAGCTCGGTGGCGAGCACCCCGGACAGGCGCGACACCGCGGCCTTGCCGGCGCCGTAGGCGTAGCCCCAGCCGCCGCGCCCGGCGGCCACCGGCGGATCGCTCTCACCGGCGCCGGAGGTGACGTTGACGATCACCCCGTCGCCGCGCTCGAGCATCTGCGGCAGCACCGCGCGGGTGGCCAGGAACGGCGCCAGCAGGTAGCCCTGGTAGACGCGCAGCAGGGTCTCCGGCTCCAGCTCGAGGAACGGCAGGTTGAGGTCGCTGCCCTGGTAGATGGCGTTGTTGACCAGCACGTCGATGCGCCCGAAGTGCTCGAGCACCGCCGCGCAGGCGGCGCACACCGAGTCGCCGTCGAGCAGGTCCATGCGCACCACGAAGGCCTCGCGGCCCAGTTCGCGGATCGCCGCGGCGGTCGCGGCCAGGCTGCCGGGCAGCGGCGTGCCGTCCGGGTTGCGCAGCGCGTGCTGATGGCTCTCGCCCTCCTCCAGCGTGCGCGCGCTGATCGCCACGTCGAAGCCGGCGCGGGCGAAGGCCAGCGCCGTCGCCCGGCCGATGCCCCGGCTGGCGCCGGTGATGAATGCCACCTTGTTCATTGCAGACTCCCTTGTGTGAAATCCCCGAATCCCCCCTGTAGGGGCGAATTCATTCGCCAATCACCCCGCCAGGGCGAATGAATTCGCCCCTACGGCAGTCTTGGCGCCGGACCTGCCGCCCGGCATCGTCAATACGGACCAGATACGACGAGGCCACCCGCAGGTGGCCTCGTCGTTGGCGATGAAAAGTCAGAACTTCGTCGGACGCACCATGGCATCCATGCCGCCGTCGACGAACATCACGCTGCCGTGGATGAAGCTGGCCTGCGGCGACTGCAGGAAGGCCACCAGCGCGGCGATCTCCGCCGGCTGGCCGGAGCGACCCAGCGGGGCGACGAAGTCGCGCACCGCCTGGCCGAAGCGCGGATCGTCCTTGGAGGACTGCAGCAGCGGGGTCTCCACCGCACCCGGCGCCACCACGTTGAGGCGCAGGCCGCGGCCGCCCCACGCCACCGCCTGCTGGCGGGCGTAGCGGGTCACCGCGTACTTGGAGCTGGCGTAGGCGACGTGCGCCTGATCGAGTTCGCTGGCCAGGGCGATGGCGCGCGCCTCGTCGCCGGCCAGCATGGCCTCGGTCATCGGCTGGCTGTCGGCGCCCGGCTGGGTCGCCGCCACCGAACCGATCACCAGCGCCGCGCCGTGTTCGCCGCGCGCCAGCGCGTCGGCCAGGCCGTCGAGCAGCGCGCTGACGCCGAAGTGGTTGACCGCGACTATCACGGCAGACGGCGCGGTGACGCCAACGCCGGCGCAGCACACCAGGCCGTCGAGCACGCCGTCGCAACGGGCGAGCACGCCCTCGACCGCCGCCTGGCGACCTTCGGCGGTGGACAGGTCGGCGATCACCTCGGCGTTGGCGCGGTCGATACCGATGATCTCGTGGCCGGCGGCGTGCAGGGCGGCGCACACGGCGGCGCCGATGCCCGACGCGGAACCGCTGACAGCTGTGACTGGCATGGTGAACTCTCCTCGATGGCTGGGTCTGTCCGCACTCTAGGCGCGGCGCGGCGCGCGGCGAATCGTCCGTGCGGACGATATCAGCCGGCGCGCAGCCGCGGCGCCTGGCCGTCGGCCTGGCCGACCGCCATCACGCTGTTGAGCATGATGCGCACCAGCTCGGTCTGCCGGCGCACGCCGGTCTTGGAGAAGATCGCGCGCAGGTGGGCGCGCGCGGTGTTGCGGCGGATGTTCAGCGCCTCGGCGGCCTCCTCCAGCGACAGGCCGTTGGCCAGTTCGAGGCACAGCGCAGTCTCCGCCGGGGTCAGGTTGAACAGCTGCTTGGCCACCGTGGTGCTGGTCAGCGACTTGCCGACCGCATCGCGGATGTACACCACCACCGCCGGCTGGCCCTTGCTTTCCGCCCACTCCAGCGAAGGCACCGACTCGACCACCACCACCAGGCTGACCTGGCCGGACGGCCGGGCGATCGACACCGCCTCGGCAATCGCCGGGCTCTCCTTGCCCTGGCGGGCGAAGGCGTTGCGCACCAGGCGCTGCAGCTCGCGGTTGTCGCTGGGATAGGAGGCCTCCAGGCGGCCGCCGACCAGCTTGAGGCCGTCGGCGCCGGCGAGGATCTCCTGGGCGACGGCGTTCTGCTGCAGCACCCGGCCGCTCTCGTCGAGGACGATGGTCGCCACCGACAGGCGGCTGATCGCCTGGGAGTACAGGGCACCCATCGACTGGCTGCGGTCGAGCTGGTTGTGCATGTTCAGCGCGCGGCGCAGGTGCGGCAGGATCAGCTCGCACAGCGCGCGGTCGCGCGCCGAGAACCTCGGCGCGGACTCCGGGCGGGTGATGCGAAAGCGCAGCTTGCCGGAATCCGGGGTGGCGATGTCCACGCCCATCACGTGGTACACGCCCTTCGGCCCGCACCAGTGCTGGTAGTAGGAGGACTCGCGCCAGTCCTTCTCGCTCATCAGGTCGTCGACGGTGAACACCTTGTCGACCGGCTGGTTGATGAACGGGGTGCTGGTGTGCGGATAGGTCAGGTAGGTGACCTTGCCCTCGCCCTCGACATCGCCGGCGACGATCATCAGGCCGGCGTCCGACTGGTCGGGGATGCGCAGGATCAGGGTCACGTAGTTGGCGGCGAACAGGTCGCGCAGCTGCTCCATGGGGATGTGCCACAGGCGGCTGTCCAGCGCCGCGTCGTACAGGGCCGCAACCAGGCGGTCGTATTCGGCCAGATCCAGTTCGGCCAGGGCATGGATGCCTGCAGTAGTCGTTTCCACCCTATCACCTCTTGCGAAGCCGGCTCGTTGGCCGGCCCCTTGTTATTTTTATCGATCGTCCATCGCAGGATGGCACGCAAGACTGGCCTGCCCGCGCCGCCCCGGGGCGGCCCGGCAGGCCCGGGCCAGACAGCTTCCGACAAACGCGGGGCGCTGTTCAAGCCCTGTCCGCCGAGCGACTGCCCGACCAATCCCGCAGGGGCGAATTCATTCGCCAGCATGGCCCTGCCAGGCGAATGAATTCGCCTCTACGGCTCCTCCCTAGACCCGGACGGTTGCCTCGGCTTCCGCCTCACGGCGAGCGGTGCTCGCCACCGCCTGACTGGGCATGGCTGCAGCCCGCACCCGCACCAGCGGCCGGCCCTCGTTGAACCAGGCGGCCAGCGCCGGCAGCAGGAAGATCGCGCCGAACACGTTGACCAGGAACATGAAGGCCAGCAGCACGCCCATGTCGGCCTGGAACTTCAGCGGCGCGAAGGCCCAGGTGCACACGCCGATGGACATGGTCAGTGCGGTGAACACCGCCGCCGTGCCGCGCTGGCGCATCGCCTCGTAGAAGGCGTGGCGCAGGTCGCGGCCCTCCTCCATCTCGTGCTGGATGCGCTCGTAGAGGTAGATACCATAATCGACGCCGACCCCGACCCCCAGCGCGACCACCGGCAGGGTGGCGACCTTGAGGCCGATGCCGAGCAGCGCCATCAGCGCGTTGCAGAGGATCGCCACGATGGCCAGCGGCACCAGGATGCACAGCACCGCACGCAGCGAGCGGAAGGTCAGCCAGCAGAACAGCGCCACCGAGCCGAACAGCGCGGCCAGCATCAGCACCTCGGCGCGGTCCACCGCCTCGTTGGAGGCGGCCATGATGCCGACGTTGCCGCCGGCCAGGCGGAAGTTGACCCCCGGGGTGACGTCGGCGGCGATGATGCGCTTGACCTCCTTGAGCACGTGGGCGACGGTCGCCCCCTCGTGGTCGGTGAGGAACACCAGGACCTGCATCTGCTGGCAGCCGTCGCTGACCATGCCCAGCTCCGAGGAGTAGGCGCGCGAACCCTGCTGCAGGCCGCGCTCGGAGTTGGGGATCGCCGACCAGCGCGGGTTGCCCTCGTTGTTGCCGGCGATCACCACCTTGCCGGTGCCGGTGACGCTGGACACCGACTGCACGCCGGCGACGTGGCGCACGGCGAAGTCGAAGCGGTCCACCGCACGCATCACCTGCGGGGTCAGGCAGGCCTCGGGCTGGTCCTTGACCTCGACGAACACGGTCAGCACGTCGAGACCGATGGCGTAGCTGCCGACGATCCGCGCGTTGTCGCGGTTGTAGCGCGAGTCGCTGCGCAGCTCCGGCGCGCCGTCGCCGATGTCGCCGGTCTGCAGGTCGCGGGCCTTGAGGGTGCCGACGGCGAGCAGCACCAGGCTGAGGCCGAACACCACCAGCGCAGGGCCGGGCTTGGCCAGGCCGGAGATCAGCCACCACAGGGTGTGCTTGCGCTGCGGGTCCGGCTGGTTGCGCGACTGCGCCGAACGCTCCAGGCGCAGGTGGGAGATGATGATCGGCAGCATCATCTTGTTGGTGACGATCATCAGCAGCACGCCGAGGCAGGCGGTCACCCCCAGTTCGTGGACGATGGGGATGTCGATCAGCATGATCACCGCGAAGCCCAGGGCGTTCATCAGCAGCGCCAGCGCACCGGGAATGAAGATCTTGCAGAAGGCCGCGTGGGCCGCCGCCTCCGAGCTGGCGCCGGCCAGCACGTCCTGCTTCCAGGCGTTGGTCATCTGCACCGCGTGGGACACGCCGATGGAGAAGATCAGGAACGGCACCAGGATCGACATCGGGTCGATGCCCAGGCCCAGCAGCGGCAGCAGGCCGAGCAGCCAGACCACCGGCAGCAGCGCCACCAGCAGCGCCACCACGGTCAGCTTGAACGAGCGCGAATAGCCCCACAGCAGCGCCGCGGTGATCAGGAAGGCCACCACGAAGAATCCCATCACCGCGCCGAGCCCCTCGACCACGTCGCCGACCAGCTTGGCGAAGCCGACCACGTTGATCTCGACCTGGTCGCTGTTGTACTTGCTGCGGATCTCCTCCAGGCGCTTGGCCACCTCGACATAGTCGACCTTGGCGCCGGTCTTCGGATCGAAGTCCTGCAGGTCGGCGCGCACCAGCGCCGACTTCTGATCGTTGGCCACCAGGCGGCCGATCTGCCCGGAGCGCGCGGTGTTGCTGCGCACCTGCTCGAGATCCTCAAGGGTGCCGGCGAAGCGCGGCGGCACCACCACGTCGCCGAAGAAGCCGTCCTCGGTCACCTCGACGTACTGCACGTTGGGGGTGAACAGCGAGGTCACGCTGGAGCGGCTGACCCCGGAGGTGAAGAACACGTCGTCGGTGACCTTGCGCAGGGTATCGAGGAACACCGGGTTGTAGATGTCGCCCTCGCCCTTCCAGCGCACGCTGACCAGGAAGCGGTTGGCGCCGGTGAACACCTTGCTGTATTCGAGGAAGTTCACCATGTACTCGTGGCGCAGCGGAATCAGCTTGTTGAAGCCGGGGTCCAGGCGGGTCTGCAGGGCGCTGTAGCCCAGGCCGATGGTGATGGCGACGAACAGCGCCAGCAGCGAACGGCGGCGGGCCATCAGCAGGTCGGCGCAGGCCGCGACCCAGCGATCCACCCGGGAGGTTTGCTCTTTCATCTCGTCACCCTCATTCCTTCACCGCGGCCAGGCCGCCACGCAGACTCTTGAACAGGCCGTGCTCGCCGCCGACCACCAGCACCTGGTCGTCCGGCGCCGATACCGCGGTCAGGGTGCCCAGGCCTTCGAGGCGCAGGCTGCCGACCAGCCGGCCGTCGCGGTCGAAGCGGATCACCGAGCCGCCGGCGCCGACCACCAGCACGCCGTCGCCGCCCGGCAGCCGGGTGTGGCCGTAGAGCGGCGCGCTGTGGCCGAGCGGCACCTGGCTCCAGCTCTGGCCGAAGTCGGCGCTGACGAACACGTGGCCGCGCATGCCGTAGGCCAGCCAGCGCTCGGCCGACAGGCGCACCACGCCGAACAGCGAGCCGTTGTAGAAGGCCGGCAGGCGCTCCCAGTTCTGCCCGCCGTCGAGCGAGCGCAGCGCGGTGCCCTGCTCGCCGACCAGCATCAGCCGGCCGTCGGCGCCGCCGTCCATGCCGTTGAGGTGATAGCCGTCGACCGGCAGCTCGCGGGCCTGCCAGTTGCGCCCGCCGTCGCTGGAGACGAAGTACTTGCCGTAGCTGCCGAAGGCGGCCACGGCCTGCTCGCCGGCGGCCCACACGCCGAGCAGCGGCTCGGCCAGCTCGTCGTCGATGCGGCTCTCCTGCCAGCTGCGCCCGCCGTCCTCGGAGCGCAGGATCCAGCCGTCGTGACCGACCGCCACCAGGCGCTCGGCCGACAGCCGCGCCACGCCGGTCAGCGCGCTGCCGCGGCGCGGCTCGACGCCGGCCTGCTGCCAGCTCTGGCCGAGGTCGTCGCTGGTGAGGACGATGCCCTGCTCGCCGACGGCGACCACCCGGCGGCCGTCGACGGTCATGTCGTTGATCAGCAGGCGGTCAGTGCGCAGCTCGGTGGCCGGCAGCGGCGGCGGAGTGCGGTGCGAGAAGGCGTACACGGCGGTCGCCGCGACCGCCGCGGAGACGGCGTAGGCGATCAGCTGACGCATGGCGACCTCCGGGCGGGCTTCGATGGGCAAACGAGTGCTTTCATGCTGTCTATCCCTTGTTCTTGTTGTGACAGGCCGCCGTGCGGAGGCCGTTCGACGCAGGCTCTTGCATGAGCCGATGGTCCGCAGGGGGGGCCTGCGCTGGCATCGTCCATAAGGAGTACGCCGGCGCAGAGAGGGGGAATGGGGATGTACAGGGCTGGCGGATGAACCCGCTGTAGGGGCGAATTCATTCGCCCCTACGCCAGCCCCGAAGGGGGGATGGGCGGGACTCAGGCGATCTCGAACAGCCCGGCGGCGCCCATACCGCCGCCGATGCACATGGCCACCACCACGTAGCGCACGCCGCGGCGACGGCCTTCCAGCAGGGCATGGCCGACCATGCGCGCACCGGACATGCCGAACGGATGACCGATGGCGATGGCGCCGCCGTTGACGTTGAGGCGGTCATTGGGGATGCCCAGCACGTCGCGGCAGTGGATCACCTGGCAGGCGAAGGCCTCGTTGATCTCCCACAGACCGATGTCGGCCACGGTCAGGCCGAAGCGGTTGAGCAGCTTGGGCACTGCGAACACCGGGCCGATGCCCATCTCCTCCGGCGCGCAGCCGGCCACGGCGATGCCGCGGTACACGCCGAGCGGCGCCAGGCCACGGCGCGTCGCCTCGGCGCGGCTCATCAGCAGGGTCGCGGCGGCGCCGTCGGAGAACTGCGAGGCGTTGCCGGCGGTGATGAACTCGCCCTGCTGCACCCACTTGCCGTCCTTCCACACCGGCTTGAGCGCGGCGAGATCCTCCAGCCTGGTCGACGGGCGGTTGCACTCGTCGCGGTCGGCGAGTACTTCCTCATGGCCGGTCGGGTTGCCCTCCTTGTCGAAGCACAGCTTGCGCGCGGCCAGCGGCACGATCTCCTCATTGAACAGCCCGGCGGCCTGCGCCGCGGCGGTGCGCTGCTGGCTCTGCAGGGAGTACTCGTCCTGGGCGGCGCGCGAGATGCCGTAGCGGCGCGAGACGATCTCGGCGGTCTCCAGCATCGGGATGTAGGCCGCCGGCACCACTTCCTGCACCGCCAGCGACTGCGCGCGGTAGCTGTTCTTGTGTTTGGTCTGGGTCAGCGACAGCGACTCGACGCCGCCGGCCACCGCCACGCTCAGCTCGCCGGTGATGATGCCCTTGGCGGCGACGCCGATGGTCATCAGCCCGGAGGCGCACATGCGGTCCAGGGCCATGCCCGGCACGCTGTCCGGCAGGCCGCCGGTGTAGGCGCACAGGCGGCCGATGTTGTAGGCCTGGGTGCCCTGCTGCACCGCCGCCCCCATGATCACGTCCTCGACCGCGCCCGGCTCGATGCCGGCGCGCTCGACCACCGCGCGCACCACGTGGCCGCCGAGCACCGGCGCCTCGGTGTCGTTGAAGGAACCGCGGAAGGACTTGGTCAGCGCGGTGCGCGCGGTGGACACGATCACCGCATCGTTCGGATTGGCTTGCATGGGAATCTCTCGCTCAGTTGAAGGTGTAGCGGCTGATGGTGTCGACCACGCAGCCCGGGCGCTCGCCGCCCTCGATCTCGACGCTGACGCGCACGGTGGCCTGCACCGCCGCGCCGACCTGCTCGACGCGCACCACCTCGCCGCGCCCGCGGATGCGCGCGCCGACCCTGACCGGCGCCGGGAAGCGCACGCGGTCGCAGCCGTAGTTGACGCCCATGCGCAGGTTGTCGACCTCGATCAGCTGCGGCAGGAACAGGTTGACCAGCGACAGGGTCAGGTAGCCGTGGGCGATGCAGCCGCCGAACGGGCCGCTGGCGGCGCGCTCGGGGTCGACGTGGATCCACTGGTGGTCGCCGGTGGCCTCGGCGAACAGGTTGACCCGCGCCTGATCGATCTCGAGCCAGTCGGTGGCGCCGAGGTCCTGGCCCTCGGCGGCGAGCAGCTGTTCGGCGCTGGAAAAGACGGTGGTCATGGCGCGCTCCTCAGGCCTGCTGGGAACTGACCGACAGCACTTCGCCGGTCATGTAGGAGGCGTAGTCGCTGGCCAGGAAGACCATCACGTTGGCCACTTCCCAGACCTCGGCGGCGCGGCCGAAGGCCTCGCGGCTGGCCAGCTGGGCGAGCAGCTCCTCGCTGGAGGCCTTCTTGAGAAAGTCGTGCAGGGCGATGGACGGCGACACCGCGTTGATGCGCACGCCGAACTCGGCGGCTTCCAGCGCGCTGCAGCGGGTCAGCGCCATCACCCCGGCCTTGGCCGCGGCGTAGTGGGCCTGCTCCTTCTGCGCGCGCCAGCCGAGCACCGAGGCGTTGTTGACGATCACCCCGCGACCGCGCTGCTGCATGTGCGGCAGCATGGCGCGGGTCATGCGGAAGGTGCCGGTCAGGGTGATGTCGAGCACCCGACTCCACTCCTCGTCGCTCATCTCGGTGACGCGCTTCTGCCCGCCGAGCCCGGCGTTGTTGATCAGCACGTCGACGCCGCCCAGGCAATCCTCGGCGGCAGCGATCAGCGCCTGCACCTCGCTCTCCACGGCGACGTTGCACAGCTGCCCGTACACTTCGGCCAGCCCGGTCTCCGCCTTGAGGCGCTCGACCGCATCTTCCAGGCGGCGCGGATGGATGTCGGAGATCATCAGCGCCCGGCAGCCCTCCTCCGCGCAGCGCTTGGCGGCGGCGAAGCCGATGCCGGCGCCGGCGGCGGCGGTGATCAGGACGGACTTGCCGGCCAGCAGCTGGTGGCCGGGCACGTAGGGAGGAGCTTGTCGCATGGCAGAAACCTCGTTGGTGAAGGGTCTGCCACAGGTATACGGGGCGCTCTAGGGCCTCACATCGTCAAAACGGACGGGGCTGGGCCCTCCTGGGCGCAACCATGCCCCTTCATCACTCCGCCGTCGCCCGGCTTCTCGCCTGGCGCAACAGGGCCGTGGCCCTGGGCGAGCCGGGGCTGACCGCCAGCAGCCGCTCGGCATAGGCGACGGCGGCGGCCGGCTTGCCCTGTTCCAGGCTGTAGACGCCGGCCAGCCAGAGCAGGTCCGCCTCGTGCGGGCGTGCCTGCAGGACCTTCTCCACCACCGCCAGCGCCTGCACGGGAGCGCCGGGATGCAGCGCCAGGGCCAGCGCGAAGGCGAAGCGGGGATCGTCCGGCGCCAGCTGCTGCGCCTGCCGCAGGTGCTCGAGCGCCTCGTCCCGGCGCTGCTGGCGCACCAGGCTGAGGCCCAGCGAGTAGTGCAGCAGCGCGGCCTGCGGGCGCAGCGCCAGCCCCTCGCGCAGCAGCGCCTCGGCCTGCGCCTCGCGCCCGGCGCCGCGGTGCAGTTCGGCGAACTCCAGGTAGGCCGGCTGATACAGCGGATCGAGGCGCAGGGCCGCCTGCAGCTGCTCCGCGGCCTCCGCCTCGCGCCCCTGGCGACGGCGCAGGCGGGCCAGTTCGCTGCGCCCCTCGGCGCGGTCGGCGTTCAGCTGCAGCTGGGCTTCGTACTCGCCCAGCGCGCGCTCGAAATCTGCCTGGCGGGCCTGCGGCAGCGGCACGTCGGCGAGCAGCCGGGCCGCTTCGCTGCGCACGCTTTGCAATGGATCGCTGAGCAGCGGCGCCAGCCACTCGCCGCGCGGCCCCGGCGGCAGCCCTTCGAGCGAGCCGAGCGCGGCCCGGCGCACCAGCGGGCTGGGATCGCCGAGCGCCTGGCGCAGGGCCTGCCAGTCCTCCGCCCGGCCGGGCTGGCGCAGGCGCGCGGTGGAGCTGGCGCGTACCAGCGCCGGTTGCGCCGGATTGGTCAGCAGCCCTGCCAGCCCCGTCGAGGCGCCGGGGGCGTTGTGCTCGGCCGCCGCCCAGACCTCGGCGAAGCGCTGGAAGCCTTCGGCCGGATTGGGGTGGTGCTCGCGGATCGCCTGCGCCGCCCATTCGGCCGACTCCCCGCTGTGGCAGGCGTTGCAGGCGTTGGGCGTGCCCAGACGGGCGCTCAGCTCGGGACGCGGAATGCGCAGGCTGTGGTCGCGGCGCGGATCGACGACCATGTAGGTGGTCTGCGGCATGTGGCAGCTCACGCACTGCGCTCCCGGCGAGCCCGCCGGGTGGAAGTGGTGTTTGGGACTGTCGAAGTGGCTTGGCAGGTGGCACTGGGCGCAGAGCGCATTGCCCTGCGCGCGCAGTTTCTGCCCGTGCGGCTCGTGGCAATCGCTGCAGGTCACGCCCGCCGCGTGCATCCGGCTCTGCGCGAAGGAGCCGGAGACGAACACCTCCTCGCGCTGCTGGCCGTCGACGTGATAGAGGCCGAGTTCGAGCAGCGCCGGGCTGTAGTGGTCGAGCAGCCGCTTGCCGGGCTGGTAGCCCTCGGCGATCTGGCTGCGCCGCGAGTGGCATTGCGCGCAGACCTCCTGCTCCTTGCTCTCCCCCTGCGAGAGCGGGTCGCGCCGGGCGGTGAGCTGCTCGACGGCACCGCGCCAGCCGCTGCCGCGGCGCTCGTCGAGCAGCAGGGTCAGGCCCTGGTGCGGGATCTCCCCTGCCCCGCGCGCCCAGTCCAGATGCCGCGAGCCGGGACCATGGCACGCCTCGCAGCCGACGTTCAGCTCGGCCCAGCGCGTGGCGAAGCGGTCGCGCTGCGCATCGTAGCCCTTGCGCAGGGCGGTCGAGTGGCAGTCGGCGCACATGTGGTTCCAGTTCTGCGCCGGCCGGGTCCAGTGCAGCTCGTCGCGGTGGTCGACCGCTTCGTCGGGGTAGAGGTGGAACCAGCGCTGCCCGCCGGCACTGGCCGGGCGGCTGTCCCAGGCGATGGACAGCGCCTGCAGGCGGCCGTCGGGAAATTCCACCAGGTACTGCTGCAGCGGCTCGACGCCGAAGGTGTAGCGGATCTCGTAGTCGCTCAGCCGGCCGTCCGGGCCGTCGGTACGTACGAAGAAACGCCCGTCGCGGCGAAAGAAGCGCGACTCGATCCCCGCATAGCTGAAGGTGGCGTCGGCGAAGTCGCCGAGCACCGTGTCGCCCGTCGCGTGCTGCATGGCACGGGCGTGCTGCGAGCCCTGCCAGGCCTGGAACTGCTCGCCATGGCAGTCCGCGCAGGCCTGGCTGCCGACATGCACCGGCGCCCCCGCGCCGGAGTCGGCGGCCAGCAGCGGCCGCGGCCAGCCGAGCAGCCCGACCAGCAGCCACACGGCAAGCGCGAGCAGGAGCCGGCCCGACAGCGGACGGCAGGCGATGGACAGGCGTGGCGCGTTCGGCATGGCGATCATCCGGGCTGACATGGAGGGTGTGAGGCCCATGCTGCCGGCGCGGCCGCGCGTCGAACAGGCCCGGCGAACGATAGCTGCGCTGTCACGCCAGCGCTTGCGCGCAGCGGATAACGGTCGGCGAAGCGCCTTGGAAATACTGGCCCCGGGACAACAACAACAAGACCCCTGCGGAGATTTCCATGGCCACAACCGTCATGCGTTCCATCGCCATTCCACGCCCCGGCGTCGCCCGACAGCGCCGGACGCCCGGCCCGCTCAGCCGGGCGGCGGCCTGCGTCAGGGCGGCCAGCCTGCTCGGCATGCTCTGCCCGCTGGCGGCCCACGCCGACTTCGTCGAGGACAGCCAGCTCAACCTCGGCCTGCGCAACTTCTATCTGGATCGCGACTTCCGCGGCGACGCCGCGCCGATCTCCCGGGTGGGCAGCTGGAGCCAGGGCTTCGACCTGCGCTTCCAGTCCGGCTACACCGAGGGTCCGCTGCAGTTCGGCCTGGATGCCTCGGCGCAATACGCCTACCGCCTCGACGGCGGCGGCGGACGCGGGCCGGATACCGTGCTGCCCTACGACGCCAGCAAGGGCGAGCAGGTGCAGGACTACGGCCGCTCGGCGCTGACCGCCAAGGTGCGCTACTCGAAGACCGAGCTGACCGTCGGCGAACATCGCCCGCGCCTGCCGGTCGCCCACTTCGACGATTCCCGCCAGCTGGTCAGCACCTTCCACGGTTTCCAGATCGCCTCGCAGGAAATCGACGGGCTAAGCCTCACCGCCGGCCGCTTCAACGAGATCAGCACCCGCCAGTCCTCCGATCACGAGAAGCTGTACCTGTTCACCCGCCCCAACGGTCCGCGCCACCCGAGCGACGGGCTGAACTTCGCCGGCGGCACCTACGCCTTCACCCCGAGCCTGTCGGCCACCTACTTTTATGGCCAGCTGGAAGACATCTACCAGCAGCACTACCTGGGCCTGTCGCGCACCCTGGCCTTCGGCGATGGCTACTCTCTGAAGACCGACCTGCGCTACTACGACAACCGCGAGGATGGCGACGCACTGTACGGCGACATCGACAATCGCGCCTACGGCCTGCTCGCCGCCCTGAAGAAGGGCGGCAACACCTTCACCCTCGCCTACCAGCGCATGCTCGGCGACAGCGCCTTCCCCACCCTGAACGGCTTCACCCCGCAGCCCTGGCTGGTGAACTGGTCGGCGGTGGCCTTCATCCGGGCGAACGAGGGCTCCTGGCAGGCGCGCTACGACTACGACTTCGCCGCGCTCGGCGTGCCGGGGCTGCAGCTGATGACCCGCTACATCCGCGGCAGCGGCATCGATCGTGGCGGCAACCTCAGCGATTCGAGCGAGACCGAGCGCGACCTGTTGCTGAGCTACGTGGTGCAGAGCGGCCCGCTCAAGGGCGTCGGCCTCGCCTGGATGAACATCGACGCCAAGTTCGAGCACGGCAGCGACTACGACGAGAACCGGCTGATCGCCACCTACACCTGGAAACTCTGGTAGGTCGACTGCCACACCCCCTCGAGTGCGATCCGGCCAGCCATGGCCACCAACAACAAGAAGAAGGACTCCACCATGAACCTGAGGCACCTGAGCCTGGCGCTCTGCATCACCGGCCTTGTCAGTCTGAGCAGTCAGGCCGCCGAGAAGCCGAACTTCCTGATCATCGTCGCCGACGACCTGGGCTACAGCGACCTGGGCAGCTTCGGCGGCGAGATCGCGACGCCCAACCTCGACGCCCTGGCCAGCGAGGGCGTGCGCCTGACCAACTTCCAGGCCGCGCCGACCTGCTCGCCGACCCGCTCGATGCTGCTCAGCGGCACCGACAGCCACCAGGCGGGCTTGGGCAACATGGGCGAACTGACTCAGGACTTCCAGAAGGGCCAGCCGGGCTACGAGGGCTACCTGAACCAGCGCGTCGCCAACCTCGCCGAGGTGATGCAGGATGCCGGCTACAACACCTACACCACCGGCAAGTGGCACCTGGGTCGCACCGAGGAACTCAGCCCCAAGGCGCGCGGCTTCGACCGCTCGTTCATCCTGGTGCAGGGCGGCGCCAGCCACTTCGACGACCAGAAGGCGATCATCAGCGTCGATCCCAAGGCCATCTACCGCGAAGACGGCAAGCAGGTCGAGGTGCCCAAGGGCTTCTTCTCCAGCGAGTTCTACACCGACCGCCTGATCGACTACATCGAGAAGGACAAGGCCGCAGGCAAGCCGTTCATGGCCGTGCTCTCCTACACAGCGCCGCACTGGCCGCTGCACGCCCCGGACCAGTGGATCGACAAGTACCAGGGTCGCTACGCCGAGGGCTACGAGGCCCTGCGCCAGCAGCGCCTGAAGCGCATGCAGGATCTGGGCATAGTGCCCAAGGGGGTCAGCGCCAACACACCGATGGCGGGTGGCCTGCCGACCTGGGAACAGCTCAGCGAGGAGGAGCGCCAGCGCGAGGCGCGCAGCATGGAGGTGTACGCCGCGATGGTCGACAACATGGACCATCACATCGGCCGCCTGCTCGACTACCTGCGCCAGAGTGGCAAGCTGGACAACACCTTCGTGCTGTTCATGTCCGACAACGGCGCCGACGGCAACAGCCCCATCGACCTGCCGGGCAACCGCGAATGGATGGCCAAGGACTTCGACAACAGCCTGCAGAACATGGGCCGCAAGGGCTCCTACATCGACTACGGCGCGCAGTGGGCGCAGGTCGGTGCCACGCCCTTCCCGTTCTTCAAGGGCTTCACCAGCCAGGGCGGCACCACGGTGCCGGTGATCGTCAGCCACCCCAGCCTGAAGGCGCAGGCCGGCCAGCTGAACGGCCAGTTCTTCCACGTGATGGACGTCATGCCGACCATCCTCGAGCTGGCCGGAGTCAAGCACCCCGGCACGCAGTTCCGCGGCCGCGAGGTCCAGCCCATGCAGGGCGTGTCCATGCTGCCGGGCCTGCACGGCCAGGCGATGCCCGAGCGCGCCGTGGGCTGGGAACTGTTCGGCCGCCGCGCCCTGCGCAAGGGTGACTGGAAGATGACCTGGATGACCGCGCCCTACGGCACCGGGCAGTGGCAGCTGTACAACCTGGCCAAGGACCCGGTCGAGGCCCATGACCTGGCCAGACAGGAGCCGGCCAAGCTGGCCGAACTGACCCAGGAGTGGGAAGCCTACGTGCAGCGCAACAACGTGCTGCTCGGCCCGGTGAAGATCAAGTACGGCTTCGAGACCTGCCTCTACGACCACTGCTTCAAGTAACCCCCCGGCAACACCCATGACACCCCCGCGAGTATCTCCTCGCGGGGGTGTCGCATTTTCGGGGGACAAGCACGGAGAGCGCGGCGGGACCGGCCCCACCGGATTCAGGACCTGCGGGCCAGGGTCTGCGAAGGCAGCTCGCCGAAGGCCTGTTTGTAGGCCGTGGTGAAATGGCTGGGCTGGGCGAAACCCCAGCGGAAGGCCAGCTCGGACAGCTGCAGCTCGCCCGGCTGGTGGCGCAGCAGCAGCTCGCGGATCGCCTCCAGCCGGCAGCGCTGGATGTAGCGCTGCGGACTGGTGCCCAAGCTGCGCTGGAATGCCTGCTCCAGGCTGCGCCGGCTGGCACCGCTGACGGCCACCAGCTGGCTGATGCACAGCGGCTGATCGAGATGGGCATGGATGAAGTCCACCACCCGCTTCACCGTGCCGGGCAACAGGCTGCGCTGCGGCAGGGCACTGAGGGAAGGGATCATGTTCAGCAGGTTCTCGCAGAACAAGTGCTGCAGATGCTGCTGGCCGATCGGCGAGGCCAGCAGCCCCGAGGGACTGCCGGCCTCGCGGTCCACCAGGCCGAGCAAATTGCCGAGACTGACCAACGCCGGATGCTGACGGCCGATCAGCTGCGCCTGGGCCGGCACCCGCGCCACTTCGCTGCAGTGCTGGCGCCTGACGTGATCAACCAGGCAAGCCGCATCCAGCGCGATCACCACCGCCTGGGTGCCCTCGTGCCAGACCACGTCCACCTTGTGCCCGGGGGTGAACACCAGCAGCTCGCCGGCCGCCGCGCTCTGCCCGTCCGGACGACTGGTCACTCCGCCCTGCAAGGGCAGGATGCCATGCCAGCTGGCCAGCGGCAGCGAACGGACGCCGATCTCCAGCCCCCAGTCGGCGCCGAACAGTTTCAGCTGCGGCATGACCTGCATGTTGAAATGGATATCGGCCTGCCCGCGCCGACCGGGCTGCAGGCTGCGCTCCTCGACCTGGCTGCTGAGCAGCGCGGCCACCTCGTCGAGATCGCGGGAAACCAACCAGGGTTGCCCGGCGAACGGCAACCTGCCGCTCTTCGAGCGCGTCGCAAGGGAATGGGCGTGACTGTCCATCACGGTAGCCTCTCATGGGCCCCGACTGCCGCTGGGGGGTCATCGGGGCTACTGTTGTTATTTTCGGGCTGGCGATCAAACGCGGGACAGTCTACTGCCATTGGCTGGTGAAAATCACAGGTGCATGAGCGGTACGGAAAAAGATCTTCGCCCCGCACGGAGGTGCCGCGCCGCCGGGGCAACGGTGCGTCGAAAACGACAGCGGCCAGCCACGCTTGCCGTGGCTGGCCGCATCGGCAGATTCACCACCCTGCCCTGCTCACTGGCCGGACATGGCGCTGCTTCACTCAAGTCCCCCACACCTTCTGCGCCTTGGGCGCTTCGGTGAGGATGGCGTCGACCACCGGGCCGATCTCCTCGGGCAGCCAGCGCGCGCCCTTGTCGCGGGTCACGCCGGTGCGCCAGCCGTCGCCCAGGGAAATGCGTCCGCCCTGGCTCTCGAACACCTGGCCGGTGACGTGGCGCGACTGCGCGCTGCCCAGCCAGACCACCAGCGGCGCGACGTTCTCCGCGGCCCAGAGGTCGAAGCTGCCGTCCTCGGGCTTCTTCACCACCTCGGCCATGGCGCTCTCGGTCATCGCGGTGCGTGCCGCCGGGGCCAGGGCGTTGGCGGTGATGCCGTAGCGGGCCAGTTCGGCGGCCTGCACCAGGGTCAGTGCGGCGACGCCGCCCTTGGCCGCCGAGTAGTTGGACTGCCCCACCGAACCCTGCAGGCCGGCGCCGGAGCTGGTGTTTATGATCCGTGCGTCGACCGGCTGGCCGGCCTTGGCCTGGTCGCGCCAGCGCCGGGCGAGGATGTTGGCCAGGCAGAAGTGGCCCTTGAGGTGCACCTGCATGACCAGGTCCCAGTCCTCTTCGCTGAGGCTGAGGAACATGCGGTCGCGCAGGATGCCGGCGTTGTTGACCAGCACGTGCACCTCGCCGAAGGCCGCCAGGGCGGCGTCGACGATGCGCTGGGCGGTGGCCAGGGTGGTGATGTCGTCGGCGTTGGCGATGGCCTGCCCACCGGCGGCGCGGATCTCGCCGGCGACGTCCTCGGCGGCGGCTTGACGGATGTCGTTGACCACCACGTTGGCGCCCTCGGCGGCGAAGGCCAGCGCGTAGGCGCGGCCCAGCCCGCCGCCGGCGCCGGTGATGATCACGGTTCTTCCTGCACAGATAGCCATGGTTGGTTGTCCTTGTTCTGGTGGAGTCAGTCTGTAGGGGCGAATTCATTCGCCCAACCGGGCCGCAAAGGCGAATGAATTCGCCCCTACAGGCCCGTGCTCAGCCGCTGCTACAGCCTTTCGATGATGGTCACGTTGGCCTGGCCGCCGCCTTCGCACATGGTCTGCAGGCCGTAGCGGCCGCCGCTGCGCTCCAGCTCGTGCAGCAGGGTGGTCATCAGCCGCGCGCCGGTGGCACCGAGCGGGTGGCCGAGGGCGATGGCGCCGCCGTTGGCGTTGGTACGCGCCGGGTCGTAGTCCAGCTCCTTGGCCCAGGCCATCACCACCGAGGCGAACGCCTCGTTGATCTCCACGCGGTCGATGTCGGCCATGGTCATGCCGGCCTTGTTCAGCGCATGGCGGGTCGCCTCGATCGGCGCGGTGAGGTGCCAGATCGGGTCGTCGCCGCGCACGCTGATATGGTGGATGCGCGCCCGCGGAGTCAGGCCGTAGCGCTTGAGCGCCGCCTCGGAAACCACCAGCAGCGCCGCCGAGGCGTCGCAGGTCTGGCTGGATACCGCGGCGGTGATCGACGGGTATTCCGGCCCCACCGGCTCCAGGCTGGCCATCTTCTCCAGGGTGGTCTCGCGCGGCGTCTCGTCGTACCAGACGCCTTCCATCGGCACGATCTCGCGGGTGAAGCGGCCGCTGGCGATGGCGCTCAGCGCGCGCTGGTGGCTCTCCAGGGCGAAGGCCTCCATCTGCGCGCGGCTGATGCCCCAGTGGTCGGCGATGCGCTGGGCGGCGTAGAACTGGTTGACCGGCGCATCACCGAAGCGCGCCTGCCAGCCCTTGCTGCCGGAGAACGGATCGGGGAAGCCGAGCGGCTGGCCGGCGAGCATGGCCGAGGAGATCGGGATCTGCGTCATGGTCTGCACGCCGCCGACCGCCACCACGTCCTGGGTGCCGCTCATCACCGCCTGGGCGGCGAAGTGCAGCGCCTGCTGCGAGGAGCCGCACTGGCGGTCGACGGTGGTGCCCGGCACGTTGAGCGGCAGGCCGGCGGCCAGCCAGCTGGTGCGGGCGATGTCGCCGGCCTGCGAGCCGATGGTGTCGACGCAGCCGAAGATCACGTCGTCGTACTCGTGGGCCGGGATCGGGTTGCGCTCGACCAGCGCCTTCAGCGCATGGGCGCCGAGGTCGATGGCGTGCACGTGGGACAGACCGCCCTTGCGCTTGCCGGTCGGGCTGCGCAGGGCGTCGACGATATAGGCTTCAGCCATGCTTCACTCCTCGAAGGTCTGCGCCGGCGCCAGCGGGGCGTCGGCGGCCAGCACGCAGGCGGCCACGCGGGACTTGTGGAAGGCGCGGTCGCCCCAGGAGGCGTCCAGCGCCCAGGCGCGCTTCATGAACATCTGCAGGTCGACTTCCCAGGTGTACCCCATGGCGCCGTGCACCTGGATGCCGTGGCGGGCCGACAGCCAGGCCGCCTCGGCGCAGGCCAGGCGGGCGTGGGAGACATGCACCGCGGCATCGGAGGCGCCACTGGCCAAGGCGTGGGCGGCGCGATACAGCACCGGCTTGGCGAACTCGACCCTGGTCGCCACGTCCGCCAGGTGGTGCTTGACCGCCTGGAAGCTGCCGATCGGCTTGCCGAACTGCTTGCGCTGGGCGACGTAGTCGACCGACAGGTCGAGCATGCGCTGGGCGAGGCCCAGGGCCTGCCCGGCCACCGCCAGGGCGCCGCGGTCGAGGGTCTGCGCCCACAGCGCGCGGCCGGCTTCGCCCGTGGCCACGCGGGTCGCCGAACTCGGCTCCCAGACCACCTGGCTGAGGCGGCGCGAGGCGTCGATGCTCGGCGTGGCGATCACGTCGACCAGTTGGCGCGGCAGCAGGTGCACCTCGTCGCCGTGGGCGAGCAGCAGCTGGTTGGCCAGGTGGGCGTCGGCCACCAGCGGGTTGATCGGGTGGCCGACGGCGACGCGGATGCTGCCGTCGGCGATCTGCGCCAGGGTGTCGTCGCGCCCGGCGACATCGGCACCCAGGGCCGTCAGCAGCCCGGCGGCCACGTAGGCGGTGTCGGCCAGCGAGTCGGGAATCGCGTAGTAGCCCAGCTCCTGGGTCATCAGCGCCCAGGCCACGTCGTCCATGCCCAGGCCGCCGCAGGCTTCCGGCACCGAGAGGGCGGTGAGGCCCTGTTCGGCGATCTTGTTGCGCAGCTCCGGGGAGCGGCCGGCGTCGGTTTCCCAGACGTCGCGCAGCATCTCGGGGGCCGCCTCGGTCATCAGGAAGCGGCTGATCGCCTCGCGGAAGGCGAGCTGGTCGTCGTTGAAGGTGAAGTCCATGGCCCGCTCCTTACTTCGGCAGGCCGAGCATGCGCTCGGCGATGATGTTGCGCTGGATCTCGTTGGTGCCGGCGTAGATCGGCCCGGCCTGGGCGAACAGGAAGCCCTCCAGCCAGCCGTTGGCCTCGCCCTCGCTGCCTTCCAGCAGCTCGCCGCGTGCGCCGAGGATGCGCATGGCGGTCTCGTGCATGCGCAGGTCCAGCTCGGACCAGAAGATCTTGTTGGTGCTCGACTCGGCGCCGATGCGCGCGCCGCGCGCCAGGCGGCCGACCGTGTGGTAGGCGGACAGCGCGTAGGCCTGGGCGTCCATCCACGCCTGGACCACCGCCTCGCCGATGCTCGGGTCGCGGTCGGCGCTGGCGCGGTTGGCCTGGTACAGCTCGACCAGCTTGCGCGCGGTGGCCTGGAAGCGCGCCGGCGAGCGCAGCAGCAGGCCGCGCTCGAAGCCGGCGGTGGCCATCGCCACGTGCCAGCCCTGCCCTTCGGCGCCGATGCGGTTGTCCACCGGCACGCGCACGTCGTCGAAGAACACTTCGGCGAAGGCGTCCTTGCCGTTGAGCGCCTTGATCGGGCGGATGGTCACCCCCGGCGCATCGAGCGGCACCAGCAGGAAGGACAGGCCGTGGTGGCGGCTGGAGGCCGGGTCGCTGCGGAACAGGCCGAACAGCCAGTCGGCGAAGATCGCGCGGGTCGACCAGGTCTTCTGGCCGTTGAGCACGTAGTGGTCGCCGTCGCGGATCGCCTTGCTGGTGATCGCCGCCATGTCCGAGCCGGCGTTCGGCTCCGACCAGCCCTGCGCCCACATGTCGGCGCTGGCGGCCATGCGCGGCAGGAAGCGCTTCTTCTGCTCCTCGGTGCCGAACTCCATCAGGGTCGGGCCGAGCAGCAGCTGGCCGTTCTGGTTGACGCGCATCGGCGCGCCGGCACCGTAGTACTCCTCCTCGAAGATCAGCCATTCGGTGAGGTCGCAGCCGCGCCCGCCGAGTTCGGCCGGCCACATCACCATGGACAGGCGGGCGTCGAACAGGCGGCGCTCCCATTCGCGGTGTTGTTCGAAGCCTTCGCGGGTGTCGTAGCTGGCCAGTGGCTCGCGCGGCAGGTTGTCCGCCAGCCAGGCCCGCACCTCGGCGCGGAAGGCCTTCTGTTTGGGGGTATAGGCAAGATCCATGGTGCGTCCTCAGAACTTGGCGTCGCGCTTCTCGACGAAGGCCCGGCGGGTCTCCGCGGAGTCCGGGCTGGTGTAGGCCTGCAGGGTGAAGCCCTGCTCCCAGCGGTACTTGTCTTCGAGGTTGCCGTCCTCGATGCCGTTGAGGGCTTCCTTGGCGATGCGGATCATCGCCGGGCTCTTGGCGGCGATCTTGGCGGCGATTTCCAGGGCGGCCTCGCGCAGCTCTTCCTTCGGCACCACGCGCTCGATAAAGCCGTAGCGCTCCGCGTCCCGAGCGCCGATCTTCTCGCCGGTGAAGAACAGGTAGCGGACCTTCTGCACCGGGAACAGGCGCTGCAGGTGGGCGCCGCCGCCCATGGCGCCGCGGTCGACTTCCGGCAGGGCGAAGGTGGCGCACTCGGCGGCGACCACGATGTCGGCCGCGCCGGTGATGCCGATGCCGCCGCCGAGCACGAAGCCGTGCACCGCGACGATCACCGGCACCGGGCTGCGGTGCACGGCGCGGAAGGTCTCGTAGTTGCCCTTGTTGACGGCGACGATGCGCTCGGGATGGGCGTCGAGTTCCTTGATGTCGACCCCGGCGCAGAAGCCGCGGCCCTCGGCGCGGATGACGATCACGCGCACTTCCGGGTTGGCGCCCAGCTCGTCGATCGAGCGCGCCAGGCCCAGCCATTCCTGGCTGTCCAGCGCGTTGACCGGCGGCTTGGCGATCGTCAGTTCGGCAATGCCCGCCTCGATACGGGTCGTGAATGCCTGGCTCATTGTTGTTGGCTCCTGGTAGGCATGGCGGGGTTCAGGAGATGGCCGGCGCGGCCTTCGCCGCGGCCTGGCGGGCGCAGAGCGCGGCCAGGCAGCGCTCGGCCTCGGCGACCATCTCGTCGATCAGTTGCTGGCAGCTCTGCAGCTCGCCGATGGCGGCGGCCACCTGGCCGCTGGGCAGGATGCCCTCGTCGGGGAAACCGTCGACCATCGAGCGCTGCAGCAGCACCGGCTGGTTGGCGGCCATCACCGTCTGCGACACCGCGCCCGGGTCTTCCTTGAGCGCCTGGCGCAGCACGCCGAGCATGTGCGTGAGGCTCATGCCGGTCTGCTGCTTCCACTGCCAGGCGCTGGACAGGGCGATGCGCAGGCGGCCGAAGGGGCCGGCGCCTTCCAGGCGGTTGATGAACGGGTTGTCGATCATCCGGTGGCGCATGCCGTCCACCGCCAGGGTGACGCGGATGCGCTGCGGGTCGTTGACCTTGAGGTAGCGCTCCAGGGTGGCGCGCGGGGTCGGCGAGTCGCTGGTCATCAGGAAACGCGTGCCCATGGCGATGCCGGCGGCGCCGGCGGCCAGCGCCGAGGCCAGGCCGCGGCCGGTGGAGTAGCCGCCGGCGGCGATCACCGGCACCTTCACCGCATCGAGCACCTGCGGCAGCAGGATGGTGGTCGGCACGCCGCCGGTGTGGCCGCCGCCCTCGCCGCCCTGGATGGTGATCAGATCGGCGCCCAGCTCCACGGCCTTCTGCGCGTGCTTGAGCGCGCCGACGGTGGGGATGCACAGCACGCCGGCGGCCTTGAAGCGGGCGATGGTCTGCTTGTCCGGACCGCGGCCGTAGCTCACCGCCCGCAGGCGGTACTGGATCGCCAGATCCACGCACTGCGCGGCGTTTTCCTGGAACATGTGGAAGTTGAGGCCGAAGTTGCTGCCGCCGGTGGCCTTGATCACCTTCTGGATCTCGCCTTCCAGCGCGGCGGCCGGGATGGTCGCCCCGGCGAGGAAGCCGAAGCCGCCCGCGCGGGTGGTGGCGATCACCAGGTTGGCGTCGGCCACCCAGCCCATCGCGGTCTGCACGATCGGGTAGCGGCAGCCGAGCGCCTCGGTCAGCGGGGTCTGCAGCAGGGCACTCATGCGCTTTCCCCTTCGCTGGCCGCGGCCTGCTTGTTGGCCTTGGCCATGGCCTTGGCGTCGTAGCCGCCCAGCTTGTCGCCGGACAGCAGCTCGTTGTGTACGTGGGCGAAGTGGTGCCAGGCGAACACCGCGTCCATCGCGGTGCGCTTGCCGGAGAGGTCCTCGACGTGGTTGATCGCCTGCTTGGTCAGCGCCAGGCCCATGCGCGGCTGGGCGGCGATCTTCGCCGCCAGCGCGTAGGTGGTGGCCTGCAGCTCGTCGCGCGGCACCACGCGGTTGACCATGCCCACCTCGTAGGCACGGCTGGCCGGCATGCGGTCGCCGCACATGAGGAATTCCTTGGCGATGCGCGGGTTCATCTCGTAGGGGTGGGCGAAGTACTCCACCCCCGGAATGCCCATGCGCACCACCGGGTCCTGGAAGAAGGCGTCGTCGCTGGCCACGATCAGGTCGCAGACCCAGGCCAGCATCAGGCCGCCGGCGATGCAGGCGCCGTGGACCATGGCGATGGTCGGCTTGGGCAGCTCGCGCCAGCGCCGGCACATGCCCAGATAGACCTCCTGCTCGCGGGCGTACAGGTACTCGCCGCCGGGCTTGTTGGTGTGGTCCCACCACAGGTGGGCACGCTCGAACGGCTTGTTGATGTCGCGTCCCGGCGTGCCGATGTCGTGGCCGGCGGAGAAGTGCTTGCCGGCGCCGCACAGCACGATGACCTTGACCGCGTCGTCGTCCACGGCGCGGCGCAGGGCCGCATCGAGGGCGTAGGTCATCTGCGAGTTCTGCGCGTTGTTGAACCCCGGACGGTTCATGGTCAGGGTGGCGATGCCGTCGGCCACCGTATACAGCACCGGCTCGTCGGTCTCATAGACCGAGGCGTCGGCGCGGGTGACGAATTCGCTGTCGCTGCTCGGGACGCTCATGGTCGACTCCTCAGGCCTGGGTGGCGGCACGGATGCCGGGCGGATTGCCCTTGAGGGCGGAGGCACGCATATCGTGCGGGTCGAGGCGGCGGATGATCGCCAGCTGCTCGGCGGTCGGATGCGCGGTCTCACCCATGCCGTCGGCCTTGAGCAGCGGGAAGCCGGTGTTGTCCTGCACTTCCTCGAAGCTCACCCCCGGGTGCAGCGAACGCACGCGCACCGCGCGCTCCGGCCCCTCGAAGTCCATCACGCAGAGGTCGCTGACCACGCGGCGGATGTCCATCAGGTCGCGGCGCGAACCCTCCAGCCAGCGCTCGGGCTTGAAGCCGACGCCGGAGACCATGTCCACCTCGCCGGCAACGAACACCCGCTTGTTGTGGCTGGGCACGAAGAACGAGTTGATGTGGTTGATGCTGTTGCCCGGCAGGCCGCGCACGCCGAGCATGGCGATCTTCGGCTGGCGGTAGTCGCCGACCACCGACAGGTTGGTCTGGCCCCAGCGGTCGACCTGGGTCGGGCCGATCATCGCGTGGCGGCGGCCGCCCCACACGCACTCGAACACCCGCTCGAAGCTCATGCAGCCGGAGTACCTGGGCACGTAGTCGCCGCGCGGGCCGAGCGGGATCGGCTCCTCGACCAGGAACGCCTCGCTGTCGGTCATCAGCAGTTCCGGGCTGTGGGTGAGCTTGGCCAGGCTGGCGCCCAGGCGCGGGATCACGCCCAGGCCCGAGGCCAGCACTTCGCCGTTGCCGCGCCAGGCTTCCGAGGCGGCGACGATCAGCAGTTCGGCCAGGGTGAAATCACGGGTATCGGTCATCGCTGGTTCTCCTCAGAACACCGGCAGGGGCAGCTTGCCCAGGCGCTCGGCGCCGCCGTTCTTTTCCTGGTAGGCCGTCTCGCTCACGTTCACGAACTCGTCGACGTAGGCCTGCCAGCCGCCCTCTTCCGCCGCGCTGGCGACGTAGCGCTTGAAATGGCTCATGTCCCAGCCGTAGTCGGACGGGCAGGAGGTCGGGTGGGCGCCCAAGGGCGCGTGCACCACGCCGGTCACCAGGTAGCGCTCGAAGGTGTTGTTGCGCGCCTCCTGAGCGGTCAACGCGAAGCGCTCGTGCAGGCGCTCGCAGGACACGAAGCACTGCTTGGCGGCGCGGGCGAACAGGTGGTCGAAGTACGGGTCCGGACCGGTCACCAGGGTGTTGCCCAGGCGGTCGGCGTCGTTGACGTGCAGGAAGGCCACGTCGAGATTGAGCGCCGGCATGGCCAGCAGCACCTCGCCGTCGGCGTAGGGCGAGGCGATGGTCTTCAGCTCGGGGTTGTGGGTCAGCACGTCGGTGGCCAGGCCGCAGCGGGTCGGCAGGAACGGCAGGCGCATGCCGGCGGCGCGCAGGCCCCACTCGAACATGCCCTCGTCCAGCTCCATCAGCTCGGTGAGCTGGCCGCTCTCGCGGCACTTGCGGAACCACGGCTCCAGCGGGATGGCGTCGAGGGTGGCGAAGCCGAACACCAGCTTCTTCACCTTGCCGGCGGCGCACAGCATGCCGACCTCGGGGCCGCCGTAGGCGACCACGGTGAGGCCCTTGACGTCCGAGCGGAGGATCTCGCGGACGATGGCCATCGGCTTGCGCCGCGGGCCCCAGCCACCGAAGCCGACGGTCATGCCGTCGCGCAGTTGGGCGACCGCATCGGCCGCCGTCAGTTGCTTGTTCATATATGTGCTCCTTATTGCCGGCCGGCGGAGAAGTCGTGGCCCCAGATGCTCACGCGGGTGAACTCGAAGGCGCTGTGTTCGGCCCAGTCGAGCTGCAGGCCGCCGTAGCCGTATTCCAGGTCGAAGCCCGAGGGGGTCTTCATGTAGAAACTGGTCATGCGGTCGTTGAGGTGCTGACCGAGGGTCGCCGACAGCGGCACGCCGTGCGCCTGCATGCGGTCGTGGGCGCGGCCCACCTCGGTCATCGAGTCGACCTCGACCATCACGTGCACGCAGCCGCTCGGCACCGGGTACTCGGCCAGCGCCAGGCTGTGGTGGCGGGCGTTGGCGCAGTGCAGGAAGTGGATGCGGGTCGCCGGGCCGTTGGGGTCCGGGCGGAAGTTGAAGATGTCGGAAACCTCGAAGCCGAGCACCTCGGTGGCGAAGGCCAGGGTGGCGTCGAAGTTCGGCGCCGGCAGCACGGTGTGGCCGAGGCCCATGTCGCCGGTGACGAAGCGCGGCACGCCCTGCGGCGAGACGAACGGCAGGCAGTCGGAGCGATGGCCCCAGCTCAGTTCGTGCCGGTTGCCCGCCGGGTCGACGACGATGGCCAGCGCCTGCACGCCGCGCTGGTCGATCTCCTCGGCGCTGCCGGCCTGCCACTCGACGCCCTTGGCCTCGAGGTGCGCGAGGGCGTTGCGGAAGGCCTTCTCCCCGGCCAGCTCCCAGCCCGAGGCCAGGTAGCGCGGCGCATCGCCCTCGACCACCAGCATGCGGAAGGGACGCTCGTCCATCTTCACGTACAGGCCGCCGCCCGGCGCGGGGCTGGTCGGCATGCCCAGCACGTCCTCGGCGTAGCACTGCCAGTCGCCGAGATTGCCGACCTGGGCAACGAAGTAACTCAGTCCACGGATGTCGATCATGCCCCTGCTCCTGAAAGATCGTTTCATGACTTGGGGCGATTCTGCGCAGGCCGCACCAGGGGCTCATCGTCCGTTGAGACTAAGCAGGGGCGAGACCTGTAGGGGCGAATTCATTCGCCCGACCGGGGCATGCAGGCGAATGAATTCGCCCCTACACGGCCCCGGACAGCGCGGCTCCTAGTCCGTTTCGGGGATTCCCGCCGTCCGCTCCCCTCGCACACTCCTGTCCTGCTAATGGGCCAGAGGAGCCGGTAATGGACTTCGCGCTGAGTGACGAACAATTGATGATTCAGGAGAGCGCGGCGGGCTTTCTCGCCGCGGCTTCCGATTCGGTGGCGGTGCGCGCCGCCATGGCCAGCCCGCAGGGCTTCGATGGCGAGCTGTGGCGGCAGATCGCCGAGGAGCTGTGCTGGCCGGGGCTGATGATTCCCGAGCAGTACGGCGGCGTCGGCCTGGGCTTCGTCGAGCAGGCCATCCTGCTCGAACAGATGGGCAACCACCTGCTCTGCTCGCCGTTCTTCGCCAGCGCCTGCCTGGCCACCCCGGCGCTGCTGCTGGGCGACAACGAGGCGCTGCGCGCGCGCTGGCTGCCCGAACTGGCCGCCGGCAGCCTGACCGCCACCCTCGCCTACCACGAAAGCCGCGACGGCTGGCATGCCGCCGAGCAGCCGCGCGCCACGCGTGACGGCGACGGCTGGCACCTCGACGGTATATATGAAGCTGTGCTCGACGGCGCCAGCGCCGGGCTGCTGGTCGTCGCCACCCGCGACGACGCCGGCGCGCTGCGCCTGTTCACCGTGCCCGCCGAGCAGGCCGGCATCCGCCGCCAGGCGCTGCCGACCCTCGACCAGACCCGCCGCCGCGCGCGCATCGAGCTGGACGCCGTGACGGTCACCGCCGAGCAGTGCCTGCACGGCGATGGCCAAGGCGAAGCCCTGCTCGACAAGGTCCTGCAGATCGCCGCCATCGCCCTGGCCTGCGAGCAGACCGGCGCCGCCCAGCGCACCCTCGACCTGACCCTCGCCTACATCGGCGAGCGCAAGCAGTTCGGCCGCACCATCGCCAGCTTCCAGGCCATCAAGCACCGCTGCGCCGATCTGATGCTGGCCATCGAGTGCGCCCGCTCGGCCGGCTACTACGCCGCCTGCGTGGCCCGCGAGGCGCTGCTCGAGGACGGCGACGCGCACCTGGCCGCCCAGTTGGCCGAGGCCTGCGCCATCGCCCAGAGCCAGGCCAGCGAGACCTTCATGCACTGCGCGGCGGAGTCGATCCAGCTGCACGGCGGCGTCGGCTTCACCTGGGAGTACGACCCGCACCTCTACTTCAAGCGCGCCCGCGCCAGCGAGCAGCTGCTCGGCACCCCGAGCTGGCACCGCGAGCGCCTGGCCACCCTGATTCTGGAGACCCGCCCATGAAAATCGGATTCGGCATCGAGGACGAAGCCTTCCGTCAGGAAGTCGCCCACTGGCTGCAACAGCACCTGCAAGGCGAATTCGAGCAGCTGCGCTTTCGCGGCGGCCCCGGCGACGAACACATGTTCCCCGAGGAGCGCAAGGCGTGGGAGCGCGAGATGGCCAGGGGCGGCTGGATCGGCCTGGGCTGGCCGCGCGAGTGCGGCGGGCGCGGCCTGTCGATCAGCCAGCAGGTGATCTTCCACGAGGAGTACGCCCGCGCCGGCGGCCCAGGCCGCATGGGCCACATCGGCGAGGGGCTGGCCGGGCCGACCATCGCCGCCTTCGGCAGCGAGGAGCAGAAGCGCCGCTTCCTGCCCGGCATCCTCGAAGGCCGCGAGTTCTGGTGCCAGGGCTACTCCGAGCCGGGTGCCGGCTCCGACCTGGCCGGGGTGAAGACCCGCGCCCGCCTGGAGGGCGATCGCTGGCTGATCAACGGCCAGAAGGTGTGGACCTCGCTGGCCCACGAGTCGGACTGGTGCTTCGTGATCGCCCGCACCGAGCCGGGCAGCGTCGGTCACAAGGGCCTGTCGTTCTTCCTGGTGCCGATGCATCAGGCCAACATCCGCGTGCAGCCGATCCAGCAGATCACCGGCACCAGCGAGTTCAACGAGGTGTTCTTCGACGACGCCGAAACCGCCGCCGACAACATCGTCGGCGCGCCCGGCGAGGGCTGGAAGATCGCCATGGCCCTGCTCGGCTTCGAGCGCGGCGTTTCCACCCTCGGCCAGCAGATGCTGTTCCAGAACGAGCTGGACGAGGTCATCCGGCACGCCCGCGCCAACGGCGCCGCCGCCGACCCCATGCTGCGCCAGCGCCTCGCCCGCGCCTGGGCCGGCCTGCGCACCCTGCGCTACAACTCGCTGCGCATGCTCTCCGGCCCGCAGGACGGCACGCTGCGCCCCGAGGCGATGAGCTACAAGCTGGCCTGGTCCACCTGGCACGTCGAACTGGGCAAGCTGGCGATGGACGTGCTCGGCCCGCAGGCGGAGATCCTCGACGGCGAGCCCTACGAGCTGTCGCGCCTGCAGTCGCTGTTCCTGTTCACCCGCTCGGACACCATCTACGGCGGCAGCAACGAGATCCAGCGCAACATCATCGCCGAACGGGCGCTGGGAATGCCGCGCGAGCCGCGCTGAGCGTCACGGGCGACCAATCCACTGTAGGGGCAAATTCATTCGCCAACACGCCTCGCCAAGGCGAATGAATTCGCCCCTACAGACTACCGGGAGGCCGCCATCAACACCGATTCCCGCTACATCGTCTGGCTGCTCGACTTCCTCGCCGGCCAGGGCATCGACAGCGCGCAACTGGCACGCCGGCACCGGCTGGCCCCCGCGCGCCTACTGGCCCCCGATACCGTGGTCAGCACCGAGCTGCACCGCCAGTTGTTGCTTGATGCGCTGCAGTTGAGCGGCAACGGCGGCCTCGGCCTGCAACTGGGCATCCAGCGCTCGCTGGCCACTCTCGACCAGCTCGGCTACCTGATGATGAGCAGCCGCACGCTGCGCGAGGCGAGCCACGCCGGCCTGCGCTACCAGAACTACCCGGGACGCTTCTCCGGGCGCTCGATCGTCACCTCGTTCAGCGAGATCGAAGGCCACGGCTGCTACCAGATCCAGGTCAAGGACGACCTCGGCCCGCTGCGCCTGCTCGCCGTGGAGGACGTGCTAGGCAGCATCGTCGCCACTGCCCGCTGGGTGCTCGGCCGTCCCCTGCCGGTCACCCGCCTGCGCTGCGACTTCCCCGCGCCGCCCCATGCCGAGCAGTACCACACGGTGTTCGCCTGCCCGATCCAGTTCGACGCACCGGCCACCCAGCTGTTCTTCGACGCCGCCGTGCTCGACCAGCCGCTGCCCCACGCCAGCCCGCAGAGCGCCGCGCTGTACGCCAGCCTGTGCGAGCGGCGCAGCATCGAACTCAGCCGGGGCGACGTGGCCGCGCGGGTTTCGCAGTTGATCGTCGAGCATATCGCCGAGCCACCGGACCTGGCCGCCGCAGCCAATGCCCTGCACTGCAGTCCGCGCACCCTCAGCCGCAAGCTGCTCGCCCAAGGCTGGCAGTACCAGCAGCTGGTCGACCAGGTGCGCGAGATCCACGCCCGCCGCGCGCTCAGCGACCCGACCCAGAGCATCACCCGCATCGCCCAGCAGCTCGGCTACGCCGACAACTCGGGCTTCTTCCGCGCCTTCAAGAAGTGGACCGGGCTGTCGCCCAGCGCCTTCCGCGAGCGGCTGCTGGGCTGAACGCCGGGCAATCGCTGTAGGGGCGAATTCATTCGCCTTGCCGGAGCGTCTTGGCGAATGAATTCGCCCCTACAGCGGATGGTGCAAAACCGCCCGCCAACATGGCCGGATCGGCCAGCGATCTGTCCGCATCCGCAATGCCCGCACCGGCTCGCAGCTCTAGCATCGACCCCACGACAAGACCCGCTAAACCAACACCGGAGCACCGCCATGCTGAGAACCGAGGGCATCAACGCCCACCTGCTGGAGAAGTTCACCCCCAACCCCGGCGCCCGTCCGCTGCTGCCCGAACTCAGTCCCAAGGCGCAGGTCGCGCTGATGTGCCGGATACTCCGCCGCGAAGGCTGGGACGACCACATCGCCGGGCACATCACCGTGCGCCAGCCGGATGGCACGGTGCTGACCAATCCCTGGGAGCTGGCCTGGGACGAGCTGCGCGCCAGCGACATCGTCACCCTCGACCGCCACGGCAAGATCCTCGACAGCGACTGGAACGTCACCCCCGCCCTCGGCCTGCACCTGCAGCTGCACGAACTGCGTCCCGACGCCAACGTGGTGATCCACAACCACGCCAGGTGGAGCGGCATCTGGGCCGACCTGCAGCAGGTGCCGCCGGTCTACGACCAGTCCGGCGCCTACTGTGGCGTCGAGCTGCCGCTGTACGACGACTACGCCGGCACCTTCGAGAAGCAGCAGACCAGCCTGTCCGCCGCCGAGGCCTTGGGCGACGCCAAGTGGGCGCTCTTGGCCAACCACGGTTCGCTGGTGGTCGGCCGCGACCTGCGCCAGGCCCACCTGCGGGTGGTCACCCTGGAATGGCGCTGCCGCCGCGCCTACGAGGTCAAGCTGGCCGGCGGTGGTCGCCCGCTGGCAGACGAAGTGGTCGAACGCCTCGCCATCGCCGACGCCAACGGCTTCCCCTTCCTCTGGGAAGCCATGGCCCGCCGCGAGCTGCGCAACGACCCGTCGGTCCTCGAATAACGACAATAAGGAGAGCCACCATGAGCCTCATCGTCACCCCCCTGAACAACGTCGGCGTCGAAGTCTCCGGCTTCGACATCAACGGCCCCTACAGCGAGGCACTGCAGGCCGAGCTGAAGGCGCTGTGGTACGAACACGCCATCCTGCTGTTCCGCGACCAGCAGATCACCCCGGAAAGCCAGATCCGCTTCAGCCGCCTGTTCGGCAAGCTGGAGATGCACCCGCTCAAGGTCACCACCTCGGACCAGTACCCGGAACTCTTCGTGCTGGAGAACAACGGCGCCAAGGACAGGTTCGCCACCGCTTGGTACCACGGCGAGGAGATCGTCGGCCGCCTCGACTGGCACATCGACCTGCACTACACCGGCCGCCCCAACCACGGCGCCGTGCTGACCGCCGTGGAAGTCGCCCGCGAAGACGGCATGACCGGCTTCGGCGACCTGGCCAAGGCCTACGACGCCCTCGATGACGAGACCAAGGCGCTGCTGGAGAAGCTCGAGGTGGCCTACTCGTTCAGCATGCAACGCCGCCACATGCGCTACGTCGACCTGGACGGCTACGTGCCCGGCCCCGGCCTGCCGAAGAAGCCCGCCGACATCGGCTTCCCCGACTTCGCCGATGCGGTCTACCCGGCGGTGCTCACCCACCCGGTCAGCGGCCGCAAGGTGCTCGGCGTGGTCGAGCAGTTCCTCGACCGCATCGTCACCCCGCAGCGCTTCGGCCTGTGCAACGACGAAGCCATCGAACTGCTCGAACGCCTGGTGGCGCATACCCGCAAGCCGGAATTCCACTACTTCCACCAATGGCGCCAGGGCGACATGGTCCTCTGGGACAACTGGCGCGCCATGCACTGCGCCACCGGCACCAAGCCGGGCGTGCGCCGGGTGATCAACCGCACCACCATCGAGGGTGATCGGATGCTGGGGCGGGTGTTGAGCGGGGAGTGACAGCAGCGTCTACCCTGCCCGGCTGGTGTCGATGCACCCGCCGGGCATTTGCGTTTGGCTGATCGGACAGATCACCGCTTACCATCGTCCAGTACCAAGCGCAGCAGCTGTTCATCCAGCACGTGCTGGATCATGCTGAATACGACAAAGGCAAGTGGAGGGAGTAACCATGTCCGCACTGATCGAACAGGCCTGCGAGCACTGGCGCTATGTGGCTCCCCTGCTCCGCAAGCCCGCGAACAAAGAAGACTACGACGCCCGGGTCGAAGCCCTGGACGAACTGCTGGTCATCGTCGGCAACGACGAAGATCACCCGCTGGCCAGCCTCGCCTCGCACATCGGCGACATGCTGCTGGCCTACGATGAAGCGCACCGCCCCCTGCCCAAGGCCAGTGGTGTGGAGGTGCTGCGCTACCTGATGCAGGAGCACGGCCTGACCCAGGCCGACCTGCCCGAGGTCGGCGCGCAATCGGTCATTTCCGAGATCCTTGGCGGCAAGCGCCAGCTCAATGTCCGCCACATCCGCGCGCTGTCCGAGCGTTTTGGCGTGCCTGCAGACGTGTTTTTCTGAGGCTGCACATGCCTTCTGTGGTGCTCCAGCGGTCGGGACCGGTGGCTCAATCCAGCCCTTGCCGCGAATCGGCCGAGAAGTAGCGCAGGCGATACAGCCGCCAGGGCTGGGGCTCGCCGCTGCGGCAGAAGCCGTAGCGAAAGGTCTCGGGCAGGGTCGGCAGGTCGTAGCGCAGGTCGGTGAACCAGATGCAGGTGTCGTGGCCGCGGTCGATCCGCGACAGCGCCGGGAAGACCGCGAAGCGCCGGTAGGGCGCGAAGCGCGGGTCGTGCCAGCGCGCCTGCACCTGCGCCTGCAGGGTCGCGTCCGCGCCGTAGCGCTGGCGCAGCTGCCAGACCAGTTGCTGCGACGGCCGGTAGGCCCGGGCCAGCTCGCCCAGCGGCCCCGGGAGCGGCAGCGCTGCGGCGCCAGCGCCGAGCCGCAGATGGGCCTGGTGATAACGCTCGCCATCGACCACGAGCAGTTTCCAGTGGAAGGGCGAGAGCGGCTGGGCCAGCGCCGTCACCCGCGTCGGCGCTATGCCATTGGCCTGCGCCCACTGGTGCGCGATGTCGCTGGCGCGCAGCTGCTGCAGCGTCTGCGCGCCCGCATAGAGCATCAGCAGCGCGAGACCGGCGATGGCCGGCCAGCGCTTGCGCCGCCTCAGGCTGGCGATCAGCGCGCCCAGGGCGATCAGCAGGAAGAGCGGGTCCACCAGGAACAGGCTGCCGATCCAGAACCGCCGCGGGCTGAGCGGATGGAAGAGCGCGATGCCGTAGGCGGTCATCAGGTCGAGCGCGATGTGCGAGGCAAGCCCGGCGGCGGCGAACGCGCAGGCGGGCAGGAACGCCGCCTTGCGCCGGCCCGCCAGGGCGAAGGCGCCGGCGATCAGCGCGGCCCACAGCGGCAGCAGGAGCAGCGAATGGGTCGGGCCCTGGTGCCAATCGGCGAGAAAGCGCAGCGGATCGACGAGGAAGCCGATGAAGTCGAGATCGGGGAAGACCGCCGCGCCGCTGCAGATCGCCAGGCGCTGCCGTGGCGACAGCGCGCTGCGGCGCGCCGGGGTGGCTTGCGCCAGCGTGGCGCCCAGCAGCGCGTGGGCGAGCGCGTCCACCGTTCAGCCGCCGCCAGCGGCCCCGTTGCCGGCTCGGCTCGGCGCGGCCCCGCTGCGGCTGGCCGGCGCTGCGCCGCGCTCGCTCCCGGCGAGCCAGCCGGCCAGCCACTCGGCGCGGGCGAGCAGCCGGTCGAGCAGGTCGTGGGTCCGGCTGGAGTCGGGGCTGTCGTCGCGCAGCCAGCAGGCGAAGGTGGCCAGGTAGATGGCGGTGAGCGCCGCCTCCTCGCATTCGCGTCGCCAGCCGGTCGCCGGCAGCAGGGCCACCTCGCGGATCCATTGCACGGTGCGACTGACCCGCAGCGCGCCCTGAACCTGGAGATGCACATGCTCGGGCTGCAGCTTGTAGCGCAGCATCTCGGCGGCCAGCTGGCGATGCGGGGCCAGCGCCTGCAACCAGGCGAAGATCGCGCGCTGCAGGCGTTGGCGAGGACTGAGGAACGACCAGCCCGGCGCCTGCGGCGCGGCCAGCAAGGCGGCATCGGCACGCTCGAACCAGGCTTCGGCAATCGCGTCCTTGCCGGCGAAGTGTCGGGCGATGTCGGCCATGCCGATATCCAGCCGCGCCGCGAGGTCATGGAGATGAAACCCGTCCCAGCCGCGCTCGACGCCGAGCATCAGCGCGGTGTCGATGATCCGGCATCTGAGCTCGGTCTGATCGAGGATGCCGGGGGCCGCCATTTCGCTCATCGCATCGTCTCCGCTGCCAGAGGTGCCGAACCGTCTTCTGGAAGCGTAGATGCGCTGGCGGCCACCGGGGTGCCGCCTGGCGGAGCGCCGCACATGGCGTCGGCCACAGGGGCGATAGAGCCGACGCGCCTCCTCACGGCCGCGTGCATCTGTTTGTAAGCAGCGCGCTGTAACCTCAAGCCGAATCCATCGCATACAGCAGAGGTGCGTCACATGAAGACGCTGTTTCTCGTCCGCCACGGCCAGTCGAGCTGGGACGATGTCAGCTTGACCGACCGGGACCGACCGCTGACCGACAAGGGCAAGCGCGATGCGGTGAAGATGGGCAAGCGCCTGGCCGAGGCCGAGGTCGCCGTCGATGCGCTGCTGTCCAGCCCGGCCTTGCGCGCGCTGGCCACGGCGAAGGCCATCGCCCGCAAGCTCGACTTCAAGCGCCGGCACATCGTGCAGGACGAGCGGCTGTACAGCGGCCAGGTGGACGAGCTGCTGGAGCTGATCGAGGAGATCGGCGGCGAGCACAAGCGGCTGATGCTGGTCGGCCACAACCCGCTGCTGTCGGAGCTGGTGCTGCGCCTGGCGGACAAGGACGTCAACCTGCCGACCTGCGCCGTGGCGGTGCTGAGGTTCGACACCAAGTCGTGGGCGAAGATCGGCCGGCAGAAGCTCGACAAGGTGACGATCAAGTATTCGTGACCGCCATCGACTGGCCGGGGCATGTCGCGGCCGCGCGCAGGCGGGCATGCGCTACATCAGCGGATCCCAGCGTTGCGACCAGTCCTTCTCCTGGCCGGCCACCTCGCGCAGCAGCGCGCAGGCCTGCTGCAGCTCGGCGCTGTCGCGCTCGCGGACGTAGACCAGGTACACGGGATGACTGAACTCGGGGGCCTTAGGCACCCGCTCGAGGAGGCCGCGCTCCAGGTAGGTCTGGACCACCCGGGTGCGGAAATAGCCGGTGCCGCCCTGCTCCAACAGGTACTGCAGGGCCAGCGGGCCGAGATTGAAACTGAGTCCGGCTCGCGCATGTTCGGGCAGCGCGGCGTCGTGGCTGCGGCGGAAATCCTCGCCCCAGTCGATGTACAGGTAGGGCTCGGGATTCTTCACCGAGCGCACCAGGATCAGCCGTTCCTCCAGCAGCGGCTCGACCTGCAGGCCAGCCCAGTACACCGGGCTGTGGACCAGCGCCGCGTCCAGGCGGCCATCCTCGAGCTGCTCCAGCAGTTGCGCGGGCGCGCCGATCTCGGCGCGGATGGCGTGCTGCGGAAAGTGCTCGCGCAAGCGCCGTACCCACTGCAGCAGCAGCGGACTGCCCAGGCTGACCTCACCGCCCACATGCAGCAGCTGGCGGTAGCCCTCGGGCAGCGGCAGGTCGCGCTGGGCGGCCTCCCAGGTCTGCACCATCTGGTTGGCGTAGGCGACGAACGCCGTGCCGTTGGCGGTGAGCGTGGCGCCGGAGCGGTTGCGCACGAACAGCTTGCAGCTGAGCTGCCCCTCCAGGTTCTGCACCCGCGCGGTGATCGCCGTCTGGGTGACGTGCAGGCGCTCGGCTGCAGCGATGAAGCTGCCGCAGCGGACGATTTCGAGGAAGGTGCGAGCCAGTTCGATGTCCATGTTGCGCGGTCCGGTGGAGGCTGCCAGGTACGGGCGGGCGACCGCCAATGCTGCACGCCGCTCGCTGAAATATCAAAAATACTGCACTTCTCAGCGAGCATTATCAGTCAGTTGAAATTTCACTGCATGTCAGAACCGCGTCCGCCCTTGCCGAGCCCCCTTGCGTGGCGAACGACCAGCGCCGGGCGCGACCGATGATTCAATAAAATTGCACTCAGCGAGCATCCGTATTCATTAGCCAGCATGATCGCCCAGCGTCAGACTGGAACTGCCTGGCAGCGGCCAGGCGCGAAATGCCGAACCGGTGACCGTCCCTACAGGAGTTGCGATCATGTCCACACCGCTCGATGAACTGCTGCAGACCCTGCTCAGCGCCGAACGCGCCGGCGTCCAGGTGGCCTCGGCGAGCATGCGCGAATGCCGGGATCCGGCCCTACGCCCGCTGCTCGAGCAGATCCTGGCCGGCGAGGGCGAGAGCTGCCGCCGCCTGCTGACCTGCCTGCAGCATCTGGGCGTGCAGCCCAACCGGCAGACCGGCGACTTCTACGCCAAGGCGATGGCCATCGCCGACCTGCACGAGCGCATGGCGTTCATCGATCGCGGCCAGCGCTGGGTGATCCGCAAGCTGCGCGAAAGCCTGCCCGACTGCACGGATCGCACCGTGCAGGCCGAACTCGAGGAAGTGCTGCGCATCCACGAGCAGAACAGTGCGGCGAGCGCCGCCTAGACGGCGGCCGCAAGGCGCCCACGAAAAAAACCGCCCAGCGCATGCGCTGGGCGGGAAAGGGTGACGCTTCGCAGGGGCCTTGCACTTACATGTACAGCACGACCAGATCGTTGATCACCGCCGGGCGCTCGCTGCCGACCACGTGGATGTTCAGCTCCAGGGTCAGCTGGGTGCCGCGCTTGCCGATCTCCACGGCCTTGACCCGGCCGCGGGCGTGGATGCGCGAGCCGGCCGGCACCGGGCTGGGGAAGCGCAGGCGGTCGGAGCCGTAGTTGACCATGTTGGTGAAGCCGACGATCTCGTGCGCGAACGGCACCTTGAGGCGCGACATCAGCACCTGGACCAGCGCGCCGTGGGCGATGGTGCCGCCGAACGGGCCCTGCTTGCGGGCGCGTTCCGGGTCGGTGTGGATCCAGTAGTCGTCGCCGGACAGCCGGGCGAACTCGTCGATCAGTGCCTGGTCGACGACGATCTGGTTGCTCCACTCCGTGAACTGCTCGCTGACCAGCGCGTGCAGGGCTTCGGCGTCGTCGACGCGGATCTGCCGGCGCGGCGTCTGTTCCTCGACCTGCTCGACTGCCTCAGGCTCGTCGAAGCGGCGCGGAGCCACGTCCTTGTCGATGCCGGTGAAGCGCAGCAGGGTTCTGCCTTCGGCGTCGACGGTGTCGAACACCGGCTTGAGGCGCATGCCGACCTTGATCTCGCCCTCTTCGAGGCCGACCAGGGTGGTGTTGATCCGCACGCCCTCGTCCAGCTCGACCACGGCGAGCTTCTGCGGCGCCTCGTCGGCGAAGTCCGGCAGGGTCGGGATGCGCGCCACGGTGAAGCTGTACAGCGTGCCGGCGCCGGAGACCTCCTGCCACTTGAGGTCGTGGGAGTAGCAGCGGTCGCAGTGGCGGCGCGGATAGAAGATCCAGTGGCCGCAGGCCTGGCACTGCGGGATGGTCAGGCGCTGCTCCTTGAGGCCAGCCCAGAACGGCGCCGAGATTTCCGTCGGCACGGGCATCGGTTTGTTGGTCGACATCTCGCTCATGCTCCCTGGAGAATCAGTGCGCCCTGCTCGCTCATCACGCCGCCGGTACCGGAGACGTAGACGTTGTCGCAACGGGCGAGCTGGCGGTCGCCGGCGCGGCCGGCGATCTGGTGGAAGGCCTCGATGACCTGCGACATGCCGCCGGCCGAGCCGGCCTGGCCGAAGCTGAGCTGGCCGCCGTGGGTGTTCATCGGGAAATCGCCGCGCCAGGTCAGGTCGTGCTCGCGGACGAAGCGCAGGCCCTCGCCCTTGGGCGCGAAGCCGGCGTCCTCGAGGGTCAGCAGCACGGTGATGGTGTAGCAGTCGTAGATCTGCGCCGCGTGCATGTCGGCGGGCTTCAAGCCGGCCATGGCGAAGGCGCGGTCCGAGGCCGGGCCGACCGGGGTGCGGGTCATGTCGTCGGCGTAGGACGGCGACTTGAATTCCAGGTGTTCGCCGAAGCCGGTGACCACCGCGCCGCGGTTGCGCGCGCGGGCGGCGACCTCCTTGGAGGCGACGATCAGCGCCGCGCCGCCGGCCACCGGCATGACGATCTCCAGCACGTGCAGCGGGTCGGCGACCATCTTGCTGGCCAGCACCTGCTCGACCGTCAGCGGCTGGCCGTAGAACATGGCCTCGGGGTTGAACTGGGCGTTGAAGCGCTGATCGACGGCGATCTTCGCCATCGCCTCGGCGTCGTAGCCGTACTGCGCGGCGTAGCGCTGGGCGATCATCGCGTAACCGGTGTTCTGGCCCATGTGCCCGTAGGGCAGGTCGAACTCCGCCTCGGGCGCGCCGAAGGCCGTGCTGTGGCCGCCGAAGCGCATGGCGCGGGCCATCCAGCTCGGGTCCTCGTCGGGGCCGAAGGGGGCCATGCGCGCCGGCAGCACGCAGAGCACCGCCTGGCACAGGCCCAGTTCGATGGCGGCGGCGGCGCGCCAGACCATGCCCACCGAGGTGCAGCCGCCGAGGTCGACCACTTCGGCGAAGTTGAGCTTCATGCCCAGGTATTCGGCGGCCATCGCCGGGACGAACACCGAGGCTTCGTGGAACTGCGGGCCGTTGATCACCAGGCCGTCGAGATCCGAGGCTTGCAGGCCGGCGTCGGCCAGGGCGCGCGCGGCCAGATCGGCCACCTGTTCCAGATGGAACATGCGCGGCGCGGTGGCGTACTTCTCCGGTTTGTACTGGGCCGCCCCGACGATGGCGGCGTTGCCTTTGAGTCCCATGGTTGTCTCCACTGGTGCGGGGCGCGACTGCCGCCACTATGCCGCAGTCGCCCCCGGCGCGAATCGTTCGAATCGACTAGACCGGGCCCTGTAGGGGCGAATTCATTCGCCAAGCAGGCCAGCGGCCTGCCCTTGGCAACCTCCGGGGCCGCGTTGCGGCCCATGGCGAATGAATTCGCCCCTACAACGGATCGACCGGATTGATGCCATTGCCCTGCTCGGACAGGCCGGGCAGCAGACGCCGCCCGGCGCAGCCGGGTCAGAACGAGTACTTGGCGGACAGCGTGGCATAGTCCCGGTCGGCCAGCTGGCGTCTGATCGGGTCGGCCTCGCCGAGGAAGGCGTTGTAGGCCAGCGCCACTTCCAGGTTGCCCATGTACTTGAAGGTGGTGCCGACGGTCAGGCGACGGTCGCCCTGGGCGCCGGAGATGGTGCCGGACATCGGCGTGGCGCCTTCCACGACGTGGGAGAAGCGCACCGGCACGTCCAGGTCCCAGCCGGTGAACACGCCCGGGTAGTTGAACACGCCGACCAGCGAGTAGGCGGTGGCGGTCTTGCTCTTCCACGCCGAGGCGGTCTTGAAGCTGTAGTCGTCGGCGCCGTTGAGCTCGTCCACGTCGTCGACCCGCACGTGCACCACCTCGCCCATGAAGGTGGTCTGGCTGGCCCACGGGCGGTCGCCGAGGATGCGCATGAACGACAGCTGCATCTGCTGGCCCTGGCCCTTGGTCGGCTTGGGGCCGCCGGCGGTTAGCACCTGCACCGGCGCGCCGTCGCGATACGACCACTCGCCGCCGACCTGGGTGTCGCCGATCTTGGTGGAGAAGCTCAGGCCGGTGAGGTGGATGTCCTCGAAGTAGTTGACCTTGTAGCCCAGCGGACCGGCCGGCGGGAAGCTGATGTCGATGCCGGACGGGTTGCGGTCGTGGTAGTTGATGCGGAACAGCGACAGCTCCAGATCCGGGGCCGGCCGGTAGCGCACCTGCAGACCCCACTGGCCGCTGTCGCGCGGCTCGTTGGTGTCGAGGTACGGCAGATTGAAGAAGCCGGCGCGCAGCAGCTCGCGGCCCGGGCCGGTGACGTCGCTGGTGGACAGGTAGCTGCCGACCGGCGCCAGCTCGTTGCCCTTCCACTCGTACTGCACGTAGCCGCCGAAGCTGAGCGACTCGTTGAGGCTCCACTGGCCGGACACCTGGCCGACCGGCAGCAGCACTTCCTTGGTCTCGATGCCCGGCAGCGAGGCCTTGACCACGTCGACCGGCGACTGGGCGCCGGAAACGCCCGGATAGATCAGGCTCTCGCCCCAGGACACCACGTGGCGGCCACCCTTGACGTCGATGCTCTGGCCATCGTCGGTGCGCCAGCCGCCGAACACGTAGGCGTCGAGGATGCGGCTGCGCCCGCCGCTGTAGTACTTGGCGTCGCTGGTGAATTCGTCGTGCTCGCCGAACTTGTTGACCCGGCCGGGCGCGTCGTTGTCGTTGGCGTTGTGGTAGACGTCGTCGTAGAAGGTGCTGGCGCGCAGCACCGCGCCGTAATCGTCCTTGCGCAGGATCAGTTCGGCGAGGGCGCCGACGCGGTGGGTGACCAGGCTGCCGCGATCGAAGTTGCGGTTGCCGTCGTCCATGTTGAGGGTCAGCGGGCCGTCGATCAGCGCACTATCGGGCGACTCGGTGCGCATGCCGATGCCGTAGCTGGTGGTGAGGGTCCAGTCGAGGGTGGCTCCGTTGTCGAACTCGATGGTCTCGCCGGCCTGGGCCATCGAGCTGGCCAAGGCCACCGCGGTGGCCAGGCCCAAGAGCGGGAAACTCTGGGCAACCAGAGTGGTGCAACGTGGATTTTTCTTATTGTGCATGCTGCTTCTCTCCTAATTGAGGCCAACCGGCCGAGTCGAGTTTCCAGACTTCGCTCGACCGAACTCGTCGTCAAAAAGGACTAGAACGCTCGCCGACCGTCTCTTCGGCGCGGGCGCGGCGGTAGCGGTGCACGCCCGCCAGCTCCTCGCGCACCAGCAATCCCTCGGCGATCAGGTAGTTGGCGTGGGCCAGGGTCTCGCCGATGGCCATCAGCTCGTCGAAGCGGCTCTTCAGCCGCGGGAACAGCTCGACCATCAGCTCGGCCGCCGTGCACGGCTGCGCGCAGCGTTCCAGCACCAGGTCGAGATGCCGGCGGTGGTGCTCGCGCAACTGCCCGAGGCGCGTGTGCAGGCCGTGGAACGGCCGCTCGTGGGCCGGCAGCACCAGCACGCTGTCGGGCAACTCGCCGAGCCGCTCGATGGACGCCAGCCAGTCGCGCAGCGGGTCGCCATCCGGCTCGTCGACCGCGACGCCGACCGTCGGGGTGATGCGCGGCAGCACCTGGTCGCCGGAGATCAGCAGGCCGTCCTCGGCGCAGTACAGGCAGGCGTGCTCGGGCGAATGGCCGCGGCCGACCACCACCTGCCAGCGCCGCCCGCCGATGGCCAGCACCCTGCCCTCGCGCAGGCGGTGGAAGGCCGCCGGCGGCGTCGGCCGGAAGTGCTCCTGGCGGATCATCGGCAGGAAGGCCGCCGAATCCTCCTCGCTCAGCCCGGCCTGGCGGTAGAACTGGTGGAAGGCCCAGTCCGGCTCGTCGCTGCGCGGCGGCGCGACGTGGATCGCCTGGTACTCGGCGTGGGTCATGTACACCGGGCAGTGGAAGCGCTCGGCCAGCCAGCCGAGCAGGCCGCTGTGGTCGTAGTGGAAGTGGGTGCAGATCAGCGCCAGCAGCGGCCGGCCCTCCAGCACGCCGGCCAGCACCGTCTCCCACACCGCGCGGCTCTGCTCGGTGCACAGGCCGCTGTCCACCGCCACCCAGCCGTCGTCGTGGCGCAGCAGGTAGAGGTTGATGTGGTCGAGGCCGAACGGCAGCGGCATGCGCAGCCAGAGCACGCCGGGCGCCACCTCCAGGGTCTCGCCGTTGGCCGGCGGCGCCACCCAGGGGAAGCGCAGGCCGGCCTTCAGCTCGTGGCCGTTGTGGTCGAGGTCAGCCATGGGCGGCACCGAACGGCGCCAGGCCGATGGCCGCCAGCGCCTCGGCCGAGTACGGTCGGTAGGTGCCGGCCGCGTCGTCGCGCACGTACAGCGGATCGGCGAAATTCGCCGGATCGTAGCCCTGGCGCTGCAGGTCGACCTTGCGCAGCTTGAAGGTGCTGGTCAGGTCGGCGGCGGGCGACACGCGCACGAACACCGGCGCGGCGTAGCGCGGCAGACGCTGCTCGGTCAGCGCGTAGAAGCTGTGCGGGTCGAACGCCTGGCCGTCCTGCATCAGCACCGCGGCCATGCCGGCGCGGCCCTCCTGGCCCGGCACCTGCACGCCGTAGATGTTGATCAGCTCGAGGCCCGGGTAGTCGGCCAGGGCGTCGGCCACCTCCAGGGTCGAGACGTTCTCGCTCTTCCAGCGGAAGGTGTCGCCGATGCGGTCGACGAAGTAGAAGTAGCCTTCCTCGTCGTAGCGCAGCAGGTCGCCCGAACTCCAGTAGGCGTCGCCCTTCTGGAACACGTCGCGGAGGATCTTCTTCTCGGTGGCCTCGGCCGAGGTGTAGCCCTCGAAGCGGCCGCCGCCGATGTCCGGGTGGTCGACGATGTAGCCGATGGCCTCGCCCACTTCGCCCGGCTGGCACAGCAGGTAGAAGCCGTTGGCGTCGCGCGGGTGCGACTCGCTCTCCACGTCGAAGCGCACCAGGCGGAAGTTGGTCTTCTCCCAGTAGGGCACACGGCCGCAGGAGCCGATGCGGTTGTCGACGTTGATCAGGTTGGTGTTGGCCTCGGTGGAACCCCAGCCCTCGAAGACCTGCACCGGGCCGAAACGCTCGACCCAGCGCTGCCAGGACTCCGGCGACAGGCCGGCGCCGAGCATGGCGCGCAGGCTGTGCTCGCGGTCGCGCGGATCCTCCGGCAGGTTGAGCAGGTAGCGGCAGATCTCGCCGATGTACTGCAGCACGGTGATGCCGTTGTTGCGCACGTCGTTCCAGAACTCGCGCACGCTGAAACGTCGGCGCACCACGATGGCGGCGCCGGCCTTGAGCGCGGTGGAGGTCACCGAGGTGGCGGCCGCGCCGTGATAGAGCGGCAGGCAGCAATAGAACACGTCGTCCGGAGTGGCCTCGAGGGTCTCCACCATCACGTCGCCGGAGCTCATCCAGCGCATGTGGCTGTAGCGCGCCGCCTTGGGCAGGCCGGTGGTGCCGGAGGTGAAGATCAGCAGGCTCGGCGTCTCGGCGGCGATGCCTGCGCGCAGCTCGCGCGGCGGCGCCTGGCGCGAGGCAGCCGCCACCTCGGCGGCGAAGCCGGCGTCGGCCAGCGCGCGCAGCTCGGCTGCCGCCGGCTTCTCGGCGTCCGGCACCAGCCACAGCGGCACGCCCGGCAGGCCGTCGGTGGCGGCGAAGTTGGCCAGGCATTCCTCGCCGGCCAGCACGGCGCGCGCGCCGGTGGTTTCCAGGGCGTGGGCCAGCGGCTTGCCGCTGACGTGGGTGTTGAGCGGCGCCACCACCACGCCGAGCTTGACCAGGCCGAACCAGGCGAAGAAGAACTCCGGGCGGTTCTCCAGGGCCAGCGCGCACACGTCGCCGGCCTTGAGGCCGCGGGCCAGAGCGGCGTGCGCCACCTGGTTGGCGCGCGCGTCCACCTCGGCGTAGCTGTAGCGTTCGCCGCCGTAGATCAGCAGGGGCCGCGCGACATGGCGCTGCGCCTGCTGCTCGAGGCGGTCGGCGATGGTGTAGAGGTCGCGCGGCTTGACCAGCGCGCTGGCCGCCGCGCGGCGGTCGAGGCGCGCCTGGGTGACCTCGCGGGGCACCGGGGCGGCGTCCAGCGCGGCCACGGTCTGCGCATCAATGCGATCGTTCATGTCATTCCCCTGTAGTCGCGCTCACTGCGCCGGCACCGGCCAGCGCGGGTAGTCGAGGTAGCCGCGCGGCCCTGCGGTGTACAGCGAGCTGCGGTCGAAGCCAGCCAGCGGCGCGTTGACGCGCAGGCGCTCGGCCAGGTCCGGGTTGCCGATGTAGTGGCGGGCGAAGGACACCGCCTCGCCCTGCCCGGCCTCGATGGCCTGGCGCGCGCTGTGGCCGTCGAAGCCGTCGTTGAGGATCAGCGCGCCGGGGAAGTGCTGGCGGGCCAGGGCGAAGGCGTCCAGGCCCGGCACCTGCGCGCGCATCACGTGCAGGTAGGCCAGGCCCAGCGGGGCGATGGCATCCAGCAGCGCTGCGGCGGTGGCGGCCGGATCGCTGTCCTCGGTGTCGTTGTAGGGGTTACCCGGGCAGATGCGCAGGCCGACCCGGCCGGGGCCGATGGCCTCGGCCATGGCGGCGAGCACCTCGGCGGGGAAGCGCACGCGGTTTTCCAGGCTGCCGCCGTATTCGTCACTGCGGCGGTTGCTGCCGTCGGCCATGAATTGCATCGGCAGGTAGCCGCTGGTGCAGTGCAGCTCGACGCCGTCGAAGCCGGCGGCGCGGGCGTTGCGCGCGGCCTGGGCGAACTCTTCGATCACTTCGCGGACCTGTGCGGTGCTGAGTTCCTCAGGCTGGTCGGTGTCGACCATGCCGGCGGCGTCGCTGAACAGCTGGGTGCGCGCGCGCAGCGCCGAGGGCGCCACGGTCGGCGCGCCGGCCGGCTTGTTGTGGTGGCTGGCGACCCGGCCGACGTGCATCAGCTGCAGGACGATGCGCCCGCCGGCGGCGTGCACCGCCGCGGTTACGCCGCGCCAGGCGGCGATCTGCGCGGCGCTGTAGATGCCCGGGGTGCGGCAGTAGCCGAGGCCGGCGGCCGAAGGCGCGGTGCCTTCGGCGACGATCAGCCCGGCGCTGGCGCGCTGGGCGTAGTACTCGACCATGTCGAGGGTCGGCATGCCGTCTTCGGCGGCGCGGCTGCGCGTCATCGGCGCCATCACCACGCGGTTGGCCAGTTCGATGTCGCCGAGGCGAACGGGTTGGAACAGCGGATTCATGGCCATCTCCTCAGCGCACGCGGATCTTCGGCGCGCCGGCACCGCGGCGCAGGGTGGCGAGGAAACCTTCCAGCGGCGCCGGCTCGGCGACCTCGGGCAGGGTTTCCTTGTACGGGCGCGCGGCCCAGAACTCGGTCCAGGAGGGGAACAGGTCGTGGAAGGTGCCGTGGTAGGGCTCGCGGCCGGGCCAGCGCATCTTGCGCTGGCCGATCGGCGGCTTGTTGAGGTCGGTGGCGTACCAGTAGCAGGGCAGACGGCGGCGGAAGTACCAGCGCCCGTCGATGCGCTGGTAGTCGTCCCAGTAGAGCATCTGCATGATCACCCACTCGGCGCCGGTCTCGTGCTCGTTCTTCGAGTACACCACGCCGGTGGCGTGGTCGGCGTCGACGAACTCGATGATGTGCTGGCCGAGATGGTGCGAGGTGCCGTCGAACTGGTTGCGCAGGGTGTCGTCGAGCCAGGCCTTGAGGTGGGCGCGGCCGACCTTGTCGCGGCCGACGCGGATGTCCGGGGCGAACAGGTTGACGTGGGAGTCGAGGTCGCGCATGTCCAGCGACAGCGAATACTTGCCGGCCAGCTGGCGGATTTCCTCGATGGATTCGAGGCGGTCCAGGCGCGCGGCGAGGCTGTTGTTGTTGTCCATTGGGGTGCCCTTGCTGCGGGTGATTCGGCCCCGCGCGGGCCAGCCGCCGCGCGCGGGTGGTAGGCGCGTGGCGTTATTCGAGTACGGTGTAAAGGTCCGAGCTGCGCCCGCCGTCCACGGTCAGGCAGGCGCCGGTGACGTAGGAGGCTTCGTCGGAGGCGAGGAACAGGATGGCGTTGGCCAGCTCCACCGGCTCGCCGACCCGACGCATCGGGATCAGCTTCTCGGTGTTGGCGCGGCCCTTGTCGTCGGCCAGCATGCCGGCGGTGGCCGGGGTGGCGACCACGCCGGGGATCACCACGTTGCAGCGGATGTTGGCCGCCGCGCCTTCGGAGGCGGCGGCGCGGCTGAAGTTGATCACCGCCGCCTTGGCCGCCGAATAGCCGGCCATCCAGGCGGTGCCGAACAGACCGCAGATCGACGCCAGGTTGACGATGGAACCGCCGCCCTGCTGCTGCATCAGGCGCATCGCGGTGCGGGTGCCCCAGAAGGTGCCGTCCACGGTGGTGGAGAAGTTGCCGTGCCAGGTGGCAGTGTCGGTGCCGGTGATGGCGCCCCAGCTGTAGGCCATGGCGTTGTTGACCATGATGTCCAGGCGACCGTGGCGCTGCGCCGCCGCCTCGATGGCGGCGACGAAGGCCTGTTCGTCGCTGACGTCGGCGACCACGCATTCGGCGTTGCCGCCCTTGTCGCGGATGGCGGCGACCACCGCTTCCAGCGGCTCGGCGCGGCGGCCGCAGATGACCACGGTGGCGCCTTCCTCGGCGAAGCGGTGGGCGGTGGCCTCACCGATCCCCGAGCTGCCGCCGGTGATGAAGGCGACCTTGCCTGCAAGACGTGCTGTCATCGTTCTCCCCTCCTCAGATGAAGGCCATGCCGCCGTTGACGGCGATGTTCTGGCCGGTGATGAAGCTGGCGTCGTCGCTGGCCAGGAAGGCCGCCACGGCGGCGATCTCGGCCGGCTCGCACATGCGGCCGAGCGGGATGGCCTTGACCATGCTCTGCATCCAGTCGTCGGGGATGCCGGCCATCATCGGGGTGTTGGTCGGGCCGGGAACTATGGTGTTGACGCGGATCCGGCTGGGCGCCAGCTCGCGGGCCAGGCTGCGGGTCAGGCCCATCACGCCGGCCTTGGAAGCGCAGTAGTGGCTCGGCCCCTCGCCGGAGATGGCCGCGGTGCTCGACAGGTTGACGATCACTCCGCCCTCGCCACTCTGGTGCATCAGGCGCGCGGCCTCGCGGCTGCACAGGAACACGCCGGTGAGGTTGACGCCGATGACGCGCTGCCAGTGCTCGTCGGGGGTGTCGAGGAAGGCGTCGACCGAGCCGACACCGGCGTTGTTGACCAGCACGTCGAGACGGCCGAAGCGCTCGACCACGGCAGCCATGGCCGCGGCCACCGAGGCGCTGTCGGCGACGTTGCAGGCCAGCGCCAGGGCGCTGCCCCCGGCCAGGCCCTCGATGGTCGCGCGCGCGGCGTCCAGGTTGATGTCCGCCGCCACCACCACGGCGCCCTCCTCGGCGAAGCGGCGCACCATCGCCCGCCCCATGCCCTGTCCTGCTCCGGTGACGAAGGCCACCTTGTTCACCAGCTTCATGTGCGTTCTCCCGCAAGCGAATGTTCCATCGCGGCGGGGAAAGTCCCGCAGCGACCACGGGACTCATGATTGGCGGCGGGCGGCGGGGGGGCATCGTCCGATTTGACGATGCCCGTGACGGGGGGCAAAGCGGAGCCTCTCGCTCAACTTCTGCAGAAGAACAACAAGAGGACCTGCCCGTGAACTCACCTGCGCGTGTCACCTGGCGTAGCCACTACGCCCTGGCGGTGCTGACCGTCATCTACGTGTTCAACTACATCGACCGGCAGCTGATGGCGATCCTCATCGAGCCGGTGAAGGCCGAGTTCGCCATCTCCGACACCCAAATCGGCCTGCTCTCCGGGCTGACCTTCGCGCTGTTCTTCACCCTGTTCGGCTTCCCGCTCGGCCGGCTGTCCGACCGCATCGGCCGCAAGCCGGTGATCGTCATGGCCTGCATCGGCTGGAGCGTGATGACCATGCTCTGCGGCCTGGCCGGCAGCTTCCTGTTCCTGGTGCTGGCGCGCATCGGCGTGGCCATCGGCGAGGCCGGCGGCACCGCGCCCTCGGTGGCGATGGTCTCCGACCTCTACCCGCCGCAGCGCCGCTCCAGCGCGATCTCGGTGCTGATGCTCGGTTCCAGTCTGGGCGCGGTGTTCGGTCTGGGCCTGGGCGGCTGGATCGCCGAGCACCACGGCTGGCGCGCCGCGTTCCTGGTCCTCGGCGCCCCGGGCATCGTGCTCGCCCTGCTGCTGTGGGCCACGGTGCGCGCGCCGCACACGGTCGCCCCGGCCGGCGCCGGCCGCGCCCAGGAGAGCTGGCTGCAGACCCTCGGCCTGCTGCTGCAAACCCCGGGCTTCATGTGGATCGTGCTGACCGGTTCGGCCGCCGCCGTCGCCGGCTACGCCATCGGCACCTGGAGCCCGAGCTACCTGATCCGCTCCCACGGCCTGTCGATCAAGGAGGCCGGCCTGCTGGTCGGCGTGGTCGGCGGCAGCTGCGCGGCCCTCGGCACCCTGGCCTGCGGTTGGGTCACCGATCGCATGGCGCGCCGCGATTGCGGCTGGCAGATCGGCGTGCCCCTGCTCGGCACCCTGATCAGCATTCCCTTCGGCCTCGCCTACTTCCTCTGGCCGGCTGGCGTCGCCTTCTCCGCCTTCGGTATCGGCGTGCCGACGGCCTTCCTGCTCTACATCCCGTTCGGTTTCTTCGGCACCTGGTGGGCGACCCCCTGCCTGGGCGCGATCAGCCACCTATTCCCGGCCAGCCGCCTGGCCCAGGCCACCTCGATCTTCGTGATGGGCATGAGCCTGCTCGGCGTCGGCCTCGGCCCGCTGGTCACCGGCATGCTCAGTGATTACTTCACGCCTATCGCCGGCAGCGAGGCGCTGCGCTACTCGCTGGCCGCCTCGATGTCCCTGCTGCTGCTGGCCGCGCTGTTCCTCGCCCTGGCCCTGCCGCGCTATCGCCGCCAGTTGCTCGGCCAGTCTTCGCCTTCCAGCGCCGCCCCCGGCGCGACCACCGCTACCGCCTGACCCGGAGATAACGCATGTCCGCACAAGACCTTCCGCTGCCCCTCGGCCACTTCGCCAGCCTGCCCGACGGCCTGCGCCTGCACTACCTCGACGAGGGCCAGGGCCCGGTGGTGCTCTGGCTGCACGGCAGCGGCCCGGGGGCCAGCGGCTACAGCAACTTCAAGTCCAACTACCCGGTATTCGCCGCCGCCGGCTACCGCAACATCGTCCTCGACCTGCCCGGCTTCGGCCGCTCGGACAAGCCCGAGGACATCGAGTACTGCCTGGACTTCTTCGTCGCCGCGCTGAACGCCTTCCTCGCGACCGTCGGCATCCAGCGCTGCACCCTGGTCGGCAACTCGCTGGGCGGCGCCATCGCCCTCGGCCAGGCGCTGGCCCATCCGCAGACCGTCGAGAAGCTGATCCTGATGGCCCCGGGCGGCCTCGAGGAGCGCGAGACCTACTTCCAGATGGAGGGCATCCAGCGCATGGTCGAGGTGTACGGCAGAGGGCCGATGGGCGTCGAGGAGATGCGCCAGGTGATGACCCTGCAGTTGTTCGACCCGGCGCTGCTCGACGACACCCTGCTCGCCGAGCGCGCTGCAGTGGCAGCCACCCAGCCACGCAGCCTGTTCGCCGGCATGCGCGTGGCCAACATGACCGAACGCCTCGGCGAGCTGACCTGCCCGGTGTTGGCCTTCTGGGGCACGGTCGACCGCTTCAACCCGGTCGGCGGCGCGCTCAAGCTGCTGGACAAGGCGCCGCAGGCGCGCTGCCTGCTGCTCAACCGCTGCGGCCACTGGGTGCAGGTCGAGCACACCGAGCTGTTCAACCGCACCTGCCTGGACTTCCTCGGCGAAGCAAGTGCATGAAACCGTAGGGGCGAATTCATTCGCCAACCGCGCCCATGGCGCGGCAAGCCACCGAGCTGCCGCACCTCGGGGCGGTCGGATGAATCCGCTCCTGCAGGCGGCAGTCAGCTCATGTCGAGCCTTTTCGGCTTCGTGCAATTACCCTGACTCCTCGGCGAAGCTCGAACAATCAGCGGGTTGCCGCGCTGCGGCAATCCGCCAGCAAGGGAAGATCCTTTCATGACCAGCTTCAACCACCTGCTCGCCCCCGGGCGCATCGGCCAGCTCGAACTGCGCAACCGCATCGTCATGGCGCCGATGGGCTCCAACTTCGCCGAGGCCGACGGCCACTGCGGCGAGCGCATCCAGGCCTACTACGAGGCGCGCGCCGCTGGCGGCGCCGGCCTGTTGATCATGGGCGTGTGCTCGATCGCCTACCCGCACGGCACCGCCGAGCCCTACCAGGTCGGCGTGTCCAGCGACGAGTTCCTGCCCGGCCTGTCCGCCCTGGCCAGCCGGGTACACAAGCACGGCGCGAAGATCGCCATGCAGCTGCAGCACGCCGGCAAGGTCGCCGTGCGCGACATGGCCGAGGGCCGGCCGATCTGGGTGCCGTCGATCCCGCCGGCGCTGAACACCAACATGATGGCGGCGCTGACCCGCGAGGAGCTGGGCACCTTCGTCAGCTCCAGCAAGCGCCGCGAGGGCGGCGCGCAGATCCGCGTGATGGACCGGGCCGACATCGCGCAGATGGTCGAGTGGTTCGCCGCCGCCGCCGAGCGCGCCCAGCGTGCCGGTTTCGATGGCGTGGAGATCCACGCCGCGCACAACTACATCATCGCCGGCTTCCTCTCCGCCTACTTCAACAAGCGCGACGACGAGTACGGCGGCCCGCTGGAGAACCGCGCGCGCCTGCTCATGGAGGTGCTCGCCGCGGTACGCGCGCGGGTGGGCAAGGACTTCCCGGTGTGGCTGCGCCTGGACGCCTACGAGCTGCGCACCCCCGGCGGCATCAGCCTGGAGGACGCCAAGACGGTGGCGGTGATGGCCGAGGCGGCCGGCGCCGACGCGGTCAGCGTATCCGCCTACGCCGCGGTCACCGAGGGCGTGGCCTTCACCGAGGCGCCGCTGGTGCAGCAGCCGGGCGGCTTCCTGGAGTGGGCCGCGGCGATCCGCAAGGAAGTCGACATCCCGGTGATCGCCGTCGGCCGCGTCGAGCCCGAGGTCGGCGACCAGGGCATCGCCCGCGGCCAGTACGACTTCGTCGCCATGGCGCGCAAGCTGCTGGCCGACCCCGAGCTGCCCAACAAGCTGATCGCCGGCCGCCCGCAGGACGTCCGCCCGTGCATCTACTGCTACGTGTGCGTCAGCCAGATCTTCATCAACCAGCGGGTCAAGTGCGCGGTCAACCCGCGCACCGGCCACGAGGCCGAGCTGGTCATCACCCCTGCCGCCACGCTGCGCCACGTGGTGGTGGTCGGTGGCGGACCGGCCGGCATGGAGGCGGCGCGCGTCGCCGCACTGCGCGGCCACCGCGTCACCCTGCTGGAGCGCAGCGACCGCCTGGGCGGCACCCTGTTCTTCGCCGCCCTCGCCTACGCCGAGAACGGCCGGCTGCTCGACCATCTGGTGGAGCAGGTGCGCAACCTGCCGATCGAGGTGCGCTATAACAGTGAGGCCACCCCGCAGCTGCTGCGCGAGCTGGGCGCGGAGACGGTGCTGGTCGCCACCGGCGCACGGCGCGCTGCGCCGGCCATTCCCGGCGCCGAGCAGGATCACGTGTGGAGCGGTGACGAGCTGCGCCGCCTGCTCACCGGCGACCGCGCCGAGGAGATCGCCAAGCGCAAGCTGTCGCTGACCCAGCGGGCGATGATGAAGGCCGGCAGCCTGGTCGGCGTCACCGACTCGACCTCCGCCATGCAGAAGCTCTCCCATGTGTGGATGCCGCTGGGCAAGCGCGTGGTGATCGTCGGCGGCGGCCTGGTCGGCCTCGAACTGGCCGAGTTCCTCATCGAGCGCGGCCGCGAGGTGTGCGTGCTGGAGAGCGGCCCGAGCCTCGGCCGCGAGCTGGCCATCGTGCGCCGCTGGCGGGTGCTGCACGGCCTGCAGGAGCACCAGGCACAGCTGCTCACCGCCGTCGAGGTCCAGTCCATCGGCCGCAGTAAGGTCGCCTACCGCAACGCCGACGGCACCAGCGCGGAAATCGCCGCCGACTCGGTGGTGCTGGCCACCGGCGCCGAGCCGGACGACAGCCTGGCGCGCACGCTGGAAGCCAGCGGCTTCGCCGTCACCCGCCTGGGCGACTGCCACGAGCTGGGCTACATCGAGGGCGCCATGGCCTCGGGCCTGCGCGCCGGCTGCGCGGTGTGAGCCTGCGGCCGCTGCGGGGCCTCCCGCAGCGGCCTCATCAATCGCATGCATGGCTGTAGGGGCGAATTCATTCGCCTTGCCGGCGTGTTTTGGCGAATAAATTCGCCCCTACGGAGCGGGAGCGCTTGCCCTGCCCAAGAGGACTGCCCATGAACGACGCGACCCGCGCCATCCACAACCTGCTCTACCGCTACGCCGAAGCCATCGACGCAGGGCAGCTCGCGGAGGCCGCCGCACTGTTCCACCACGCGCGCATCGAAGCCGGCGGCAACGGCACCCTGGACCACGCCGGCCTGCTCGCCCTGTGGCGGCGGATCATCGTCCTCTACCCCTGCGGCACCCCGCGCACCCGTCACCTGATCTCCAACCCCATCGTCGAGATCGACGAGGCGGCCGGCACCGCCGAGGCCCGCTCCTGCTACACGGTGCTCCAGGCTACCGAGCAGCTGCCGCTGCAGGCCATCGCCAGCGGCCGCTACCTCGACTGCTTCGCGCGTATCGATGGGGAGTGGTGCTTCACGGCGCGGGAGTATCGGCTGGATCTGGTGGGTGATCTGAGCCAACACCTGCGAGCATTGCCAGTCTCGGGGAAGTAAGGAGCTGGTGGCTGCATCCCGCATGGCAGAGCTTTTCAGACCTGAAAAGACGAAACCCCGACCAGCATGAGCTGATCGGGGTCTCTGTATAGGTGCTTGACGATGACCTACTCTCACATGGGGAAGCCCCACACTACCATCGGCGATGCGTCGTTTCACTGCTGAGTTCGGGATGGGATCAGGTGGTTCCAACGCTCTATGGTCGTCAAGCAATTCGGTTGGGGCATCGCCGTGGCGCTACCCCGAATCGGGTACGTGATAGTCGTATTCGGTATCTGTCTTGCGGTTCTGCAAGCTTTCGGCCTGTCTCACGCAAACAATCAGATTGTTTGGGTGTTATATGGTCAAGCCTCACGGGCAATTAGTACTGGTTAGCTCAACGCCTCACAACGCTTACACACCCAGCCTATCAACGTCGTAGTCTTCGACGGCCCTTCAGGGAGCTCAAGGCTCCAGTGAGATCTCATCTTGAGGCAAGTTTCCCGCTTAGATGCTTTCAGCGGTTATCTTTTCCGAACATAGCTACCCGGCAATGCCACTGGCGTGACAACCGGAACACCAGAGGTTCGTCCAACCCGGTCCTCTCGTACTAAGGTCAGCCCCTCTCAAATCTCAAACGTCCACGGCAGATAGGGACCGAACTGTCTCACGACGTTCTAAACCCAGCTCGCGTACCACTTTAAATGGCGAACAGCCATACCCTTGGGACCGGCTTCAGCCCCAGGATGTGATGAGCCGACATCGAGGTGCCAAACACCGCCGTCGATATGAACTCTTGGGCGGTATCAGCCTGTTATCCCCGGAGTACCTTTTATCCGTTGAGCGATGGCCCTTCCATACAGAACCACCGGATCAC